>DDWE01000023.1:0-14583 GCA_002345625.1 Desulfuromonadaceae bacterium UBA2294 | reverse complement strand
GGCAACTGGCTCTACTGCAACAGCTATACGGAAAAAGGGAACATGATGGCCCGGCGCAGCCAGAAAGACCCGAGCGGCGTCGGCCTTTATCCCGAGTGGAGCTGGTGCTGGCCGGTGAACCGCCGCATCCTGTACAACCGTGCCTCTGTCAATGCCGA
Organism: Desulfuromonadaceae bacterium UBA2294; assembly: GCA_002345625.1. Taxonomy (GTDB): domain Bacteria; phylum Desulfobacterota; class Desulfuromonadia; order Desulfuromonadales; family UBA2294; genus UBA2294. The sequence continues at coordinate 14,425 of DDWE01000023.1, read as the reverse complement.
TGGGGTGCCATGGAACAAGGATCGTCCGGTCATCTGGTGGGACGGCGGCAAATGGAAAGGGGATGTCCCCGACGGCGGCTGGAAGCCCCTCTCTCAGGCCGGAACCAAGAAATCATTCATCATGCTGCCGGACGGCGTCGCCTCGATTTTCGCCGCCGGTATGAAAGAGGGACCGTTCCCCGAGCACTATGAACCACTTGAGTGCCCGATCGAAAAGAACCCCCTTTCAGGGACCAAGAACAACCCGGTCATCAAGCTCTTTTTTGCCGATGGCGGCCTGGAAGAGGATGCGTTCTACTCCTGTGACCAGCGCTACCCCTATGTGGCGACCACCTACCGGGTGACCGAGCACTGGCAGACCGGCGTCATGACCCGCAACACCCCCTGGCTGAACGAAATGCAACCGAACATGTTTGTCGAACTCAGTCCCGAGCTGGCCAAAGATAAAGGGATCAAAAACGGCGAGATGTGTGTGGTCTCTTCCGGGCGGGGTAAAGTCGATGCGGTGGCCATCGTCACTAAACGCTTCCGGCCATTCAAAGTACAGGGGACGACAATCCATCAGGTTGGATTGCCCTGGTGCTACGGCTGGACGACGGCGAACAGCGGCGACAGCGCCAACCTGCTGACACCGACCATCGGCGATGGCAACACGATGATTCCGGAAACCAAGGCCTTCCAGGTCAACATCGAGAAAAGGGGGTGAGGCGATGAAACACAAAGCATTCATGATCGATACCAGTCGCTGCATCGCCTGCCGCAGTTGCCAGGTGGCGTGTAAACAGTGGAATAAACTTCCGGCAGAGGCTACGGTGAACTCGGGCTCTTACGAAAATCCGCCGAAACTGACGGCATACCTGCACAATAAAATCGAATTCATCGAAACTGAAGAGAATGGTGAGTTCAAGTGGCTGTTCCTGAACAAGCGCTGCATGCACTGCAGCGAAGCCGGTTGCATGAAGGTCTGCCCCTCGGTCGGCGCTCTTTATCGGACCGAGGACGGACTGGTCGCCTACAACAAGGATAAGTGCATCGGGTGCAACTACTGCGTCAACGGCTGCCCGTTCGATGTCCCTCGTTACGACGCACAGAACAAGATCGCCAAATGTCACGGCTGCTTCGACCGGGTCGAAAACGGCCTGCAACCGGCCTGTGTCAAGGCCTGCCCGACCGGGACGTTGTTGTTCGGTGATCGCGACCAGTTGATCGCCACAGCCAAGACCAGCGGCAAACCGATCTACGGAGAGACCGCCCTCAGTGGTCTCGGCGCCATGTATCTGCTCGACAATAAGCCACAGGATTACAATCTGGCGGCCAATCCGACCATTCCGACCTCGATCTTCCTCTGGAAGGACGTCATCAAGCCACTCGGGATCCTCGGTTTCTGGGGTGCCGTCGGCGTTGCCATGCTGCATTATGTAACCGTCGGGCCCAAGCAACTTGAAGAAAATGGGACAGAAAAGGGAGGTGGCAACCATGGGTAACTATGTCAAGCGCTTCAGCGCTTTCGATCGCGTAGTGCACTGGGTTCTTGCCATCGCCTTTTTCGTGTTAGTTATGTCAGGGCTAGGCCTTTTTGCGCACACCTTCTTCAGTTACTTCGACTTCTTCGGCGGACCGGAGCAGGGGATCCTGGCCCACAAGATTGCCGGAATCGTATTTCTCATCACCTCGATACTGTTGTTTTTCGCTCATGCCAAAGACACCTGTAGATTTGACAGTGATGATGGCAGGTGGTTTAAAGGCTTCGGTGGTTATCTGTCGAAAGATCAACCCGAAATTCCGCAGGGAAAATTCAACGCCGGGCAGAAGCTGTTCGCCCTGTTTTCCATCATCGCGACGGTGATCCTTGGCCTGACCGGCTATGTGATCTGGGATCCAACCTCGATGGAGCGTGGGCTGACCCAGTTCTCTTTGATGCTGCACGGTCTGTTTTTCATCCTTTTTGTCATGGGTGCGGTCGTTCATATTTACCTGGCCACCATCGGCAATCCGGGGACCATTGATGGCATGCTCTGGGGCCAGGTAAAAAAAATCTGGGCCAAAAAACACGCCAGCAAGTGGTACCAGGAAGTTGGCGGCAAAGACTAGGACTGCAGGACTCCACAACCGGTCGTCCATGCCTCAGACCGCTTGTGGAGTCCGATTCTATGGACAGGAGAGAACATGACGCGTTTGCTGATGATCCTGCTCCTGAGCCTGCTGGCAACAGCAGCCGGTGCGGCAGAGAAAACTTTGATCAATGTTCCACTGGGTGACTCTCCAAGCCGCGGTCCGGCTGATGCTGCCGTCACCATGGTTGAATTCATCGACTTTCAATGACCTTATTGTCAGGCGGTCGGTCCGACCGTCGAGAAAGTTCTTGAAGAATACAAAGGCAAAGTGCGGCTGGTCATCAAGCACTACCCCTACCGTTACCGCGATTACTCCTATCTGGCGGCCCAGGCCGCTGAAGCGGCACGGGTACAGGGAAAATTCTGGGAATACTTTGACCTGATGACCCATGAGAAACGACTGACCCGCGACGACCTTATCGGTTACGCCCGGCAGTTGAAACTTGATGTTCCACGCTTCACCAAAGAACTGGACAGCGAAACGCACCGCCCTCGTGTCGAGAAAGATGTTCAACTGGCCCGAGAGCTCGATTTTTACCAGACGCCAACGTTTGTCATCAACGGCCGAACGCTGGTCGGGGAGCGCCCGATCGAAAGCTTCCGCCAGGTGATTGATACGGCGCTGGCGGAGGCCGCCAAGGGAGGACGATGAAGGACCGGTTTCTTCAGCGATTCATCTTTATTTTGAGCTGTCTGCTCCTGCTCGTCCCCGGACCGTTGATGGCCCGACAACTCCCGTTGCCGGAGCCACTGCAGCTACTTCCGGCACAAGACCCGGCGAAAGTGGAGCTCGGCAAGGCACTGTTTTTTGATCGTCGCCTCTCCGGTGACGGCACCATCAGCTGTGCCGTTTGCCATGTTCCGGATGAAGCTTATGCTGATGGTCGAAAAATCTCCGCCGCTTACCCGACCAACAAACACTGGCGTCACACTATCGGCCTGCTGAATGTCGGCTATCTTGATACGTTTTTTTGGGACGGACGTAGCAAAGGACTGGAACAGCAGGCGCAAGGACCGATTCATTCATCCTTTGAAATGAATCTGAACCCCCGCTACCTGGTTGCCAAACTCAGGGAGATCCCGGAGTATCAGCAACTGTTTGAACAGGCCTGGGGGGGCGGAGTGACCCTGGAACGGATTGTTGGATCGCTGTCCGCCTTTGAGCGGACCCTGCTGATCACCGATGCCCCTTTTGATCGTTACCTTAAAGGCCAAAAAGATGCCCTGTCGGCAGATGCACAACAGGGGATGGCTATTTTTTACGGAAAGCGCGGCAACTGCGCACAATGCCATTCAGGAAGTCTGCTGACCGACGAGAAGTTTTACAACCTGGGTGTAGCCGAACTGCCGGAACTGAGCAGCGACCCTCAGCACCGATCGACCCGCAATTTCTTCCTCGGGGAGATGGGAGTCGAATCGATGGATCGCGATCCCGGCCATTATGCAGTGACCCATAAAAAAGGCGACATAGGCGCGTTTCGCACCCCGCCGCTACGGCAGGTCGAGCAGACGGGACCGTATATGCATAACGGCAGCTTCGCAAGCCTGGCCGAAGTCATTGAATTTTTCAACCAGGGGGGCGGATACGATCCGGATAAAACTGAGCGTCTTAAACCTCTGGGATTATCGGCCGGTGAAAAACTGGCACTTGAAGCTTTTTTAAACAGCCTGACCGGGACCTACCAGCCGGTTCACGCCCCGCCACCGCCGGGATACTGAACACCAGGAGAACTATTTATGCCTTTGCTTGAGGTTAAACTGAAACGGCTGCAAGACCTGCGTAAACGACGCCCCCAATTCGCGGAAATTTATGATTTCCATCGTGATCTTTGTACATTTCTGCAGCAGCACCCGTGTCAGTGGCTGGGCGTCAATGTCGATCCGGGCCAATGGGAACTGCGGCGCCAGGCCGGCTTCCCGCTCCTGACCGGCGACGCACTGCAGATTATGATCGAGCCGGCCGGCAAATTTATCGCAAGTCTGGCCGGACAATTGATCACCCTCGGCCAACAAGGGAAAGACGAGTTGCAGCGCATCGTTCAGGCACAAAACGCAGGCAACCTCCCGGTTGAGAAGCTTCTCATCGCCTGTCTGGAGAAAGACCGGGCGCCGCTGGAGGCGTGCGCCGCAGAACTGGAGATACCATCGGCGTTGCTCGAATATGTCTGCTCTACCAGCCTCGGCTACGGGCTGCAGAGTTGGCTTGAAACGCACGGACGTCCGGCCTACAGCGACTGGAAAGAAGGTTATTGTCCGATCTGTGGTGGCACACCGGCCATGGGAGAACTGGTTGGAGAAGAAGGAAAAAAACTGCTGCATTGTTCCATCTGCGCCAGTGAATGGGGTGTCATCCGTCTTATGTGCACCTACTGCGGCAACGATGAGACCGACAGTCTGGAATATTTCACTGCCGAAGGTGAAGCGGGCTACCGGGTCGATATCTGCCGCAAATGCTCCGGCTACCTCAAGGTTGTCGACAGCCGGGAACTTGGCGAAGGGCTGCCGATGGATGTTGAGGATCTCAACACCCTGCACCTCGACCTGATGGCGCAAAAAGAAGGTTTTGTTAAGGGCAAAAGAACCCAAAACGCCTGAAACGGGACAATCGATGACAGAAGAAAAACCACTCAGTTTCCATCAGTTGAAAAACGGCCGCCTGCAACCGGCACAACGCCGGGTGGTTGAGGAGTATCCACTGCGGCTGAAGGTGAATGGTCAGGAGCTGGCGACCCTGGTCTGTTCGCCACACCAGCTTAATTTTCTGCTGGTCGGATTCTTTCGTCTGCAGGGGTTTATCACCACGCTTGACGATATCGAATGTCTTGGCGTCTGCGCCGATTTCGGCCTGGCTGAAGTCCGCCTCAAAGGCGATTTACCGGTCAAGCTGCAGCCGACGCTTACCTCGGGGTGCGGCACCGGCATCTCCTATAACCTGCCGCAGCAGCTAACAACTGAACAACCTGCCAAGCCCGGCAGATACTCCAGCACTGCCCTGTTCCGACTGATGAACCAACTGGCCAAACAGGCGGAGCAGTATCGCAATCACGGTGGCATCCATTCCGCAGCAATCGGCGATGCAAACGGCCTGCTGCTGTTTGCCGAGGATATCGGTCGTCATAACACCTTCGACCGCCTCGCCGGTGAGGCCTGGTTCAAGCAGATCGATTTAGCCGACAAGATGCTGGTGACCTCGGGACGCGTTTCGACCGAAATGGTCGCCAAAGCGGCCCGACTCGGTATTGGCCTGATTGCGTCCCGCACCTCGGTTACCGACAAGGCGATCGCGCTCTGCGAGCAAGCCGGCATTACCCTGATCGGTTACCTGCGTGGCGAATCGCTGGAGGTCTACACTCACGCGCAGCAACTGCAGATCGTCACCGCAACGACGCCGGTAGCCGGGGTCACAGGGGTGATCCTCGCCGGCGGCGAGAGCCGGCGCATGGGGAGCGACAAATCTCTGCTGCCGTTTCATGGCGCACGGTTTATCGACCATACCTACCGCATCATGGCGGAACTGTTCGACGAAGTGATTATCGTCACCAACAGCCCAGATCTTTACAGCGCCATCCCCTGCCGCAAGGTCCCTGATCTCTATTATGCCCAGGGATCACTGGCCGGCATCCACTCCGGTCTTTCCCACGCCAGACACAACGCAGCTTTTGTCGTCGCCTGCGATATGCCGTTTATCAACCCGGAAGCAATCACCCTTCTGTGTGACCTGGCTGCCGATGGGGATGTCGTCATCCCGATCAGCACGCATGGCCCGGAACCGTTGCACGCCCTGTATCACAAACGCTGCATTCCGGCGATGGAGATGGTTCTTGATGCCGGTCATAAACGGATCGTCGGCTTTTTCCCACAGGTTGACGTCATCGAGGTGCCGGCGGCAGACCTGAGCCCATCCGGTGCAGTCGAGAATTTCTTTCTCAACGTCAATACACCGCAGGAATATTTTTCACTGCGGGATACTTATCCACCGCATCGGTCAGAGGAGACGACTAACAAAAAGAAAACGGCCGAGTCTATTTAAGGCTTAACACGATTGTTTTGTTCTCCGAACCGTTTCGCCTAACAGGGAGACCCCTCACGGCGGCCGGTCAATGGGTTCTGCTGGAAATGGCAGTGCCTCCCTTTTGGAAAGGAGAGCCCAGCTGATGCCGATCGTGCATCCGGGCCCTTTCCTCGCGGAATGGGCTTTTTTTATTAATGAACACCTCACAAGGAGAAAAACCATGTTGAAATGGCGGCCCCTGCTCTGTAGCTTTTTCCTGGCCCTGCTCTGTGCGACCCCGGCTTTTTGCCAGGAACACCTGCGTTTGGCGACGACGACCTCAACCGATAATTCCGGGCTGCTGGCAGTCCTGCTCCCCCCCTTCGAGCAGGCGAACGACTGCAAGGTCGATGTCATCGCTGTCGGTACCGGTAAGGCGATTAAACTCGGGGAAGCCGGAGATGTCGATGTCATTCTGGTGCATGCGCGTGCGCGTGAGGATAAATTTGTCCAGGAAGGCTATGGTGTCGGACGTCGCGACGTCATGTACAACGACTTCGTCATCCTCGGTCCGCCAGCTGATCCGGCACAGATCAAGGGGCTCACATCGGGCGCCGAAGCGCTTAAACGGATTGCCGCCACTCAATCCCCTTTCGTTTCACGTGGTGACGACTCCGGGACGCACACCAAAGAACGCAGCCTGTGGAAGGCCGCCGACATCGTTCCGGCTGGCAAGTGGTATCTTGAGGCGGGACGCGGCATGGGTGAGGTGATCACCATGGCCACCGAATTGCACGGTTACACCCTGTCTGATCGCGGCACCTACATAGCCATGACCGGAAAGAGTGACCTGCAAGTGCTCACCGAAGGGGACAAAATCCTTTTTAACCCTTATGGCGTTATCCCGGTTAATCCGGCAAAACATCCGCACGTCAAACACGCACTGGCCGAGGCTTTCGCCGCGTTCCTGACCAGCCCCGAGGGACAAAATATCATCACCTCGTTCCGGAAAAATGGCCAGCAGCTGTTCTTTACCTACTGATTATCGGACCCTTGAATGAACTTCTTCGGCGAATCACTCGGCACAGCTTTATCCCTGATTCTCAGCCTCGATGGCGAGGTACTGCGGACAGTCTGGACCTCGCTCTACGTTTCAATCAGTGCCATAAGTGTCGCCGCAATGATTGGCATTCCGATCGGCCTGGCCATCGGTATTCACCGATTTCGGGGTCGGCGTCTGGTGCTGACGGGACTGAATACATTGATGGCACTACCGACGGTGGTTGTTGGCCTGGTCGTCTACGGACTGCTCAGCCGTCAGTCGCCACTTGGCCCCTTGGGGCTACTGTTCACCCCGGTGGCGATGATGATCGGACAGATCGTTCTGGCGACGCCGATTGTCGCCCACTACACGGTTTCCGCCGCCTGCGGTGCCGATGCGCGCATCCTTCCAACGCTGCGCACATTGGGTGCAGGACCGCTCGAAAGCGCCTGGCAGATGCTGCGCGAAGTCCGCTTTGTGATCCTGGCCGGGGTGGTTGCCGGCTTTGGCCGCATTATCGCCGAAGTCGGGGTGGCGATGATGCTGGGCGGCAACATCCGGGGCTATACCCGGACCATGACCACCGCCATTGCACTTGAAACCGGCAAGGGGGAGTTCGCCTTTGCTCTTGCGCTCGGGCTGGTGCTGATGAGCGTGGCTTTGGGGATCAATCTACTTTTAAACCTCCTGCAACAGAGGTGACCATATGGAATCGCTCTACAGTCTACGGAACATTACCTGCGCCTACGCCAGTAAAACGGTGCTGAGCATCGACCGGCTCGAAATTTTTGCCGACCGGATCACCTGTCTGACCGGTGTCAACGGTTCAGGAAAAAGCTCCCTGCTTGAGCTGCTCGGGCTACTGCATCCACCAGCGCAAGGTGCGCTGCTCTACCGCGGAGAACCCCTCCCCCGGTCCGGTAAGGCGCTGCAGCAGATCCGTCGGGAGATCACCCTGGCCCATCAAACCCCCTACTTGCTAAAGGGGACCGTGGCTGATAACATTCGCTACCCGCTTAAACTGCGCAACCTGACCCGGAGGGAACAGGACCGGCTGGTCTGCTGGTCGTTACAGACCGTCGGCCTCGGCGGATTTGAACAACGAAAATCGGATCAGCTCTCCGGTGGGGAATTACGCCGCGTCGCCATCGTGCGTGCCCTTGCCTTAAAACCGCGAGTGTTACTGCTTGACGAGCCGATGGCCGGCCTTGACACCGCCCAAAGCGACGTCATGGAATCAATTTTAACCAGACTCAACTCTAAGGATCTTACCGTCATCCTTTCGACCCACGACCCGGCACTGCCCGAACGACTTTGTGCCGATATTGTTCGCCTGCAAGAGGGACAATTGGCCGGAAGACAACCCCTCCCAACCACGACGGAGACCCCTTTATGTCCAGATCGTTTGAAGATGCAAGAGGCCTGATTCTGGACGCTGTCAAACGCCTGCCCACGGAGACCGTACCGCTTCTGGACGCACTGGGGCGGGCTCTGGCCGTCGATATTACGGCACCTTTCGATCTCCCCCGCTTCGACAATTCGGCAATGGACGGGTTTGCCGTCCGCGCNNGTCCGCTCAAGAGACTGCCTGAAGCCTGCCGTCACCCTGCAGGTCAGTGGCTACATACCGGCCGGTGGTCGGGCCGAGCCGGCAGTGGCGACCGGCTGCGCGGTGAGGATCATGACCGGGGGGCCGATACCGCCGGACTGCGATGCGGTGGTCCCTTTCGAAGAGACAGAGGAGAAGTCGACCGAAGTTCTCATTCACGGCAAGGTGACGGCGAGGGCTCATATCCGTTTTCGCGGTGAGGATATCCGCGAACAGGAGCTGGCGATGAGTACGGGCTGCCGCCTGCGTCCGGCTGAAATCAACATGCTCGCCTCCTTCGGTCACGCCGAAATCCCGGTCTATCGTCGGGCCAGAGTCGCCATCCTCTCCACCGGCGACGAACTGGTCGAACTCGGCCACCCTCTTTCAACCGAGGTCATCGTCAACAGCAACTCGTGGTCGCTGGCAGCAGCCGTGCGTGAGCTCGGAGCCGAACCGGTGATGCTCGGCATAGCCCGGGACAATCACACCAGCTTGCGTGAAAAACTTGCAGCAGGGCTTCAGTACGACGCCCTCATCACCTCGGCCGGCGTCTCAGCCGGCGACCGGGATTTTGTCCGCGAAATCCTGACTGAGCTCGATGTCAAGCAGCTGTTCTGGAAGGTCGACATCAAACCGGGACGCCCGACCGCCTTCGGCATCAAGGGGAACACTCCGGTTTTCTCCCTGCCGGGGAATCCAGTCTCCTCCATGATCACCTTTGATCAGTTTGTCCGACCGGCGCTGTTGCAAATGATGGGGCACAGCCAGACCGATAAGCCCCTGTTTATGGCCACACTCAAGGAGGCCATCCGAAAAAAGGCCGGGCGGGTCCAGTTTATGCGCGTTGTCATCAGCAACGAGGATGGGGAGCTGTTCGCCAGCAGCTCAGGCGACCAGAACACGGCCATTGTCTGCACCATGCTGCGTGCCAACGGCCTTGCAATCCTGCCGGCCGAACGCGACTCCTTTGCTGCCGGAGAGCGTGTCCCGGTACAATTTATCTAAAACTGAATCAGAGTTTTTTTAATTTTCTGCTCTTTGGAGGTCTGCCATGACAGTTCCTGCCGTGTCGTTTGTTGCCAAGTCAGGCACCGGGAAAACCACCCTGCTCGAACGGGTGATCACAGAACTGAAACGCCGTAACTACCGCATCGGGGCAATCAAACATGATGCCCACAGTTTCAATATCGATCACGAAGGGAAAGACAGCTACCGGCTGACAGCGGCCGGCGCCGATACAACCCTGATCAGTTCACCGGAGAAATTGGCTGTCATCAAAAAGCATTCAGCCTCACCGCCGATTGAAGAGCTGATCAACACCTACTTTGCCGATGTGGATCTGGTCGTTACGGAAGGATTCAAGCTCAGCGGCCTGCCTAAAATCGAAGTGAACCGTGCCGCGCGCAGCACCACCCTGCTCTGCCGTGGCGAACAGGTCGACGCTACCCTGATCGCCGTCGCCAGTGATTCCAGGCTTGAGCTGGATGTCCCTCTACTCGACCTGAACGACCCGTGCGGCATCTGCGATTTTATTGAAAAGCATTTCCGGTTACGGGCCGGGGGGAACCCCTGACGGGGGGAAATCAACGCAAAACGGGTTGCGGCTAAAAGCCACAACCCGTTATTTTTACTGGTGCCCAAGGGGAGACTCGAACTCCCACGCGCCTACGCGCACTAGACCCTGAACCTAGCGTGTCTACCAATTCCACCACTTGGGCAAAGCGAACGCCTTTATAGCAAATGGTCCTGCTATTTGCAATAAAAAAAATTGTCGATTTTTATAGAAATTTTCCAGCCTTGCGTGCATTACAGATAACGACTCCACAGCCCCTGATTTCACTGCAAAAAATGGCGGTGATTTGTTATGATCGCCATTCTATTCATCCATATCAGCAAGTCCGACATTCTGCAAGGAGGCCCATCACATGGACCCGAACTGGAAGATTGAAACCATCGCCGTACAGGGCGGCTATGAGCCCAAAGCCACTGAGCCACGTATCGTTCCGATTATGCAAAGCACCACCTTCAAGTATGACAGCGCCGACCATGTCGCCGCACTGTTTGATCTTGACTCCGCTGATCCGTTCTACACCCGTCTCGGCAACCCGACCACCTCGGCCTTTGAGGGAAAAATCGCCCAGCTTGAGGGGGGCGTTGGCGCCCTGGCCACCTCTTCCGGCCAGGCGGCAACCACTCTGGCCATCCTGAATATCTGCCGCAGCGGCCAGCATATCGTCACCGCCAGCACCTTGTACGGTGGCACCTACTCCCTGTTTGCCAACACCTTCCCCAAGCTCGGCATCGAGGTGACGTTCATCGACCCGGAAGCCGACGCCGAAGAGGTTAAAAAAGCCTTTCGTCCGACGACCCGCGCCCTGTTCGCCGAAACCATCGGCAACCCGGGACTGAATGTCCTCGACTTCGCCAAATTCAGCGACGTCGCTAAAAGCATGGGTGTACCGCTGATTATCGATAGCACCTTTGCGACCCCGTACCTGTGCCGGCCGTTTGAGTACGGTGCCAATATCATCGTCCACTCGGCCACCAAGTACATTGATGGCCATGCGACCAGTTTGGGTGGTGTGATTGTCGATGGTGGCAACTTCGACTGGACAAGTGGCAAATATCCGGAGATGACCGAGCCCGATAGCAGCTACCACGGACTGCGTTATACGGAAAAGTTTGGCAACCTCGCCTATATTATCAAGGCACGGGTTCAGTACATGCGCGATATCGGCGCCACTCCGGGACCGCTGAACAGCTTTCTGTTCTCTCACGGCCTCACCACCCTGCCGCTGCGCATGCAACGCCACAGCGACAATGCCCTGGCTCTGGCCAAGCACCTGGAAGACCATCCACTGGTATCGTGGGTCAACTATCCGGGGCTGGAGAGTCACCGCAGCTTCGCCCGTGGCCGCAAGTACCTGCCCAAAGGGTGTAGCGGTGTGCTCACCTTCGGGATTAAAGGCGGCGCGCCGGCCGGAAAGATCTTTATGGAGGCCTGCAAACTGATCGCCCTGGTCGTGCATGTCGGCGACGCCCGCTCCTGCGTCCTGCATCCTGCGACCACCACCCATCGCCAGCTCAGCGAGGCACAGCAGATCTCCAGTGGTGTTGCCCCTGACCTGATCCGCCTGTCGGTCGGCATCGAGAACATCGACGACCTGATCGTTGATGTCAATCAGGCCCTGACCGCCAGCCAGAAGTAGATTATTTCAACGCACACCGACAACGGGGGCAGGCGCCACAGCGTCCGCCCCCGTTGTTCACGCCCGAAACCTCGTCGTTGCCGCGTCTATCAGACCTTCTATGCTCTGCGGATTGAGATGAGTTTGCCTCCCCAGCCTTGCTTATCCCTGCAAATCTGCTTAGCTGTAATCACATGTCATATTATTGTTGACAAAATAACACAGCAATCGTTACTTTACACAAAATATATTCTTTACCGTGCAACTTGTATTCATAACAACACAGAGCTGCAGTCGCTGACAAAGGAGTCCCGTCCATGAGCGATCAACCCACCTATCACCTCGGCACCAATGCCTTGCACGCCGGCCAGGTGCCAGACCCGACAACCAACTCACGGGCAGTGCCGATTTACCAGACCACCTCCTACGCTTTCGACTCCTCCGAACATGCCGCCAACCTGTTTGCCCTGAGAGAGTTCGGCAATATCTACACCCGGTTGATGAATCCGACGACTGATGTCCTGGAGAAGCGGCTGACTGCCCTGGATGGCGGTGTCGGTGCCCTGTGTTTCGCTTCTGGATCGTCCGCCATTGCCATGGCGATCCTCAATCTGGCGCAGACCGGTGACAACATCGTCACCCGTAGCAGCCTGTATGGCGGCACGGTCAACCTGTTTCGTCACACCTTTAGACGGATGGGGATCGACGTCCGCTTTGTCGACAGCGCCGATCCGGCAGCCGTCGCTAAAGTGATCGATGACAAGACCCGGGCGATCTACACCGAAACCATCGGCAACCCGAAGAATAATGTCGATGATTTCAAGGCTCTCGCCAAGGTTGCCCATGACCACAAGCTGCCGTTCATTGTCGACAACACCGTCGCCACCCCGGCCCTGTTCCGTCCTATCGAGCATGGCGCCGATATTGTCTGCTATTCGCTGACCAAGTTTATCGCCGGTCACGGCACCAGCATCGGCGGCGCCGTCGTCGATGCCGGAACCTTCGACTGGAGTAGCGGTCGCTTCGCCGACTTTACAACTCCTGATCCGAGTTACCACGGGCTGGTTTATCATGCTGCCCTGGGGCCGATGGCCTACATCCTCAAACTGCGACTGACCTTACTGCGTGACATCGGTGCCTGCCTGTCACCGTTCAATGCCTTCCAAATATTGCAAGGGCTGGAGACGCTGCATGTACGGATGCCAAGGCACTGCGAGAATGCACAGAAAGTGGCCGAATTTCTAGAGAAACACCCTTTGGTCTCCTGGGTCAACTATCCGGGACTGAAGAGCCATCCCGATCATGACCGCGCCCAGACCTACCTCCCGGATGGTGCCGGCGCCATCCTCGGCTTCGGTATCAAGGGGGGGGCACAAGCCGGTTCAAAACTGATCGACAACGTCAAGCTCGCCAGCCACCTGGCCAATGTCGGCGATGCCAAGACGCTGGTCATCCATCCGGCAACCACGACCCACTCGCAACTCTCGCCTGAAGCACAACTCGCAGCGGGCGTCACCCCAGATTTCATCCGGGTCTCCGTCGGCATCGAGGATATCCGCGACATCCTTGCCGACCTCGATCAGGCATTGAACGCGAGTCAGTAAGACGACGAAATACGATGTTTAGCAAAAGGGCAGACTCTGTGAGTGAACAGGGTCTGCCCTTCTGGTTTGCAAAGAGACGTTCATTTCAGGACTGCGGGTGCCAATCAACGCTGATGGCCACGGTTCAATGCCATGGCTGAAACGCGAACCTGTTTCAACGACTGCCACCCGTCACCGAGCACTTGATCCAGCCCTCTTTTATTGCCCACTTCAGCAGACCATGCTAGACTCCCAAAACTTTTGAATTGAACAAAGGATTTTCCTGATCGATCATGGCTGACCGCAAACTAAAAAATATTATTGAATACATAGGCTTTCGCATTTTTGTCACAACCTTTCGCCTGCTGCCACGGACTCTGGCACTGCGTATCGGTGAACAACTTGGCCGAATCTTCCCGTACGTGCAACCGAAACGCCGGCGCATCGCCGATGAAAACCTGTTACACGCTTACCCGAATCTGACACAGGCCGAACGCGACGACATCTGCCGGCGCATGTTCCGCCATCTGGGGATCAGTGGCGCCGAACTGGTCCGGCTCGATACTTTCGACAAGCAGGATGATCTGGATCGTTATTTCGACTTTGATGGGCTGGAGCATCTGCAGGCAGCACAGGCGATGGATCGCGGTTTTCTTATTGTGACTGCCCACCTCGGGTTCTGGGAGGTCGGCACCATCTTTCTCCCCCTGCTCGGGCTCCCCTGCGACTTTGTCGGCAAGCAGGCGAAGAACCCTTATTTCGACGCCTACCTGAAACGGATGCGCGAGCACACGGGTAGCCGGGTGATCTACGCCCGCAACGCTGCCCGTCAGGTGGTCGCCTCCCTCGGTGAAAAGCGGGGTGTCGGTGTCCTGATCGACCACCACATGACCCCGAAAAACGCGGTTCAGGTCCC
>DDWE01000145.1 GCA_002345625.1 Desulfuromonadaceae bacterium UBA2294 | reverse complement strand
ACGGTCAAAGTTGATGGTTCAAGCACTGTTTATCCGATTACTGAGGCAGTCGCCGAAGAGTTCCAGATCGCAAACAAAGGGAAGATCAACGTCACAGTCGGCATCTCCGGCACCGGTGGCGGCTTCAAGAAGTTCTGTCGCGGCGAAACGGACATCTCCAATGCCTCCCGCCCGATCGTGACCAAAGAGATGGCAGCCTGTCGCGAAGCCGGGATCAAGTATATTGAGCTGCCGATCGCGTTCGAGGGCTTGACCGTGGTCGTCAATCCCAAGAACGACTGGATTAAGAGCATGACGGTCGATGAACTGAAGAAGATGTGGGAGCCGGCTGCGCAGCAGACGATCACCACCTGGAACCAGGTCAATCCGGCTTGGCCGAAAGAGCCGCTGAAACTTTACGGACCCGGCGCCGACTCCGGCACTTTCGATTACTTCACCGAAGCGATCGTCGGCAAATCGAAATCGAGCCGCGGCGATTTCACCGCCAGCGAGGACGACAATGTCCTGGTGCAGGGTGTCTCCCGCGATAAGGGCGGACTCGGTTACTTCGGCTTTTCCTACTACGCCGAGAACAGCAAGAAGCTCAAAGCGGTGCCGATCGTCGAAAAAGCCGGCGCCCCGGCCGTGACTCCGAGTTTTGAGACCGTCATGGATGGCACCTACCAGCCTTTGGCCCGTCCGATCTTCATTTATATTAATGCCGCTTCGCTGGACAAGCCGGAAGTTAAAGCTTTCATCGATTTCTACCTCGACAAAGGTCCGGCTTTAATCAAGCAGGTCAAGTTTGTTCCGCTGCCGGAGAAAGCTTACACTCTATCCAAAGCAAACGTGGCCAAGAAGAAGCTCGGCACCGGCTTCGGTGGTGTGCCTGAAGTGGGAGTCTCGGTCGAGGAGCTCCTGCAACGCGAAGGTAAAGAATAATCCTGAGCCTGGCCGAAATCATTACCTGCAACTAGAGCAGGGCGCCATCGAGGCGCCCTGCTCTTTGCCGCTTCTTTCACCTAGCGTCAGGACGAAAGTGAAATCTTCATGAAAAGTAGTCATCCCCGTGCCCGAAAACGGAGAATCAAAGAGGGGCTGATAGAGACCGGTCTCCTTGCCGCCGCTTGTTCCTCGGTTGCAATCACCTTTGCGATCCTCTACATTCTCGTCAAAGAATCGCTGAACTTCTTTGCCGAGGTACCGCTCTTCGACTTTCTCACCGATACCCAGTGGACGCCGCTCTTCGACGACGCCCACTTCGGCATTATCACCTTGATTAGCGGCACCGTCACCACGACGCTGGTCGCCCTGTCGGTCGCCGTCCCCCTCGGTCTGACCATCGCGATCTACATCAGTGAGTTCGCTTCGCCGCGACTGCGGGAAACGATCAAGCCGATTCTGGAGATCCTTGGCGCGGTGCCGACCGTGGTCTTCGGCTACTTCGCCCTGATCGTCGTCACCCCACTGCTGCAGAAGATCTATCCGGATCTCCCCGGCTTCAACATGCTCTCGGCCGGCCTGGTCATGGGGATCATGATCGTCCCCTACATCAGTTCGGTGAGCGAAGATGCCATGCGCGCCGTGCCGATGCATCTGCGCGAAGGGGCTTTTGCCATGGGCGCCACCCGCCTGCGCACCGCCCTGACCGTCGTCGTCCCCGCCGCCTTCTCCGGCCTGGCGGCCGCCTTGACCCTCGGCTGCTCTCGCGCCGTCGGCGAAACCATGGTCGTCGCCGTCGCCGCCGGCATGCAGCCGAACCTGACCATGAATCCCCTGCAACCGGCAGCGACGATCAGCTCCTTTATCGTCCAGGTCTCTTTGGGCGACCTGCCGCACGACAGCATCGGCTACAAAACCATCTTTGCCGCCGGCCTGACCCTGCTTTTGATCACGTTGGTCTTTAACGTGATCGGCTTCTGGTTGCGGCAAAAATTCCGCGAGGAATACTGAATATGAAACTTCCTGAGACGCAAAACATCATCCGGCGGCAGCGCCTTTACGAACAGCTCTTTATCATCCTCGGTATTGTCGCCCTGCTGGTGGCGCTGATGACGCTCCTCGCCCTCTTTACCCGCCTGGCGATCGACGGCATGCCGCGCCTGACACCGGACTTCTTTACTAATTTTCCGTCGCGTTTTGCCGAGAGAGCCGGTATCCTCTCGGCCTGGGTCGGCTCCTTCCTGGTGATGTTTGTCACCGCCTGCGCCGCCATCCCCCTGGGCGTCAGCGCCGGGATCTATCTGGAGGAATACGCACCCAAGAACCGCTGGACGGCGATCATCGAGATCAACGTCATGAATCTCGCCGGTATCCCCTCGATCGTTTATGGACTATTGGCGCTGGGACTATTTGTGCAGATCTTGGGCTTCGGTCAAAGCATCCTCTCCGCCGGCCTTACCCTGGCGCTGCTGATTTTACCGATCATCATCGTCTCCACCCGCGAAGCGCTGCGCGGCATCCCCGGCGGCATCCGCGAGGCGGCCTATGCTTTGGGAGCGACCCGCTGGCAGGTGGTCTCGGACCATCTCCTCCCCTACTCTTCCGGTGGTGTCCTCACCGGCGTGATCATCGGCCTGTCCCGTGCCATCGGTGAGACCGCCCCGATCATCACCATCGGCGCCCTGACCTTTATCGCTTTTTTGCCGTCATCACCCTTTATCGCTGAATTCCCCTTTATCTCCTTTAAGTGGGTTCTCGACCCCTTTACCGTCATGCCGATCCAGATGTTCAACTGGACTTCACGGCCGGAAGAAGCCTTTCAGTTTAATGCGGCTGCCGCCGGTGTCGTCCTCCTCGCCATGACCCTGTTGATGAATGGTATCGCCATCTGGCTGCGCTATCGCATCCGGAAGTCGATCAAATGGTAAACTCTGACAAAGGATTAATCATGACCCCACAACCCGCAACAACTCCCCCGGAACTCAAAGCGCAAGCGCGCGAGCTCAACTTTCATTACGGCGCTTTTCATGCCTTGAAGAACATCTCCCTTCCGGTCTACAATGAAAAAATTACAGCGCTGATCGGTCCTTCCGGCTGCGGTAAGTCGACCTTTCTGCGCTGTTTTAACCGCATGCACGACCTGTATCCCGACAACCGTTATGGCGGTGAAATTCGTCTCTTCCCCGATGATGTCAACCTCCTTTCGCCGGATGTCGACCCCATCGAGGTGCGGATGCGGGTGAGTATGGTCTTTCAGAAGCCGAACCCCTTCCCCAAATCGATCTTCGAGAACGCGGCTTACGGCCTGCGGGTGCGGGGGATAAACAAGAAAGCGGAGCTGGAAGAGAAGGTAGAGACGGCACTGGTCAACGCCGCCCTGTGGAACGAGGTCAAGGATCGCTTGCAGGAGCCGGCCTTTAACCTCTCCGGCGGACAGCAGCAGCGCCTTTGTATTGCCCGCGCCCTGGCAATCGACCCGGAGCTGGTACTCTTCGACGAGCCGACCTCGGCTCTTGACCCGATCGCCACTGCCAGCATCGAAGAGTTGATGCTCGAACTCAAAGAGAAGGTCTCGATCCTGATCGTTACCCACAATATGCAGCAGGCGGCACGGGTCTCCAACAATACCGCCTTTTTGTTCGAAGGGGATCTGATTGAATACGGGTTGACCAAGGAGCTGTTTGTCAAACCGCATAATAAGCAGACTGAAGATTATATTACCGGCCGTTTCGGCTGATTTGAGTTTTTTTGAAAGGATCTGAATATGGCCGTTTTGCTGCAGCAGGAACTCGATAAGTTGAAAAAAAAGTTGTTGGTTCTCGGGGCCGAGGTTGAGGGTCGGGTGAAGCAGTCGGTGCAGGCGCTGTTGACCGGAGATATAGAACTGGCGACCCGGGTGAAAAAAGGGGATGCCCAGATCGACAATATTGAAATCGAGCTGGAAGAAGATTGTCTGAAAATTCTCGCTTTGCACCAGCCGGTTGCGGCTGATCTGCGTTTTATCGTTTCGGTCCTCAAGATCAATAACGACCTGGAGCGGGTTGCCGATTTAGCTGTTAATATCGCTGATCGGGCGATCGACCTGGGGAATGTGGCGCGGATGAAATCTCCCTATGATATCGCGACGATGGCTGTACTGGTTGAAAATATGCTGAAAATGTCCCTCGATTCTCTGGTCGAGAGGGATAGCGCCCTGGCCCGCAAGACCATCAAAAATGATGATGAAGTCGACATGATGCACAAGGGGAATTTTGCCAAGGTTAAAGCGGCGATTAAAAACGATCTCCCTGCTCTGGAAGGGTTGATTTTTTATCTGTCGATCTCCCGTTATCTTGAGCGGATGGCTGATCTGGCGACTAATATCGCTGAGGATGTGGTCTATCAGGTGGATGGTGAGATTATCCGTCACGGTGGAATACAGAAGTGTTAACGCAAGAGTATAATGAGGGGCGTTTGTCCGCCCCCAAGGTTATTGGGGGCGCGGGGAGGGGAGGTCTTAACTCCTGATTCACCTGTTAATCCCTGTCGATTCATCTGAAACTTCTTGTTTGGGGGTGAGATCTGATCTCACCCCTCTTTTTTCTTTTTGCTGATTTTCGTTCAACTCTGTACAAGCCCCGGTTCGGTCATTGGTCTGGGATCGAGCAGCCGCTCGATCTCGGTGTTGGAGAGCAGCCCCGATCCGTGCAGCACTTCGCGGATCGTTTTCCCCGTTTCGGCGGCCTGCTTGGCGAGAGCAGCTGTCTGATCGTAGCCGATAACCGGGGCGAGAGTGGTGCACATCGCCAGACTCTGCTCGACCAGCGCTTCGCAGTGTTCACGATTTGCTGTCAAGCCCTGCAGGCAGCGGCGGTCGAACTGGAGAACCCCGTTGGTCAGCAGCTCGATCGACTGCAGCAGGTTGTGCGCCATCAGCGGCATCATGACGTTGAGTTCAAAGTTGCCGGAGAGGCCTCCTATACTGATGGCGGCATCGTTGCCGATGGTCTGGGCACAAACCTGCATCAATGCCTCAGCCATAACCGGATTAACTTTTCCCGGCATGATTGAACTGCCGGGCTGAACAGCCGGCAGATTCAGTTCGCCTAAACCGCAGCGCGGGCCGCTGGAGAGGTGGCGGATGTCGTTGGCGATTTTGAACAGGGCGACGGCGGTGGTCTTTAATGCGCCGCTCGCCGCGACCACCTGCTCTTTCCCCCCTTGAGCGGCAAAATGGTTGGTCGCTTCTATAAGCGGGAGGCCGGTGACGGCAGCGATACCGGCGATTACCTGTCTGGCAAATTTGGGGTGGGTGTTGATGCCGGTGCCGACGGCGGTCCCGCCGAGAGGGAGTTCGCACAGACCTGTCACGGCGCGGTCGAGCTCGCCACAGACTAACTCTACCTGCCGGGCGTAGCCACTGAATACCTGCCCGAGGCGGATCGGGGTGGCGTCTTGCAGATGGGTGCGGCCAATTTTGATAATATCGTCATACTCAGTCGCTTTTTCTGCCAGTGTCTGTTGTAACGCCTGCAAGGCTGGCAGGAGCTGGTGAACGAGTTGTTCGGCGGCCGCCAGGTGCATGGCGGTCGGGATGACATCGTTGCTCGATTGTCCGAGGTTGACATGGTCGTTGGGGTGGAGGGTCATGCTTGCATTTTCAAGCAGCTGCGTCCCCCGATGCGCAATCACTTCGTTGGTATTCATGTTGGTACTGGTTCCCGAGCCGGTCTGGAAAATATCGAGGGGGAAATGATCGTCAAGTCGCCCTTCGATGACCTCCCCGGCGGCATCCATGATCGCCATGGCGGACTGGTCGTCGAGTAGTCCCAGTTCATGATTGACCCGGGCCGCATGCTCTTTGATCAGGCCGAGGGCACGCAGGAATGGACGTGGAAAACGGATGCCGCTGATCGGAAAATTGTCGTAAGCGCGGGCGGTCTGGGCTCCATACAGAGCCGTACTCGGCACCTGCATTTCACCCATGGAGTCATGTTCGGAACGTGTCGTCATCGGTAACCTCTCTGATGTTTTAATAAAGCTTATGAAAAATGAAATATTTTATTATCGCTAACATTTTCGGCATCGGCTAGAATGCACTCCATGTCTGCTGAAGCGTTTACATTGATTCTGTTTTCGGCCCTGATGCACGCCCTCTGGAATCTTCTGGTCAAGCGAAGCCAGGACAAGACCGTCTTTATCTGGTGGATGTTTGTCTCTTCCGGCACACTGCTCAATCTGCTGATCTGGATCCGCCCGGAACCGTGGCCGGTACCGACTGCTGCAGTTCTGTTGCTCGCCTTGGGAGGGGCGATCTGTTTCGTATTGTATCATCTTTTTAATGGCTGGGCTTACCGCAGCGGCGATCTCTCCCTCACTTACCCACTGGCCCAAACATCCATGCTCTATGTACCCTTGTGGGGGATTCTGCTGTTTGGTGAGCGGCTCAATTTGCCGGGCATGGTTGGCATCGGTCTGATTGTTTTTGGCACCTATAGTATTCAGTTTCGCAGTCTGACGGTCAGCGAACTGTTGCGGCCACTGCGCAATTTCGGTAACCCGTCGGTGCAGGCGGCGTTGCTGGCCGGTTTTATCTATTCTATCGGCGCGATCCTCGATAAAAAGGGGGTTATGATCTATCCGCCACTGGCGTTCACTTACCTGCTGGTTCTGGTTATGTTTGTGCTGATGAGTATCAACCTGCTGCGTTCAGCTGCCGGCGAGCGGATTCGGGACGAGTGGCGACGCAACTGGCGATTGATTCTGCTTGCGGGACCGGTGATGCTCGGTTCATTTCTCTCCTTCCGTTTCGGTTTGCAGATGTCACCGGTCAGTTATGCGGTGCCGGTGCGTCAGGTCAGCCTGCTGGTCGCGGTGCTGATCGGCACACTCTTTCTCGGTGAGACCTGCGGGCGTATCCGCTTCTTTGCCAGCCTGCTCATCCTGGCCGGCGCTTTTTGTATCCGTTTTGGCTAAAAAATTTGCTGTTTCCTCGACGCTTCCGTCATTGCCAAAAGAACCCCCGTGCCCTAAAGTAGCCGCATGATCGCCCCCTCCTTTGACAGCCTTGTCGTCCTTGGCCCGACGGCCTCGGGAAAAACCCGCCTCGGTGTTGCCCTTGCCCGGATCTTTGCCGGCGAAATTATTTCGGCCGATTCGCGCCAGGTATTTCGGGGCATGGATCTGGGCACCGGCAAGGATTTGGTCGAATACAACGATATCCCTTATCATCTGATCGACCTGCAACCACCCGGCACCGAATTCAGTGTCTACGAATTTTTACAGGCCGCGACAAAGGCGCTGACGGTCATTCGCTCACGGCAGCGCTTGCCGGTGGTTGTTGGGGGGACCGGACTTTATCTTGATGCCCTGCTTAAGGGCTACCGAATGGTGCCGGCGCCAGTCGACCCGGTCTTGCGTTCCAAGCTCGCCGAATATTCACTGGAAGAGTTGCAGTCTGAGTTGTGTCGCCTGCGACCCCGGCAGCACAATCGAACCGATCTCGACGATCGGGAGCGGTTGCTGCGCGCCATCGAAATCGCGGTGGCGGAGGCGAGAGAGACAGGACCGTCTCCGCCGCAACTGCAACCGGTCATTTTTGGTCTTCACTGGCCGCGTGAGGTGTTGCGGCAACGGATTCGTATCCGCTTGGCCGAGCGCCTGGAGCAGGGATTGCTCGAAGAGGTTTCCGGTCTGGTTGCCGCAGGCGTCAGTTACGCCACCCTCGATTATTACGGGTTGGAATATCGCTTTATCGCCCGCTTCCTGCGTGGTGAACTGAAGCGGTCGGAACTCGAGACACAACTTGCCATTGCCATTGGTCAGTTTGCCAAGCGCCAGGAAACCTGGTTCCGACGCATGGAGCGCCAGGGGACGCCGATTCAGTGGCTGGATGCGGCATCAGATCCGCTGGCTGCGGCGCTGAAAGTGTTGGGCCAATGACGGCTGATCGACAGCGCTATTTGACGCGTCGTGCCCTGACTGGTCCCTGGCGGGTCGAAGGCGAGGCTTCGCCTGGCTGGGCTGGAGCGGTGGTGATTCCGGCTTGTGATGAAGATGACTGGCTGGATGCGACCCTCGCCAGTCTTGCAGCTAATCCGGCAGATGTTCGCGAGAAGTTTCTGATTGTCGTCGTTGTCAACCAGACTGCCGGTGTAGCGGATACGGTCGCCGCGGCTAATCAGCGGACCCTGAAGCAGTTGCGTAGAGCCAACGGCTACCCCGGTCTGGCTCTGGCCTGGATCGATGCCGCCAGCCCCGGTCTCGAGTTGGCCGGTGGCCCCGGTCCACCACGGCGATTAGGGCTCGATCGCGCCCTGGCGCAACTACAACCTGATGACACAGCGCCCCTGATCTGTCTTGATGCTGATACCTTGGTCGATTCCGACTACCTGAACGCGATCCTTATACACTTTTCCACGCCGGGGGTCGCCGGCGGCGCGGTTCTCCCCTATGCCCATCAACCGGCGGCAACACCGGCCCTGCAACTGGCCATTGATCGCTACGAGCTCTATCTGCGCTGCTACACATTCGGGTTAGAACTGGCAGGCTCCCCTTATGCGTTCCACACCATCGGCAGCGCGATGGCCTGTAATGCCCGGGCCTATGTACGCTGTGGCGGGATGAACCAGCGTGCGGCGGCGGAGGACTTCTATTTTCTTCAGGCTCTGGCCAAGACGGATGCCGTTGTTCAGTTGTCTGGTACCTGCGTCCACCCCTCGGCGCGCCCTTCGTCCAGGGTCATATTCGGGACCGGACCGGCATTAAACCGTCTCCTTGTTGATGCAACGGCTATCCCTGCCTATCCTTTGGCCGCGTTCGTTCTGCTCAAAACGTTCTTAGACCAGGTCAAGGCGATCGGGGTTGAAAACGGCAAGCGTCTACAGACGGAGGCTGACCTGTTGCATCCGCAACTTGGTACCTTTTGTCGGCAACAGCGGTTGGAGGTGGTCTGTAGCCGTCTGGCTGAGAATCATCGGCTGCCCGCACAAATGCAACGGGCGTTTCATGGTTGGTTTGACAGTTTGAAAACGTTGCAGCTGTTACGCTTTTTAGCCGCAACAATCGACTTTGCCCCGCAGCCTGTCGAGCAGGTTGCCGTCGGGTTTCTGGGCACTATCGATCTATCGGCAGGGATGACTCTTGACCGTTTATTGTGGAAACTGCGGGAAATGCAGAATAACGGAGGAAAAAACCTTCCGTAAACGACTGTTATTCGTTAAGATGCGTCAAACTGCAGAGGCTTTGAACTGATGATGAGTGAAGACAAGCACCCGGCCCCCGATCAACCCCAGGCTGACAAACGCAAGAATCTGCGTTCGCCGTTGTTGACCCTGCGGGTACGTCTCGACGATGGGCGTAAAGTGTTTTTTGGCTACACCAAAAATATCAGTCGTAGCGGCATGTTCATCTCTTCAGTCAACCCGAAAGTGCCCGGTGAGATCTATCAGGTTGAGATTCCTCTACCCGCGCCTATCAGCAAAACGATTGAGTGTGCTTGCGAGGTGGTCTGGTGTCGGCATTATGATAAGAAATCACCTTACGAGCCGGGTATGGGCCTGAAGTTTGTCGGGCTCTCCAGCGAGGTCTCTACCGAAATCGATCGCTGGATACACGAAACATCGTCTTAAGATGCCCCGTTCCCCAGCAGGGTGCTGCCCTGTTCCACTCCGCCCGAAACGGGCGCTCCCACGTGTCGATTTGTTCTTGATCGTTGACAGCCTCCGGAGTCGGGCGTAGTATTCGCGTTTTTAGAATGCCACAGCAAGGAGATTTAGCCTTATGAAGGTCATCATCACCGACGAAATTTCTGAAAGTGGCCTGCAACCGCTGCTCGACGATCCCCGGGTGCAGGTCGATGTCCGTCTTGGTCTCAAGCGCGAAGAACTTCATGCCATCATTGGCGACTATGACGCCATCATCACCCGCAGCGGCACCCAGGTTGATCAGGCCCTGCTCGATCATGCCCGCCAGTTGAAGATCATCGCCCGCGCCGGCGTCGGCATCGACAATGTTGATGTCGATGCGGCCAGCAATAAGGGGATCATTGTGGTCAATGCCCCCTTCGGCAACGTCAATTCAGCTGCTGAGCACACGATGTCGATTCTGCTCTCTTTGTGCCGGAATGTGACGGTGGCTAACGCCAGCCTCAAGGCCGGTGAGTGGAAGCGGGCGCCGTTTACCGGCTATGAGCTGAAGGGGAAGACCATCGGTGTCATCGGCCTCGGCAAGGTTGGAGGCCGGGTCGCGACGCGTTGCAAGGCGTTTGAGGCTGATGTCATTACCTACGATCCGTACATTTCGGAGAAGCGCGCCGAGGATTTTGGAGTCCGCCTGGTGCAGCTCGAAGAGATTATCCGCTATTCGGATATCATCACAGTGCACACGCCGCTCAACGAAGAAACTCGCGGCATGATCAATGCCGGTCATTTTCCCGGGATGAAGGACGGCGTTATTATCGTTAACTGCGCCCGCGGCGGCATCATTGATGAAGGGGCCATGCTGGCCGCGCTGGAAAGCGGCAAGGCTGCCGGCGCCGCCTTCGACGTCTGGAGTGAGGAGCCGCCGGCAACAGCACTTTTGAAGAAGCTCATTGGTCATCCGCGTATGGTGGTGACCCCGCACCTTGGTGCCAATACTTTTGAGGCGCAGAAGAATGTCGCTGTCGATGTCAGCCGCGAAATTATTAACTACATCGACGGCCGGCCACTGGAGAACGCAGTCAATATCCCGCGTTTCGATCCGGATCTAATGGACCATATGAAGCCCTTTCTTGGTCTGGTCCGTCAGATGGGTGAATTTATCGCCCAGTTGGCCCCGGCAAATCCAGCCAAGGTCGGCTTTACTTATCAGGGTAAACTGGCTCGTTTCGATTGTGCACCGCTCACCGTTTGCGGCCTTGCCTCGCTGCTCAATTCGCAGACGGAGATTGATGTCAACATGGTGAATGCCCGTCTGGTCGCGCGCGATATGGGGATTGCCGTTGAGGAGGTGCGTTCAACCGAATCCGAGTCGTTTTCCAACATGGTCTCCTTGTCGATCGAATCTTCGGACCAGCGCCGGACCATCTCCGGCACTCTGTTCGAGGGGATTCCGAAGATTGTCAAGATGCGCGATTTCATGACCGATTTCACTCCGGAAGAGCATATGTTGGTTATTTCCTACGAAGATCGACCAGGGATGCTCGGGAAAATTGGCACCATTTTCGGCGAAGCCGGGATCAATATTGGCAACATGAATCTTGGGCGGCGTAAAAAAGACGGCGAAGCAATGGTGGTGTTTTCCATCGATTCGCCAGCCGATCCGGATACGGTCGATCGCATTGCGCGAGAGGTTGGTGCCCGCTTTGTCAAGGCGGTTCATATGACGCTCTAGGGAGCCAAGGGTCACGCGGCAAAGGGTCTTGAGATTAAAGGCGGCGCCATCATCCGGGCGCCGTTTTTCTTCTACAGCGCGGTCGCGTCTGAATATTTTTCAGCTATAATGCAAACGTTAAAACGTGTTTGAATGCTTAGTTCAGCTTATGGGGATATTGTGTCGAGACGTTATTTAATCCTTCTGGTCGATGATAGTGAACAGGTGCTGACGGCTATCGCCACCTGTCTCAACCGCATGAACTTTGATGTCCTCCCGGTTCATTCCGGCCCGGATGCATTGAATTTCATGCGGGTACTGTCGCCGGATGCGGTGTTTCTGGATGCCCGGATGCCGGGTGTGAGCGGCATTGAAGTCCTCCATCAGGTACGTGAGCACGATCTGCTCCAGAGCGTGCCTCTTGTGTTGCTGACCGAATCTGAGGTCGATGAGGCTGCCGGACGTCCCTATGGATGTACATCTTTTTTGCGCAAGCCGATTTTGCTTGAAGCGTTTAACCATCTGCTCAACGAATTATTTCCGTTCCCCAAGGGGCCGCGACAACATCTGCGTGCACCGATGAATCAACGCGTGGCACTGCACTATGACGACCGCTATACCCTATGCCATGCTGTGACCCTTTCTGAGGGCGGGGTCTATTTGCGGCGGGTGACGCCACTTCCGGTTGGTAGCCCCGTTGCGGTCTCCATTCCTGAGGATGGAATCGAGCGGCTGCGTTTGCGAGGCGAAGTGATTTATACCCGCGAAATAAGCGGCCGAAAATTTACCATGCCGCCTGGGATGGCGATCCGCTTTACGCATCTGTCCGACAGCGACATTGACGTTTTACGCCGCATCGTCAGCAACTTGCTGGTCGGCGACCTGCTGGCGGAACAGATTGAGCCGGTTCTGGCGATCAACTGAAGGGTGAGTTTTTAATGCAAACAGGCAACGGGCACCCTGGTTGGGTGCCCGTTGCCTGTTTGCATTGCCATTTTTTTCTTGCATTCTGCGGGGATGAGAGATAGATATCTAGATATTGTATAAGTTGCTTAGCATCGCACCATATCTAGTATGTGGAGTCTCTAATGCGCGAGTGTAAGATGTGTGGCCTTTCGTACAGTGCTTCCTGTCGACAATGTCAGGCGAAGGGGGCGGTTAAGCCGAAGGCTTAACTCCTGGTGGCTGTTGCCACCTTCTCAGCGTTATCTTGTCAATTTGTTCCGGCCAGTTGCAATGGCGGCACGAGCCAGCGCGTCACAGCGTTCGTTCTCTGTATGCCCGGCATGCCCACGAACCCAATGCCATTCGACCGTGTGTTGCTGGGTCAATTCCAGCAGACGCTCCCAGAGATCGCGATTGGCAACCGGTTTTTTCTGACTGTTCTTCCAGCCTTGTTTCACCCATTTATCGATCCATTCCGTGATCCCTTTTTTGACATACTCGGAATCAGTTGTAACGCGGACACAACAAGGGCGGGTTAATGCCTCCAGACCGTAGATCGCTCCGAGAAGCTCCATGCGGTTGTTGGTGGTCTCTGCAGCGTAACCTGATAATTCGCGGGTTTTGTCACCGCATCGCAGGATGGTCCCGTAGCCGCCTGGACCCGGATTGCCAGAACAGGCTCCATCGCTGAAAATTTCGATCATTTCCGGTTGCATGGCTGTCATCTCTCAGACTGGTGGATCATTTTTAGTCCGCCTAAGCTAGCATATTCAGCTATGAGGTGCAAAGCGGCCATTCTGAAATTGTCATTACAGAAAGAACAAACGTTGTTCCGTTTTGTCGGGATAAAAAATTAATTTAGTCTGAAAAAAGTTGTTTCGGTAAAGTGGGTTGCGTTACGGAAGGCTCAGGCCTTTAATCAGGCTTTAACGCCGACGATGTAAAGGGGTAGAACAGTGTTGGCGAAATTAGTTATAGTAAAAAAATGTTGAAAACTTTTAGCCAGATGTGTAGAAAGGACTGCGGTGAACTTCGTTTCACCTCCGAGAAAGGAAAGGCACCCGTTAAAGCGGTGCCCTTTGTTTCTCGTCTTCCTCTTTGGCCGCCTCTGACCGGGCGGTCTTTTTTTATCTATTACAGTCATACTTTCACAGTGTCAGATGTTCAGATGCCGCAAAACTGGTAGTGAACAGCCTCTCTCAGCCGTTTTCATCTTTCTGTGTTTCATCGGTTTCGGCCTTCCGCACGGGGAGGCTGCAGCTGTCTGCCAGTCAGGTCTGGACGCCAAACTTCGGCAAGATCCAGCGATTTAGGATAAACCAGCCCGCTACCAGGCCGAGCAGTAACAGTATGTCTTTCATTGATACCTCCTATATTCAGAATGCAATATATAGTGAGATTATCTTGAAGACAAGTCTTTTCCGTTTAGATCAACAGAACCGGGCAGCGAACATGATGGAGTACGTAGTTGGCAACGGAGCCGAACAGCACATCACGAATTTCACCAGTGTTGCGCCGGGCGATGATCAGGAGGTCAAAGTTTTCATCATTGGCAACCCGTCCTATGACCACGCGTGGTGTACCCTGTTCAAGGCGGGTGTTGGTCGCAATGCCGAGGTCGGCAAATCGCCGGGCAAAGTCGTCAAGAAGGGTTCGGCCGGAAGCAAGAGCGCGTTCACGCACCATTTCAACCTGAAACTCCGGAATCATCCGGTAGGCAAGCTTGTCGACATCGATCACGTGCAAAAGTGTGACGTTCTGCTGGAAGCGCGACGGGTTGCCCAAAATGGTGGCAACGGTTTTTTCAGCTGCCTCCGAATAATCTACCGGGATCAGAATGCTCTCTGCCATGCTCGCCTCCCTTAGCCGCCGTAAACCAGACGTGGCAGAAATAGTACCAGATCGGACCAGAAAGTCAGGACCAAAAGTATTGCGATCTGGATCACCAGAAATGGCAGGACGGCTTTTGAAACATAGACCAGGTCGCGGTCGGCAACGGCACCGGAGATGTAAAGGCTGACTCCCAGCGGTGGAGTACAGTAGCCGATGCCGAGATTGAGAGTCATCAGTAGACCGAAATGCATGGTGTCAATGCCGAACTTGGATAGCAGCGGCAAAAAGATCGGCGTCAGGATCAGGGTCGCCGAAATGATATCCATGAACATGCCGATGATCAGCAGCAGGATGTTGACCGCCAGCAAAAAGACCCAAGGGGTCTGGATGTTGGCGACCACAGCGTTGGCGATCTGGTCAGGGATGCGTTCGAAGGTCAGGTACTCGCCAAAGACCGAAGCGCCGGCGACGATGATCAGCAAAGTTGCCGAGGTGATGGCCGAGGAGACAATGACCTTCTTGATGTCGGTCAGTTTCATGTCGCGGTGGATGAAAACTTCAACAAAGAAGGCGTAAAAGCAGGCGACCACTGCCGCTTCATTGGCCGTAAACAGGCCGGAGTAGATGCCGCCGAAAATCAGCACCGGCAGGCACAGGGCCCAGATACTCTCCCTTAATACGGCAAACAGTTCCTGCATGGTCGGCCGCGGCAGAGTGGGCAGATTCCGCCGCTTGCAGAAAAACCAGGCGTAGATCGACATGCAGATCATGATCAGCAGTCCTGGAATGAAACCGGTTAAAAAAAGGGCTTCCAGGGGGTCGTTGCTGACCATGGCATACAAAATCATCGAGATCGAGGGCGGAATGACAACGCCGAGAATCGGCGCCGTGGTCATAATACCGACGCTGAAGCGGTGGTCATAGTCATTTTCGATCAGGGCCGGAATCATGAAACCGCCAATGGCGACGACCGTGGCGACCGTTGACCCGGAGATGGCACCGAAGAAGCCGCAGGCGAGGATCCCGGCCATGGCAAGTCCGCCGGGGAGAAAGCCGACCAGCACATTGGCGGTTTTGACCAGCTTCTGGACGATAGTGCCGGTGGTCATGATATTGCCGCACAGAACGAAGAACAGCACCACCACCAGGGCAAATTTGTCCATGCTGCGGTAGAGTACTTCGATAGCGGCTTGCGGGGGAATATTGAGGGTCCAGGTCAGGCCGACCAGTCCGGTGAAAAACAGGCACATGAAGACCGGAACCGTGGCCGCCAGCAGGCCGAGCAGCAGGGCGACAATCAACAGATAGGACGCGTCCATGGCCGGCTATTCCTTTTCCTTGGCGGACTCCGGGCGCTCCCGCAGTTCTTCGATGATGATGATAATGGTGCGGATGAACATCATACCACCCATGACCGGCAGGACCAGGTAGAAGATCCATTCAGGAATTTGTAGCGAGGCAGTGCGTTGATAGGTGTCGTTGAAGGCGGAGCGGGTCATGGAGCCGCCCAGCCAGACCATGATGCCGGCGAAAATAAGCACCGCAGTGTGGCTAAGCAGGGACAAGGGTTTTTTGAGCACTGGAAAGATCTGTGGCAGAGCATCAATACGGATCAGGGAACGGTTGCGGATGGCGGCGATGCAGCCGAAATAGGTGGTGAGATAGATCACTTTGCGAACGATTTCATCCGACCAGTAGAGATTGACCTCGTTGGTCAATTTGCGCAGAATGACGTTCGCCATGGCGACGACCAGAGCGATGGCCACAGAGAGGAAGAGTGCACCATCCTCGATGAAGGTAAAAGTCTTGTCGATGCGACGGAAGAACTGATTCATGGTGGCGGCCCCGAAAAAAGACCGGGGAGTAGAACTCCCCGGTCCGATTTGTTGCCGATTATACAGAGAACATGGTCACTTGCCAAGTGTGCTGCGGACTTTCTCAAAGTAAGTTTTGCCGATCTTGTCACCCCAAGTTGCATAAACCGGAGCGGCTTCATCAATCAGCTTCTGCTGGTCGGCTGCAGAGATTGAAATGAACTCAACCCCGGCCTCTTTTGCTTTGGCGACCTGGACCGCGTACTGCTCACGCGTCAGGGCACGGGTCTTGGCACTTTCGTCGACAATCGTCTCCATCAGGATGGTTTGAAGATCAGCGGGCAATTTGTCAAACCAGGCCTTGTTGGTCAGGTGGACAAACAGCCCCTGAGCATAGTCAAGATTGGTGAATGACTTGGCAATGGTGAATTTTTTGGTGATGTTGCAGACAATGGCGGTGTGGTCGAGACCGTTGATGACGCCGGTCTGCAGCGCCTGTGGCACATCGGGCCAGGGCATGACGGTGAACTTCAGATCCCAGGCCTTGTAGAGATCCGTGTTGACCGGTGCTTCGGCGATGCGGAAGTTGATTTTTTTCGCCTCATCAAGAGTGCGGACCGGTTCAGTTGTCGCCCAGCCGTAGCTGCCGTAACCGGTGAAATCGGCGACCTCGATCCCTTGTGCTTCAGCGCCGGTGCGAAATGGTTCCCAGAGCTCCGGTGTATTGCGGAAGGTATCCAGCTTGACGAAGGTGTCGACCACGTAAGGGAGGTTGACGATCCCCAACCGCGGCGCGATGTTGGCTGCTGCCACCGATGAGCTCATCATTCCCTGTATAGCGCCGAGTTTGAGTTTGTTGATGACATCCTTCTCGCCGCCGAGTTGTGACAGGGGGCGGAACTCAACGTAAAGCCGGCCATTCGATTTCTCCCAGACCTTGTCGCGAATCCGGTAGCCGACGGCCACCCCTTCGATGGCCGGATGGCCGACGCAAGAGAGGGTGTACTTGAACTGTGCCGACGACGGGTCGAACGCCGGTTGCCAGGCGGCAAGCGGATCGGTTTTTGCTGAAGCCGCAGCCGGCGCAGTTGCTGGCGTTGTTGCCGGGGCCGGGGTTTCATTTTTGCAGCCGTTGATGCCAAGGGTCAATAGACAGAAACCAAGGGTTAAAAGGCGGGTACGCAGGGTCATGGGTTCCTCCAGAGTGAATAAAACATTGGTATAACGAAACAAGGGCCAGCATAGGGGCGGGTGGCGCGGCGGTCAAGGGAAATGTGGCAAAGTTAATCTGTTGATAGTCTGTAAACCTGAAGCCACTTTCTTGAATGCATCTAAGAAGCGTTTTCACCTGACACATGGCGCATCAAGCCTTGCCCGCCATCACAGTTTGCGCTACAATCCGCCTCCTGCCGGAAGGTGCTGAGTCGTTTTTACCCCCGGCAAGTTAATAAGGCAAATCCCCCTCGGTCCCTCTTTGCAAAGGGGGAGGCGTAACCGGAAAGACTCGATGACCACGTCACCACTGCATACCCTCATTGCCGACGAGATTGCCCAGCGCGGGCCGATCCCTTTCGTCGATTTTATGACCCGCTGCCTGTACCATCCACAGCACGGCTACTACATGCACCCGCGCATCCGTATCGGCAAGGAGGGCGATTTTTTCACCTCCAGCAGCGTTCACGCTCTGTTCGGTGGCTTGCTAGCCCGGCAGTTGGTGGAGATGGACACGTTGCTTGGTGCCGGGGCATTCACTCTGGTTGAACAGGGGGCGGGCGAAGGGCACCTGATGCGTGACGTGCTCGATGCCGTGCGGCGCGATGCACCCGCTTTTTATGATCGTTTGCAGGTGCGACTGGTCGAGGTCAGTCCTGACAACCGCCGGCGCCAGGCCCTGCAACTGACCGAACACAGTGACCGGATTGACTGGTGCAGTTTTGAAGAACTGCCCCTCTTCACCGGCTGTTTCCTTTCCAACGAACTGGTCGATGCCTTCCCCGTGCACATGGTCGAGATGCGGGACGGGGTTTTGTCTGAAGTGTATGTCACCGCCACCGACAAAGGTTTTGGCGAACTGTTCCTGCCACCGTCGACGCTGGCGCTGGCTGCGCACTTTGACTGGCTCGGCGTTGCTCCCTGCGAAGGGAACCGGGCCGAGATCAACCTCGCGGCGGTTCAGTGGATGCGCGCGGTTGCAACCAAACTGCAGCGCGGCTTCGCCCTGACCATCGATTACGGCTACCCGGCCGTGGAACTTTACGCGCCGCACCGGCGCAACGGCACCCTGATGTGCTACCATCGGCACAGTGCCGGTGAAGATCCCTATGTCCGGGTCGGGGAGCAGGATCTCACTGCCCATGTCGACTTCACCGCTTTGGCGCAGGCCGGTGCCGAAGTTGGGCTCGATCCGATCTGTCTGACCGAGCAGTACCGGTTTCTCATGGCGCTCGGTTTTGTCGAGGAGTTGATCCGGCTCGAAGCCCAGACTGTCGATCCGATCCAGGCACAAGGGCTGCGCATGACCCTGAAACACCTGATCATGCCCGATGAGGGGATGGGGACGACCTTCAAGGTGCTGGTGCAGGGCAAAGGGGTCGGTTGTCCGGCACTGCTGTGCCAACGGCGGATGGCCGATCTGCCACTGCCCATCTAGGGGACGGTTTCCGTTGCGCAACGCCGCCTTGTCCGTCTGGTGACCGTTTACGGCTGCTCTTAAAAATAAGAAAATCATGCTTGGCAGAGTTCTTGGTTCTTAAGGCTTTTGCTTGCCACAATTTCAGGTAGAATAAAGACGCACGACACGGTGCCCCTAGGGTGCCTTTTTCCCCGCATTAAGCGGGACCAAACCATCATGACAACGAGGAGATTTTCGATGCGCGCAAAAGTAGAAGAGATTCTGGATCAGGTTCGCCCCGCTCTGCAGGCTGATGGTGGCAATGTAGAACTGGTTGATGTCAGTGAAGACGGTATCGTCAGTGTTCGCCTGACCGGGGCCTGCGGTTCCTGCCCCATGTCGACCATGACTCTGAAAATGGGGATCGAGCGGACCCTGATGGCGAATCTTCCGGAAGTCAAAGAAGTGGTCCAGGTTCGCTGATCCAGCTTGTCGCTGACTGCAAACGATTCAGGCACGCCCCCATGCAGCAGCGACTGCGGGGGCGTGTTTGTATTTTTGAGGCGGGAAGAGCCCTATTGTCAGACGAAGAGGCTGCGATGAAGGCAACGGAAGAAATCCTGCTCCAGACCAGTGATGTCCGGGTGCGAATCATGCCGCTGGCGGTCGGCTCTGCAACCGTTTGGCACACCCATTCGGTTATCAGCGACCACATGGTCTGTCTGTCCGGGCGGATTCGTGTCGCGTTGCGACAGCCGGAGGAGATCCACGATCTTGCCCCGGGCGAATGGTGCCGGGTCCCGGTCGGTCGCCCGCACCGGGTGGTCAGCCTTGGCGACGCTCCGTCGAGCTACCTGCTGATCCAGGGTGTGGGTGCCTACGACTTCAACCCGATCGAGCACATCGATTAACCTTTGTCGCTCTTTTCGGGGGAGAGCAACGATGTTTCCAGACAGGCTGCGGTGTTGTTTATATGCGAAAATGAATATTTGACAATGAGGTGCTTTTTAATGTAAAACCGCACACTCTTAATGAGTTGGGGCCAGTATGGATAAAGGCTGGCTGTCAAATCGAGCTGAAAGCGAGGTGTGCTCATGTTTGAATATCTGCAGAACAATACGTGGTCTGTGTCGATGTTGGTCGGGTTTTTCGCGTTTACGATCATTGCGTCCAAGTTTTGTCATTTCGGGATCAATCAAGCCAAGGATAAGGGTGTTGCACCACTGTGCCTGGTGATTTCGGCCCTGTGCGGCGTAGTCCTGACGGTGTTTGTCCACGTGCTCCTCAGTCTGGCGCATTAATTCCGAGGCGACATGATCGCAAAAAAAGCCCCTGAGTGCAGTCTGCACTCAGGGGCTTTTTTCATGTCTGGACAGGCGGTTTTGTCAGCGAC
>DDWE01000008.1 GCA_002345625.1 Desulfuromonadaceae bacterium UBA2294 | reverse complement strand
GCCACTCTACTCGGGACCGAAGTCCCTTTCGCGTTCGACTTGCAAGTGTTAAGCACGCGGCCAGCGTTCGTTCTGAGCCAGGATCAAACTCTCCAGTTTATAACTGCAAAATTCGATTCTGCTTTTGGTTTTACATTTGTTACGCGTAAACCATCTCAAACATCTGCTATTCAGTTTTCAAAGACCAGCTTTTATCACCGCCGCGTTTCGTTGCGGCAGAAGGAAACAATAACCTGCACTATGCTTCCCTGTCAATCTCTTTTTAGCAGTGATACTCTTTTTTACTTTAAGGCTGCCTACTCGCGTCCCGAGATCTGTTTCGGTTCTTTTCGGCAACGAGGCGTGGTTATACCGAATTTACCCAGCGAGTGTCAAGGTCTTTTTGTAAAAAAAAGACCCGCTTTCCATTTCTCCACTCCAACACTTTTCCCGCACGGCGGTCATGTCAATTCGACGCCGGCGAACGGTGCAAAATCCAGGGCGAAACACCCTAGCGACATCACACCGCCTCGATAATGGAATACTCCTTCTTGCCCTTCTGCACCAGAATGTAGGAGCCGTTGATCAGATCGCCCTCCGTCACTATGTATTCCTGATCAGCTATTCTCGCCTTGTTCAGGCTGAGCCCGTTCCCTTTGATCATACGGCGCAACTCGCCTTTCGAGGGGAAAGCCGCTGTTTCCACAGTAAGCAGCTCGACGACCGGCACACCGCTCGCAAGCTTGGCACGGTCGACCTCATAGGTCGGAACACCCTCGAAGACAGAGAGGAAGGTCTCCCGATCGAGCCTAGCCAGGCTCGCAGCCGTCGCTTTGCCAAACAGAATTTCCGAAGCCTCTACGGCCTTGTTATATTCTTCCTCGCCGTGGACCATGCAGGTGACCTCCCTGGCCAGACGTTTCTGCAACGGCCGCAGATGAGGTGCGGACTCCTGTTCCTTGACCAGACCTGCGATCTTTCCCCTATCCAAAAGGGTGAAGATCTTAATGTATTTCTCGGCGTCGGCATCAGAAACGTTGAGCCAGAACTGATAGAACTTGTACGGCGTTGTCAGCCGCGGATCGAGCCATACGTTGCCGCTCTCCGTTTTACCGAACTTGCCGCCGTCCGCTTTGGTGATAAGCGGACAAGTCAGAGCAAAGGCTACACCACCTTCCTTGCGACGAATAAGCTCGGTGCCGGTGGTGATATTACCCCACTGATCCGATCCGCCCATCTGCAGTTTGCAGTTCTTCTCACGGTAGAGATGAAGGAAGTCGGTCCCTTGAACAAGTTGGTAGGTAAACTCGGTAAAAGACATCCCGGTTTTGGCTTCTTCGCAAAGCCGCTTCTTGACGCTGTCCTTGGCCATCATGTAATTGACGGTCACATGCTTGCCTATATCACGAATGAATGCCAGAAAGCTGAACTCCTTCATCCAGTCGTAATTATTCACCAGTTCAGCGGCATTCGGAGCATCCGACGTAAAATCGAGGAACTTTGCCAACTGCTTTTTCAGACACTCTTCATTATGACGCAATGTCGGTTCGTCGAGAAGGTTACGCTCGGCCGATTTTCCGGAAGGATCACCGATCATTCCGGTCGCCCCGCCGACCAGCGCAATCGGTTTATGGCCGGCGATCTGCAGATGCTTGAGCATCATCACGCTGACCAGATGGCCGATATGCAGGGAATCCGCTGTCGGGTCGATCCCGACATAGGCGGCTGTCATCTCTTTTTGCAGCTGATCTTCCGCACCGGGCGTAATGTCGTGGATCATGCCGCGCCAGGTCAATTCCTCAATAAAGTTCATTTTCAACACCTGCATTATTTGCTGTTAGACTCACTCTGGCTCTGATTTTAGCTGAATCGACGGTGAAATAGATTATCAGCCAATCAGCTCCATGACCCGATCTATCCGCCGGGCTCTGCCAGTTTCTTCATCGATGTCAATGACAACCGCAGACAGAACCGGATCGTTTTTCGCTACTTCGAAACGAGCCGGCCGCTGCGTAAGAAACTTCTCGATGATCGCCTCACGACGCATACCGATCACCCCGTCGCGACTACCAGTCATCCCGACATCAGAGATGAATGCAGTGCCGTTCGGAAGAACCCGCTCATCCGCAGTCTGCACATGGGTATGCGTGCCAACAATCGCTGAAACCCGACCATCGAGATACCAGCAGAGCGCCATTTTCTCGCTGGTCGCCTCGGCGTGAAAATCGACCAGAATGATCGACGTCTTCTTCTGCATCTCAGCCAGTTGATGATCCGCGCAGCGAAACGGGCAGTCGATGTTACTCATGAACACCCGTCCCTCAAGATTCAACACACCGACAGGAACTCCTCCCGGCGTATGAAATACCGCAGCACCCCTTCCCGGCGCATCCCCGGGGTAGTTGGCCGGACGCAATAACCGCTCCTCGCGCTCGAGAATCTCGACGACCTCCTTCTTGTCCCAGATGTGATTCCCGGAGGTCAACACATCGATGCCAAGGTCAAACAGTTCATCTGCCACATCCGCTGTCAGACCGAAGCCGGCTGCGGCATTCTCGCCGTTGGCCACAACAAGGTCGACATTATGTCGATCCACGAGTCGCCCGAGGCGTTCCGAGAGAGCGAGTCGACCCGCACGGCCGACGACGTCACCAACAAAGAGTATACGCACCGCTCAAGCCCGCCCTTCACATCCGCCCGGGACAAAATCCTGGCTATTTGGCATATTCAACTGCCCGGGTCTCACGAATGACGTTGACCTTGATCTGGCCTGGATAAGCCATCTCCTGCTCAATCTTTTTGGCAATATCACGGGCCAGAATGTGGGCTTGATCATCCGAGACCTGCTCACTGGCAACCATCACCCGGATCTCACGTCCGGCCTGAATAGCAAAGCAACTGTTGCAGCCCGGAAAAAAGGTCCCAATGCGCTCAAGATCCTCAAGCCGCTTGACGTAGGTCTCCAACATCTCGCGCCGGGCACCGGGACGGGCGCCGGAGAGGGCATCCGCGGCCTGCACAAGAACCGCCAGAACCGTTTCCGGTTTTTCGTCCTCGTGATGAGCCGCCAGCGCATGGACGATCATTTGTGACTCGCCGTATTTGCGGGCGAGATCGGCGCCGATAACAGCATGCGACCCTTCGATTTCATGGTCGACTGCCTTGCCAATATCGTGCAACAACCCGGCCCGTTTTGCCTGTTTGACGTTAATCCCCAACTCTGCGGCCATGATCCCGCAAAGGAAAGCGACCTCAAGGGAGTGTTGCAGAACGTTCTGCCCATAGGAAGTCCGATAGCGCAAACGCCCAACCAGCTTAACAATCTCGGGGTGAATGCCGTGCACACCGACGTCGAAGGTCGCCTGTTCGCCTGCTTCACGGATTGCATCGTCTACTTCCTGCTCCGACTTTTTCACCACTTCTTCAATACGGGAAGGATGGATACGGCCATCGGCAATGAGCTTCTCGAGGGAAAGGCGTGCGACTTCGCGGCGCACCGGATTAAAGCCAGAGATGATCACGGCTTCCGGAGTATCATCAATAATCAGGTCGATGCCCGTCGCCGCTTCAATAGCGCGGATGTTACGCCCCTCACGACCAATGATCCGCCCTTTCATTTCATCATTTGGCAACGGCACGACACTGACGGCCCGCTCTGCAACATAATCACCGGCATAGCGCTGGATTGCCAAGGCGAGAATATTTTTCGCTTTCTTGTCCGCAGTTTCGCGTGCTTCTTCCTCTATCAGCTTGATCATTTTGGCGCTATCGTGCCGGGCTTCACCCTCCATCGCCTCCATCAACAGCCGTTTCGCTTCATCAGAGCTCAGACCGGACACCTTCTCCAGACGGGCACGCTGCTCCTGAACCAGTTGTTCGGCTTCCCGCTCGCGATCACGCAAACGCTCCTCCTGCTCCAGGTGACGCTGTTCTCGACGCAGCAACTCCTCTTCACGATCACCGATCTGAACGTCCTTACGGTCGAGGTTCTCCTCTTTTTGTTGCAGTCGGCGCTCCTGGCCCTGAATCTCACGGCGCAGTTCACGGGATTCGTTTTCCCACTCAGATTTGGCCTGCAGTACAGTGTCTTTCGCCTGGATCACCGCTTCTTTGCGTAGCGATTCCGCCTCTTTTTTTGCCGTTTCAACAATTTGATTTGCATCACGCTCTGCATTTGCGATCCGCGAACCGCCCATGCGCCCGCGCATCAAGGCTCCAAGTGCGGCGCCAGCGGCACCGACCAGAATGGCAATAAGGATAACAATTTCTATTTTCACGGCTTTAAACCTCCCTCCGTACAATCGACAGAGTGTTGTGGGGTTATTAACGACGCAAACGCGAGGACACGTGCATCGGTTACCAGTAGATCAAGGCGAACATCGTGCGCCTCATCCGGCAAAGTCTCAATCAGTTGAAAATCATAGGCCAAACCGACCAGCGTTTCTGGCCGTTCTGCCCCGGCAAGGGTGCGATCGTAAAAACCACGACCGGAACCGAGCCGATGTCCATCACGGCTGAAAGCGAGACCCGGCAGCAACATAAGGTCAATGTCCGACAGTAAAATCGATTCATCACCAAGGGGTTCGCGGATACCAAATGCACCCGCACCCATATCGGAAGCCGCTGTCACCGGCACAAACACAAGTTTCTCGCCAACAACCCGCGGATAGACAACGCACTTTTTCATCCGGCGCGCGTCGGC
Source organism: Desulfuromonadaceae bacterium UBA2294 (assembly GCA_002345625.1). Classification (GTDB taxonomy): domain Bacteria; phylum Desulfobacterota; class Desulfuromonadia; order Desulfuromonadales; family UBA2294; genus UBA2294. The sequence goes on along the minus strand of DDWE01000008.1, from coordinate 11,529 downwards.
AAAGATCTGCTCGGTCCCTGCCTCGAAGCGCGTTGACGCATAAAGCGCCACGGTTTCTGCATCGCGAAAGGCAGTGCTGGCGACAAGCCTGGACTGAACTGCCGCGTCGAGTTGACCACGTGCGGAAGCACTGAGCTGTCGCCGCTGAATAGAGAGTTTCTGGCGAAGAATGTCTTTCGACATAGGCAGAGATTCCGTTCCTGCAAATCTCTGACGGGGGAGGCAAAAAGGCTTTATCGGATCATTCGATCAGGTCACAAAGCAGTCTATTTATAGAGAGGGTCAACATCGACACAACACCTGCGTCGTACGAGGAGACCACTTTGCGTCAAACGCCTGATTGTTCATCCCGCAGAAAAACATCTGCATGGGTTGATCCTTTATGCTTCGGTTAGAGAACCGATCACCCCCGCAAAGGGAGCGTAGTCAGCAGCCAATCTATCTCAACTCTCCGTACAGAGATGTTAGCGAAGCTTTCCCGGCAGGGCGTCTTCAACCCTGGCCAGAAGATGCTCCAAACGTTGCTCCATCGCGACGACGCCACCGCTTTCCCTTAAACGGAGATGTTCGCCAGCAACATTCAGCAGGGTCAATACCACAGCGCCTAGGGTATCGGCACCACGACCTGAGGCGAGGACATCCTCGATACGCTCATTAACAAAATCCGCCACTTGCTGAATATCAACAGCCGAAGCATCCGAGCGTACGACATAGTCACTACCGAGAATCGTTACTCGGGTCACACTCTTCACGAGGCACCTCGAGTCAGTCGATCCAGCTTGTCAAGAACCGCATCCAGCTCCTGCCGGCAACGTTTGCGCTCGTCCAAATAACCTTTTTGAGCGCGACGCAACCGAGCATTCTCAACCGTCAGCTGGGACAGACAGTCGATCAACTCTGCGATTCTTCCTTCCAGTTTGGTGACGATATCCTCGTCCACAGAACCCTTCCAAAATATGTGGAAAGTATAGAAAAAGCCCGGTTTGAAGTCAAGCGGCTTCGTCGGCGCTGAAAAGTGCCTCAGCAAAGACCTCGGCGTTGAAAGGGCGCAAGTCCTCTACCCCTTCGCCAACACCGACAAAGCAGACCGGTATCTTCAACTCAGCGGCAATCGCAACGGCAATTCCCCCGCGAGCCGTGCCATCGAGCTTAGTCAGCACGATACCATCAACACCAACGGCTTCGTTAAACAGACGGGCCTGGACTAAAGCATTCTGCCCAGTGGTGGCATCAACAACCAGCAGCGTCCGATGCGGGGCTCCCGGCACCGCCCGGTCGAGAACACGCTGGACCTTTTTCAACTCTTCCATCAGGTTGGTTTTGGTGTGCAGGCGCCCAGCCGTATCGACAATTAACAGATCAACCTTGCGTGCGACAGCGGCCTGTACAGCGTCAAATGCAACAGCCGCCGGGTCACCCCCATCGTCATGCCGCACAATTCCAGCGCCGGACCGCTCAGCCCAAACGCTCAACTGCTCAGCGGCAGCAGCCCGAAAGGTGTCCCCAGCAGCCAACAAAACCTTTTGCCCCTCACGTACAAAGCGGCTGGCCAATTTGCCAATGGTTGTCGTTTTGCCGACCCCATTAACACCAACCACCATAATCACTTCTGGTGTGACAAGCTGAGTTACGGACGGCGGATTCGCCGCCTGCAGCAAAAGGCAAATTTCTTCTTGCAGAACCTGATAAATGGCAGACGACTCAGCATCCGTCCCGGCAAAACGCTTCTCAAGTGCCGCTACCAGCGTCTGTGTTGTCGCCATGCCAAAATCTGCCGTTATCAGGATCTCTTCCAGTTCTTCCAGTTGCTCAGAGCGAAGAGTGTGTCGCCCACCAAACACCCCCTCCAGACGCCCAATCAACGATGCCGCCGTTTTACGTAATCCGCTGTGCAAACTACCGACTGCAACTGGTTGCACAACAGGCACCGGCGTCACCGGCGATTCGTCTTCAGCTGAAACCGCCGCCGTTCCATCTTGTTTTGGTTCTGGCTGGCGAACCGCCTCTGCTCGCCCACGACGTGATACACGCCAAATCAAAAAAAGCAAAGATATGATCAACAGCGTGACAAAAAGGTAGAGGAGGATCAAGGCAACAATCGGACCTGATTCTTCGGGAACCCCGAGGGTCGAAAGAATTTGCAACAGCGGATTCAGCAGACTGGCAAACCATGATGGCATCTGAGATAACCTTTATCAGAAAATAGTCGTTACGGTCAGACAGGAACTTCAGGCAATTTCGCGCCGCAGCTGGAAAATCGCACGCCGGGCTTCGAACAAGGCTCGACCGAACGTCTCACTCCGCTTCAGACTCAGCACCAGATAGTAATCCTGTGTCACGGGTAAAATCAGGGTCTGTGAGCGTTCGGTGGTCACGATAATCTCTTCCAGCGCATCACTGTCAAGGTCACGCATCGCCTGACGCATGTTGGTCAGAATAATCCCCTTGTGTGCAGCGATCACCTTGATTTCATAGTCACCGATGCGCGAAACCTGATCGACCGCCTCCCCTTCCCAGTCGGCCAGTATCACACCGAGGGCATCGGGCAAACGGTCAACCAGTTCTCCCAGTATCTTTTGAAAAGACATAATATTTAATACTCGTTGAGCCGAACGGAGACCGTCTTGGAGACACCGGGCTCTTCCATCGTGACGCCGTACAACATATCAGCAATCTCCATGGTCCGCTTGTTGTGTGTAATGAGGATGAATTGCGAAATCGCCGACATCTCGCGCACCAATTCATTAAACCGGCCGATATTGGCATCATCGAGGGGGGCATCGACTTCATCGAGCAAACAAAAAGGTGATGGTTTAATCATGAAAATAGAGAATATCAGCGCGACGGCAGTCAACGCCTTTTCACCGCCGGAAAGCAGGGTCACGTTTTGCAGTTTTTTACCAGGGGGCTGGGCATCAATTTCAATTCCGGTCTCCAGAAGGTCGTCCTCGTCGGTCAGGCGAAGGATCGCCTTCCCCCCCCTGAACAGCCGCGGGAACAGCTCCTGGAATTTGATGTTGACCAGATCGAAGGTCTCACGAAAACGGCGACGGGTTGTTTTGTTGATTTTACTGATCGCAGCCTGCAATCCAGCGAGGGATCGCTGCAGATCATCCTGTTGTGCAACCAGAAAGGTTAAGCGCTGTTCAAGTTCCTGAAACTCTTCGATCGCCGTCAGATTGACCTCCCCCATCGCTTCAATCTGACTGCGCAGGCTGCTGATCCGGGTGGAACTTCCTCCCCGATCCCAGCTGTCTGATGGCGGTTTATAGTCACGCAGATCAACCCGGTGGCGTTCCAACATGCTTTCACACAAATGCTCGGCTTCAAGGCGAAGTTCGCGCCCCGCCAGTTGCACTTCCGCCAGAGCCCCATTTAGCCGCGTGACTTCACTGCGCAACTCCTTCAGCACAACATCGAGCTGATCTATTTTTCCACGTCCGGTCTCAAAAATGTCGCGCAGGGCGTTGACCCGATCGGATAAAGTGCCTCGCCTTTCGAACAACAACGCCAATTCTACCCGGTGGCGTTCGTTCTCCTTCTGCAGACGCTGACACGATGCTTCAGCCTCGACTTGCTGCTGCTGCAAGGACGCAGAACGTGATTGCAGGTCCTGACGCATCTGGGCAAAACGGGCCAGACTCTGGCGGCCACCCTCCTCACGCTCACGATAGCTGGCAACCGACACTTTCAGGGTTGTCACCTCGGCAGCCGCAGCCTCACGCGCTTGTCGCAACTCCTGCAGTGTCACCTGCAACTGCTGCACTTCCGACTCCTGACCGACTTTCTGTGCGAGGCGCTCATCGAGTAATTGGGCAGAATCAGATAGCAGCCGGCGCAATTCTTCATGCTCTTCGTGCAGTTGACTCTCTTCCAGACTGAGCACCTCCAGTCGATCGCGAAATCGCTCAGCCTCCTGCAGGCGACCGGCCAGATCTTTTTCGCGATCGACGGCCTGCAACGCATTTTGGTGCAAATCAGCTTCCACTTGCCGCTGCTCGTCAACCGTAGCTGTCAAAACGGTTCGCAACTCTTCTCGCTGAGCCTGCAATGCGCTGACGGTGGTGGTCAGGGTCGCCACCATACCGTCCAGTTCCTTTATTTCACGTTTTTTGTGCAACAGGCCGTGTTCCAGTGCATCCCCGGCCCCACCGGTCAGTTCACCCCGCGCCGTTAAGGTCTCACCGGCCTCCGTCACCAACGTAGCACCAACGGGAACCCCACCGTCCAGATACGGGGCCAGATCGTCGACCAGAGCAACCCCGCAAAGCAGAGCCTGCACAATCGGCGCATCGTCGCGTACACGAATCAGTTCAAGCAACGGTGTCCCAGGCAAGGACGCGATCGGCAAAGATGAAAACCCGGGGAGAACAAAGGTGCAGCGAGCTTGTTTCTGTTGCAAAAAGGTCATCGCATCCCGGGCAACGGCCGGCAGCGCCAGCAAACCCTGCAACCGGTCGCCAAGGACCGCCTCGACAGCGGCTTCCAGCCGAGCCGGGACATCCAGCCGATCAGCCAGGACACCGACAAAGCGCTGACCAAAACGCTCGTCCCCAAGGAGTTCGCGGACGCCACCGCCGTACCCCTCCAAACTCTTCTCTATTTGCCGCAGCGACTCCAGGCGGGCACCATGACGATTGAGTTCCTCGCGCCGTTCAAGGAGTTGCGCTTCATTCTCTTCGCTAAAATCAGAGAGCTCTTGACGACGCAGATCCAGAGCGGAGCGACGTTGTTCAAGCGTGTCGCGATTGCCACGGATCTGCTGAAGGGCCGATGAAAGGACTTCCCCTTGCCGCTGCGCTTCTTCGTGTCCATGACGTAATTGTATAACTTCAGCATGATTTTTTTCCGTGAGCTGATCCAGGGTCTGAAGACGGCGGGTCGCCTCATCCTTCTGAGCACTGTAACGGGTCATCTCACCCAGCATCTGATAAAGCGCGTTGCGAACAGTCTCCAGTTGCCGGCTGCGTTCTGCTTCGTTTTCGGCGACCTCAGTTAATACCAGTTCGGCCGCAAGTTGCCGGCGTTCCTCCGCCGCCAATTCATCACGAAAAGCACCGAGGCCCAACTGCACCGCAGCTTCTTCCTGATTCAGTTGTTCCAGGCGGGCGGCGACCTCGCCCATGTCAGTGGCTTGCCGTTCCTTCTGCCGGATAAGCAACTCCATCTCTTTGTCGTTCCCGGCGATCGTCGACTCAATTTTCTGCAGTTCTGCGGTCAAACGGTAGACCTGCTCCTGGACCTCGGCGACTTCGCGCTCATGAACAGACTGTTCGAGACGCGTCTGTTCCAGAACGGTTTCCTGTTCAGCCAGAGCCGCCGACTTCCCTTCAGCCTGCACCTGCAGTCCACGCTCCTGGCTCGCTCTCTCCTCAAAATTACCGAGCATCTCCCGATAGCGCTCGCTGGCCAGGCGCAGCTCTATAGTGCGCAGTTCATCACGCAGCTCGCGAAAACGTTCAGCCTTACGCGCCTGCCGTTTCAGATTAGCGGTCTGACGGCGCACTTCGCTGATGATGTCATTGAGACGTTCTAGGTTGTGTCGCGTCGCCTCGATTTTGCGCAGTGCCGACTTCTTGCGCGACTTGAACTTCGTAACACCGGCGGCCTCTTCGATCAAAAAACGGCGCTCCTCCGGTTTGGAGTTGAGCACCATGCCGATTCGGCCCTGTTCAATAATAGAATATGCTTTGGCACCAACACCGGTATCCATGAACAGCTCGGTGATGTCGAGCAGGCGGCAGGCGGTCTTATTGATCAGGTATTCGCTATCACCATTTCGATAAAGCCGGCGGGTGACGACAATCTCGGCGTAATCACGAAAAGCCGCAGGTGCCAGACCATCCTCGTTACTGAAAGTCAGGGAGACCTCAGCCAAGCCTAAAGGTTTGCGCGATTCACTACCGCCAAAGATGATGTCTTCCATCACCCGACCGCGCAATTTTCGAGCATTCTGCTCCCCCATGACCCAGCAGATCGCATCAACGATATTGCTTTTGCCACACCCATTCGGACCGACAATCCCGACGACCCCTTCGGGGAACTCGAAGGTCATCCGGTCAACGAACGACTTGAATCCAACTATGTCCAGGCGTTTGATTTTCATCGGTATCAATTCATAAACAAGAACATGGGCCCAAACAAAAAAGTAGCGGGGAATGTTAACAATCTCTTCCCGGCATGTAAACGGAAATCATGGGGGCGCGACGCCATCACCTCCCGGCGAGTCATCAACTGCGACCCGATCTCCGCAAAATCTCAAAATTCAAAATTCGGACGAAAAACGAGCGTAAAGGAATCCTGCTCAGAAGTTCGATAAGGGAGGCCATAGCGCCGGGCATTTTCCCAAATAAAACCGATATCCAGAGTTACGGCAATATCACGATCCTTGAACGGATATTTTTTACCGACGGTGAGTTCCTGTCGGAGAAAACGCCCGTTATCCAGGGAAACATCGGACTTCAAGCTAACATTACTGTTCGTCAACCATGAGAGAAAGGGAGCATTGTAGTCAAGATTACTCCGCCGCAATCCGATGTAGACCGCGTCACTGATCGCGTGGTTCTGGTGCAAAGAGGCACCGAGACGAAAACTCCAGCGATGGACAATGTGATTAAACTCCCGATCGCCCTTTAACTTCCACTCGATTTCGAGCCACTTGTCGTTAATCAGCGTATTCTCCTTAATGTGCTGATTCCCGACACTGAACATATAGCCCATATACCCTTTGTTCGTCTCCCGACGCGGCTCCCCCTTACGAACAAAGGTCGCAACATTGCCTAAAAACAGGGTCAAGGCAAAAGGTTCCTGAAATCCGGCCGTGATCGACTCAATCACGTTACCGCCACTAAAATCGGCATTATTATAGAAATTCGGATGATTCGCCTTCAGGTAGACGCCTGCCACCGGCAAGGGGTCGACGCTCGCTTCCAGCAAGAAAAAACGGGGTGGCCATGAGGTTCGGAGCAGGTGTCGATAAACATCGAGTTCGCCCTCAGCGCTGACGTCGGGAATGGGTGATCTGGTCAGAGGCACGAACAGGCCGATATTGGAATAATAGGCGTCGAGTTCGTAGACAATCTCAACGGACGATTCAGGCCCTTCAACCGGAGCAATCTCTGTGACAAGGGGATCGGCAGCCCACACCGTGCCTGCAGTCAATGCAATAGCGACAAAACAGGCAAGCAACAGCCACAACCGGTCCGCAGACCGAAGCCGCGACCTTCGCAGAGTCATTGTGGCAATTTGTTCACACATAGGCATTTGTTTTCGCAGACAAGCTGACAGCACAACCTCCTCTATTGATAATCAGGACATTGTGCCACATACGGAGGGGGATGGAAACACACAGGCTTCTCGTTTTGCACAAAAAAAGACCCGGAGCGCGTACGCGCTCCGGGTCGTGATGCAGGTCAAATCGAGAATCAGGCGATGCCGGCAGCCTTCTCCAGCATGGCGGTAGTCACCGACTTCGGACGCTCGATGCCGTAGCCCAGGGCACGGTCCCAAGTGATATTGGCGAGGCAGCCGAGGGCACGGCCGATACCGAACAAAACGGTATAGAACTCGTACTGGGTGACACCGTAGTACCACTGGATAACGCCGGACTGTGCATCGACGTTCGGCCAGGGATTTTTGGCTTTACCGTGCTCGGTCAGAACGCCCGGAGCAACTTCAAAGATCATCCGGACCAGTTGGAACAGCGGGTAATCTTTGAGGCCTTCAGTCTTCATGCAGAACTCACGCTGCGAGGTGTAGCGCGGGTCGGTTTTACGCAGAACGGCATGACCGTAACCCGGGATAACCTGACCGCTGTTCAGGGTCGCCCAGAGGGCTTCCTTGAGTTTCTCTTCGGTCGGGACCTGGCCACCGAGTTGCTCCATGAAGTTCTGGGTCCAGCGAAGAACCTCTTCGTTTGCCAGACCATGCAACGGTCCGGCAAGGCCGTTCAGGCCGGCACTGTAAGAATAGTAAGCATCGGAGAGGGCCGAAGCAACCAGGTGCGTGGTGTGAGCCGAAACATTGCCCGACTCGTGATCAGAATGCAGGATGAAGTACATCCGGGCGACATCGTCATAAGGAGCATCAACACCCATCATGTGCGCGAAGTTGCCGCCCATATCGAGATTCGGATCCGCAGCAATCTGCTCGTTGTTCTTGTATTTTTTGCGGTAGATGAAAGCACCGATCGGGCCGAGTTTCGCCATCATATTGTTGGCGTCTTCGTACATGTCTTCCCAACAGGTCATCTTGTTGAATTTACCCGACGCATAGGTCTTGGCAAAAACCGAATCTTTCTGCATGGCCAGAACGGCAGACGAGAACATGGCCATCGGATGGCTGTCTGCCGGCAGAGCGTTGAGTACGTCATAGACATACTGGGGGACAACAGAGCGTTTCTTCCAATCGGCAACAACTTCCAGCGTCTGCTCCATGGTCGGCACGTCGCCGGTCAAAAGCAGATACCAGAAACCTTCGACATAGGGCTGATCCTTGCCTGGAACCTTCGGCAAGGCAGCAAAGGTCTCAGGAATGGTCATGCCACGGAAGCGGATCCCTTCCATCGGATCAAGATAGGAAATATCAGTAACGAGAGATTTAATGCCGCGTGCACCACCGATGCACTGGCCGATATTGACTTCGCCCAACGAAACTTCACTGAATTCTTTGACCAGACGGGTTGTGCGAGGGCGGTGCTCTTCGATCTTCTTGCGCAGGGTCTCCTTCAATGTCGACATACTCAGATCTCCTTTGGATTAATGTGGCGGAAACTTTCCGCCCAAGGTAAAAGAAGCGTGACAGGGCACACCAAACTCAAATAATGGCGTCCCGCCTTTGGAACAGACCTCAAGATAAGACCTTGAATTTCTGGAATACAAGAGAAACAAACCAGTGCTTAACACTGGTTAATAAATTTACGTTTCTTACAATTTCCAAATGTTGTTTTACCAACCAGATGAGGGAATGTCAAGCTTAATTTTGTATACAGTATTCACGCAAAGAGGGTGCCAATGCGCACTTCTCAGGGCAATTTTTTACGACTAGGCAAAGGCCTGAACGCATGCTAACATGTGCAAAAAATAGGCAGTCTACTCCATGAATATCGGCCCCCTGACACTCTCCAGCCGCGTTATCCTCGCCCCTATGGCCGGGATTTCCGATCTGGCATATCGCCAAACGATGAAACCATTCGGTGCCGGGCTGGTCTACACTGAGATGGTCAGCGCAAAAGGTCTACTGCATTCCGGCCGCAGGACGCGTGAACTGCTGCGCAGCGATCCTGATGAGCGCCCGCTTGGCATCCAGCTCTTCGGTAGCGAACCGGACGATCTGGCAGCGGCCGCCGCATCGGTCGCTGGCGACGGAGATCTCATTGACCTGAATCTTGGCTGCCCGGTCAATAAAGTCATTCGCGGCGGTGCCGGCAGCGCACTTTTACGGGAACCACAACGCGTCGGCCGCATCATTGCGGCGGTACGCCGTGCCGTCTCCTGTCCGCTGACGATCAAGATTCGCTCCGGTTGGGACAACATTGGCATCAACTACCTTGATATAGGCCGCATCGCAGCCGAAGAGGGGGCCGATGCCATCACCCTCCACCCGCGGACGCGCGCACAAGGATTCACCGGCAGCGCCGACTGGCAACAGATCGGCGTTCTAAAAGCAGCGCTGCGCATTCCGGTTATTGGTAGCGGCGACATTATGTCCGGCGACGACGCCCGACGCATGGTCGAGACCACTGGCTGCGACGGGGTGATGATTGGCCGTGGCGGCTATGGTAACCCCTGGCTGATTCGTGATGCCGTCCGGGCCCTTGACGGCCTGCCTCCGCAGCCCGCACCGACAGCTGCCGAGCGACAGGATGTCGCCCTTGCGCATCTGGCACGCCAGGTAACCCTCATCGGACCAGCTAAAGCCGTCCTGGAGATGCGCAAACATCTTTGCTGGTATGCCCGTGGTCTCCCGGGCGCCGCTGCTTTTCGTTCGGCAGTGAACCAGACCTTCACCCTGGACGACTTGCGGAGTCTGGTCCAAGATTTTTTCCAGTCGTCGCCACATGCCGACGAGGCTGCATATGTGCCCTGAACGCGACAACTCTGAAGCGCAGATCTTTATCAAGGTCGTTGAGAACCTCGACCGGGCCGTGATTGCGGTTGACCGCAGTGGGCGCATCGTACTATTTAATCCTGCCGCCGAATCGTACACGGGCCTGTCGCGGCGACAAAGCCTGGACCGCCAGTTTGACGAAATCTTTGCCAGCCAGACGCGAATGGTCGACCTGCTCCGCCAGACCCTCGCCGCCGGTCGATCAATCACCGACGAAGAGAACATCTCGCTGCAACAGACCACCGGCGCAGCGATGCCGATCAGCGTCTCGGTCTCGCCAATCTACGACCAGTCCGACACCCCGGACGGCGCGGTACTGATCATGCGCGACTTAAGTCGCGTGCGCGAACTGGAAGCGGCCCTACGTCAGGCGGACCGCCAATCGATGCTCGGCACTCTCGCCGCCGGCCTCGCCCACGAGGTCAAAAACCCTCTGGGTGGCATCCGTGGCGCTGCGCAACTTCTCAACATGGAACTCGAGTCACAAAGTCCGCTGCGCGAGTATACCACCGTGGTCATCCGCGAAGTGGAGCGCGTTAACGGAATCATTGAAGAGCTGATGGACCTGACCCGGCCGCGACCACCAGAAATGGGTGACGCTGACCTGTCACGTATTCTCAGCGACATCGTGCTACTCCAGAAAGAAGCAGGACGTAGCCGCTGCCTCGAATTCGTTCTGCACCTCGATCCGAGCATCCCGCCGATTCGCGGTGACGCAGCCCTGCTCGCCCGCCTGTTTCTGAATCTGGTCAAAAACGCCAGCGAATCGGTGGAACCGGGCGGACGGATCGATATCAGCACCCGTATTGCCAGTGACTATCACCTGCTGTCCCCGGGACGACGCCCCGTCCCCTGGGTCGTGATCGAAATCTCCGACAACGGCCCCGGCATCAGCGATCGGGATATGGAGCGCATTTTCACCCCGTTTTTCACTACCAAACCGGGCGGTAGCGGCCTAGGCCTTGCCACCTGCCAGAAAATCGCCGACAGCCATCAGGGCTTTATCAAAGTCAACAGCCGTCCAGGCAGCGGTTGCGTGTTCAGTGTCTCCCTCCCCTTCATCCGCAACGACGAAGAGACACCTTGTTTTTAAGGAGAAGTACATAATGTCCATCCATCGAATTCTGGTTGCCGATGACGAAGAGAGCATGCGCTGGGTCCTGTCCAAGGCCCTGGGTAAAAAAGGGTTCGCCGTTGACCTGGCCTGTAACGGCGATGAGGCGCAGGCCCTGTTCGATCGCAATCGGTATGACATGGCGGTTCTCGACATCAAGATGCCGGGCCGCTCCGGCCTCGATCTTCTGCGCCGGTTCCGTGACCAGCGCCCGGATACCCTGGTTATTATCATGACCGCCGAATCGTCGATGGAGAATGCCATCGAGGCGATGAAGGCCGGCGCTTACGACTACATCACCAAGCCCT
>DDWE01000118.1 GCA_002345625.1 Desulfuromonadaceae bacterium UBA2294 | reverse complement strand
TGACGACCGACGGGCAGGGCGATCCTCTGTTTGCCGGTCTGCCAACACCCTTACCGGTGCTGCAATGGCATCATGACAGTTTCAATTTGCCGCCGTCTGCGACCTGTCTCGCGACGTCCCCGGTCTGCCCGGTACAGGCGTTTCGCTACCGGCAGGCATATGGATTACAGTTTCACCCCGAAGTTGATGCGGCTGTGATTCGTGACTGGAGTCGCGATGAAACGGACTCTGTCGCGTTACAGTATGATTTTGCGGCGGCGCGGGCTCTATACGGCACACATTGGCAACGACTGTTCCTCAACTTCCTGCAACTCTCCGGTCTGCTCCCCTCCCCGAGCTGATGCTCCCCATTTAGTGCTTGCTCCCCCCTTGGTTACCGCGGTAAATTGCCCGGCAACAGCCGGTCGCTCGCGACCGAATTCTTATGTTCTGCAAGGAGAGAGTGCCCATGCTCAAGCATATTGTTCTGTTCAAGTTCAAGCCCGAGATTACTGAAGATCAGGTCGACCAGCTTGCCGAAGGGCTCGGTGCCCTGCCGGAGATCATCGACGAGATCCGTGAATTTGTTTTCGGCCGTGATGTCATCGGCTCGGAGCGCTCCTACGATTTCGGCCTGGTGTCGCTGTTCGACGATCTCGAAGCGATGCAGCGTTATCAGGTGCATCCCGACCACCAGAAGGTGGTGGCGCATGTCAAGCAGATATGCAGCGGAGTTGTCGCCGTCGACTTCGTCTGCTAGAGGCGGATGAAACATCTCCGTCTGCTGCGTTCCCCTGGTCCGCGTCGCTGCGACGTAGCTATCGCTACGCCTCACTCCTTGGCCGGCGGGCGCCTTGCATCCGAAGCCGTTTGATCCGCCTTGGGGGGGGTGTCAACGTGTTAAGATCAGAACTTTATTCCTGTTGAGCGTCGTGGAGAGTATTTATGAGCAAGGATCTGTACGTTAAGAATCTCACTGACGCGACGGGTGAGGAAGAGCTGCGCACGCTGTTTGCGGTCGCCGGCAAGGTCTCCTACATCCATCTGGTCAAGGATCCCCGCAGTGGGGACTTTTGTGGCAGCGCCTATGTGAAAATGGCGACGGAGGCGCAGGCGAAAGAGGCGATTGAGCTTCTCGATGGCGCCTGGGTCAACAACCGCCTGATCGGCGTCAGTATTGCCCGCCCGCAGCAGCCTGTCGGCAGCGCTCCGGCACCGCGCAGCGCCAAGCCGGGAAGTAAACCGGGAAACAAATTCGGCGCGAAACCGGCTGGCAAATTCGGCAGTAAGCCGACCGGTAAGCCGGGTGCGAAGCCGGCCGGGAAGTCGGGCAGTAAACCGCCGGGGCGTCCCGGTCCGTCGCGCGGCGGACGTAGCTGAACACTTCCGTCGGTTCATGCGGCGGTGACGAGACGACTGACGGCCTGCCGGGCAGATGCTTTCCGTGCCGACAGGCCGTTCTGCACAGGAGAATTACATGGCCAAGCTGATTGTGATGCTCAGGGATAAAGTGCTGAAAGAGGTGCAGATCGGCCCGCAGGGGGTGAAGGTCGGTCGCGAGGCAGAGAACGACATTCAGCTCGAGAATCCTGCTGTTTCGCGCTGTCATGCCGAGATCTACCGGCAGGATTATCCGTTCTATGTTGAAGACAAAAAGAGCACCAACGGCACCTACCTCAATGGTGCCTTTGTCACCTGGAAAGCGGCGCTCTCCCACAACGACAAGATCACCATCGGCAAGCACACCCTGGTCTTTATCGAGGAGGCCAAGGATCATCCGGAGAAGAAGAAGGTCAATGCCAACGAGACCCTTTATTTGAGCCCGGAAGATCTGGAGCGACTGCGCAACAGTTAAGGGAGGGGCGGGGGAGGGATGCTCTACTTCGCGTACGGTTCCAACATGGCGACGGCCCGTTTGCAGCGGCGGCTTTCCTGCATCGAAAGGATCGGGGTGGCGGTTCTGCCCGGTCACCAGCTCCGTTTTCAGGTCGCCAGCACCAAGGACGGTTCGGCCAAGTGCGACGCTCACTGCACGGGTGTCAGCAGCGACCATGTGCTCGGCGTCCTGTTTCGTCTCGACCCGCGGGCCAGGGAGATTCTTGATCATTACGAGGGGGTCGGTGTTGAGTATCGGGCTGCGGACGTCGCCGTAAGGGAGCCCTCCGGCAGAGAAGTTCAGGCCTTGATCTATCTCGGCACCAACCTTAATCCCGGTTTGCGTCCGTACCCCTGGTATCTCGAACATGTGCTGCGAGGTGCCTTGGAGAATGGACTGCCAGACGATTATGTAAACGCTATCCGCGCCGTTGTGACGATCGACGACCCCGATCCGCAGCGGGCGGTTCAGGAACTGTCCATCTATTCGTAGCAGTTATCTATGGTTCTCAGGATGTCTTAAAAAAGGCCTCTTCCGGATAGGAGAGGCCTTTTTGCTGGTCATGCTGCGTTAGCAACCAGAAAGCGCGCGAGTTCGATATCTGTCTGCTTGACATGTCGGATCAGCCAGTGGAGCAGGGTGTGGGTGATCGAGGTGATGACGCCGACCGTCGGCCCCCTTTCGTGCAGTTCCTCCCGCACCTGTTGCACATGAGCAAACAGCTCGCGGTGTTCCTTTTGATGGGCCTCGCGCTCGGGGTAGCGGTAGAGGGTCATAAACCGCTCCTCCTCGGCAAAGTGGGTCGTGACGTACTCGATCATGAAGTCAAGCATGGTGGCGATCTGCTCACGTCCTTTGCCGTCGCGGCAGGCCTCAATCAGTCTGTTGTAGCGCAGGAACAGTTCCTGATGCTGGGTGTCGATGCGGCCAAAGCCGACGGCGAGATCGTCGGTCCAGATCAGGGCCATAATGTGCCTCCATTGTGCATGAATTGAATAAGACGAAAACGGTCATATATTAGGGCAAAGCTTACTGGTCTGCAAGATATTTTTATAGAGTCCGCTAATTATTGTTGGTCTTTGATGAAGCGTTGATCGGAGCGTTTGTCTTTGGCCTGTTGGATCTGCTCCTCCAGCCAGCCGATCCTGACATCGGTCACCTGATCGAACTGCGGGACATACGGCTTCAGGTCGAGCAGCGGAGTGCCGTCAAGCATATCGACATGTTCAACCTGCAGGATGTTGCCGTCGATGGCTTTTATGGCCAGCACTGACAGGCCAATGGGGTTCGGTCGGGTCGGTGCCCGGGTGGCGAAGACCCCACGCGGCTGATCGTCAAGAAACGGAGTCACAGTCAGGGCCGAGCGAACCACCTGGTGAAAGAGGTAGATCGCAATCAGGTGGGAGAATCCGTCAAGGTCGCGCAGCCCGGTCGCCAACTCGGGGCGCAGGATGATCTGTCCGGCAACGCCCTGCGCGCCGCAGGGTTGAATCGGCATGTCGGCAAGCTGCCGGAACGGGGTCTGGATGGTGCCGATCGGGGTCAACTGCATGAGTATTTTCTCCGCTGGTCAGTGCCCGGTACTGACACAAGGGCAGTTTTTCGGATCGCGGGGCCCGATGGTGTTGAGGCTCAGTCCGATCCAGTTATGCACCTGCTGCACATCGAAGCCGGCAAGACGTTGTTCGCCGACCTGGAGCAGCGGGCGGACGATCAGTAACGGTTCCTGCACCATCATCGCCAGCGCCGCGTCGGCCGAAAGAGTCGCCGGATCGATCTCTCCGGCTTTAACTTTCGGGTTGGAGGGATTGAACCACTCGGTCACCGGTCGCTCCCCGAAGAAAAGGGCGAGGCTTGCCGGCGTCCAGACTTCTGTCAACAGGTTCCGCACGTCAAGCTGATGCCCGGAGGCGAGCAGAATCTCTTTCTGGCGCAAGTTCCCTTTGCAGCCAGGTTTTTCCCAAAAGATGATGGACGCCATTCGCTTGGTCCCTTTCCGTTATTCAGCAGCACTCCCGCTCGATGCGGTCGAGCAGGGTGAGCGCTTCGTGGTCATCGTACTGTTCAAAAATCTCGTAAAGATTATTGATGTAGGTATGGATCAAAAACAGTTCGTCGAGGCAGCGACCGTTGTTCTCCAGCGGTTTGCCGACCCGATTCAGTTTTTGTTTGAACTGCTCCCAGAACGCGTTGCTCCTGGTCGGATCATCAATGTGGCGGCGCAACAGGTCCATCAACAGTTTTGAGTTGCCGGCACAGTCAATATTTTTATAGGTGACATAGCGGTCGGTCGTCATCGTTGTTCTCTACGGGTTCAGTCTTCCGGTGCAAAGCAGAGGTCGTGGTCGCTGCAGGTGCCACAGTCGGGGTTTTGACACAGGTTGCCACCGCTGCGATCGCAGAGCTGTTTGAAGAAAAAGCGCTTCCAGCGCATGTTGCGGTTATTGGCCGCAAACAGAGCCGGCAGGTGGCGTCTGATAGCGGCGGAGAGTTGCGGTCGCTCGGGCAGCCCCATGGCGACCCAGAGATGACCGGGGCAGGCGGCCCGTGTCGCGAGGGCCTTGGCCAGCCAGACAGCAAGCGGTGATGCGTCGGCGGTAACATAGCCCAGCAGCAGCGAGAAAATTTCGGGGTTGGCTGCCGGGGGCCGGGCATTGGCGCGACCGGCAAACAGGTGCGGATCGGCGGCGGGGAAAGCGCTATGACACAGGGTGGTGAATTCATCGGCGCTCAGGCCGAGGGCACCGGCCGGATCGGTGGCGTCATGAACGGCGACCGCAAGCAGGCCGGCCAGCAGCTCCCGGTCGGCGGGAGGCATGCCGTCCGGTGCTACGCTGGCGAGCAGGGCGCTGCGCAGCGGATCGTCGGGCGGCAACTGTGGCAGGTGGTCGGTTGTAGCGTCGCGGCCCGTTGTCTGTTGTGTTTGTCCGTCACTTCCGGCGCTGGCCGCAGCGGCCAGCAAGGCATCGAGCGCCAGGCGGGCGCAGTAGTCGCGCTCTTTCGGCATACCGCCGAGTCGTTCCTCAATCGCGGCAGTCGAGAACTGCTCAAGCTCGACCAGGAGACACCCTTCAGCCAGTTCGGCTGCGGCGGTGCAGGCGGCGATGGTGAAGCCGCAGCCAAAGACCTGGAAACGGACCGTTTCGACCCGTTCATCGCGCACCTGCAGGGCAAAACGGACCGCCAGCCGTGTGCCGGCTTCACCACGGCCGAGACCGACTTCACCAACACCATCGGCGTGCTCCAGCGCCCCGATATAGCGGGTGTCTGTCGCATAGTTGCGTATGGTGTCGGTGTAAAGGCTCATGGCATTCCCGCAGGCCTTCGGCCGATCCGATGGATCAGGCCGATCGGTCGGATCAGTTAATGTTCCCGCTGCGCCGTTGCCACGTTGGCGGCGGTGCAGATGAAGTAGCAACCCCCCTCGTAGAGCACATCATTCTGCAGTACGTTGCCGACCTGTTCCCAGTTGGGGAAGCCGCGCAGCAGCAACCCTTTGTGCCGGGGATGGGCGATGGCTTCGGCGTGGAAGTTACTGATCAGCACGTCGATGGCATCGGCCCGCTGTTCGGCGTCTTCGAGGTCGCCGACCAGAACCTCATCGGCAACGACCCGTTCAAGCTGGGTGGAGTCGACGCTGCTGATGGCACTGCTGATGCGGCCACCGGCTTCACGCAGCGCCTGACAGAGGCCGACCAGCTGGTCGGGCTCGCTGGCGAGTAGAAACCGGGTCTGGCCAAGGGAGAAATGGCTGTCGAGCAGGGCGTCCTGCAGCCGTTTGCGCCAGCGAACGATCTCGGACGGCGGCGTGCTGCGGCCGCTTTCGGCCAGCAACAAGGCGGTGAAGGCGTCGCTGGCGGCGAGACCATGCAGGTGGGCGAAATGGTGATGGCGCAGGATCGGATTTTTTTGCTGCAGGGCCGCGGCACAGGGGAGCATGGAGTCGCCAACCGAAAGCACCAGTCCGGCGTCGGCCAGACCGGTGATCTCCTCGACGCTGATGCCGCCGCTGGAGAGCGCCGCCTGTTTCTCACCGAGGTGACCGTCGAGGGAGGTGGAGAGGTCGGGCAGGGCGTAGACCGTGTAGCCGAAAGCGGCGATGAACTGCTTGATCTTCTCCACTTCAATTGGTGTCAGGCTGACGTGGGGGAGCAACACAACTTTCTGTTTGTCACAAGCGGTCGCCGGCGCCACCAGCTGTTCGATCAGCCCTTTGGCCGCCAGCGCCCAGCCACTCTCCAGTCCGCCTTCGTAATCGGGGGTGTTGGCGTAGACAAGAGGGAAGTCGACCTGTTTGGCGATGCCGCGGATATCGTCCCCTTTGGTCTCGGTCAGACCGGTGGTGCAGAGGCCGACCAGCGCCGGGGTGACCTTGGCGGTGATATTCTTCACCGCTTCGACAATGCTGGTGTCGCCGCCGTCGAGGATGGCGGTGATGTCGGTGACGGCAGTGGTCTGAATGGCGATCGGCTCGCAGAAGTGGCGGGTGAAGTAGACCTTGGTGAACGAGGTGCAGCCCTGGGCGCCGTGCATCAGTGGCATGCAGCGGTCGACGCCGAGAAAGGCCAGCGTCGCCCCCATCGGTTGTGACAGCTTGAACGGGTTGACCTGCAGCGGCTTGGCTGTTTTGTGCATTACTTCTCCCATGGTGCCCTCCGGGCAACAGTCTTGAACACCGGGTTCTCCAGCGCGTTTTTCAGGTCCTCAGCCAGGTTGAGCAGACCGGCGTAGCCGCCGTAGCTCTTCTTCTTCTCCTGGTTGACGTCGGCAAAGGCGATCCCCTTCTTGATCGCCGTATAGAGGCTGCGGCCGCCGGCCAGCAGCAGGTCGGCCCTGGTGTCGTCGATGATCTTCGCCTGTTCCTGCCCCGGCTTGGTCATCAGCACCCCTTTGTCGCCGAGATACTGACGCGCCTTCTCCTTGTCATCCTCGGTCGATTTGCCGACTGCCGTCGCCACCACCTCGATGCCGAGATCCTGCAGGGCCGAGGCGATGGACCAGGCCTTGTTGCCGCCGGTGTTGAGCACCGCCTTTTTGCCCGCGAAAACAGCACGGTAGGGCTGCAGCTTCTCTTCCAGCGCCGCTTCTTCCCGGGCGATCAAGGCTTTGGTTCGCGTGACCAGATCCGGGTCACCGAGCGCTTCGGCGATGGCGAGCAGTCCGGCGCTGGTGTCGCGCT
Organism: Desulfuromonadaceae bacterium UBA2294; assembly: GCA_002345625.1. Classification (GTDB taxonomy): domain Bacteria; phylum Desulfobacterota; class Desulfuromonadia; order Desulfuromonadales; family UBA2294; genus UBA2294. The sequence continues at coordinate 27,688 of DDWE01000118.1, read as the reverse complement.
GACCGTAGAAAGAGAGGGAGATGTGCGGGATGTCGTAGCGCTCCTGCATCTTGCGCGTCAGTGAAATCAGTGACTTGGCACAGACGATGACGTTGAGCTTTGCCCGATGCGCGCAGCGGATGTCTTTGACCCGGCCATCACCACTCAAGGTCGACAGGACCCGGATACCGAGCTCCTGCAGCAGCGGCGTGTACTGCCACATGTCGCCGGTGACGTTGTAGTCACCGATCAGGTTGATGTCGTAAGGGGTGGTCTGTTCCGGTTCCGCCGTGCCAATCAGGTTTTGCAGCACCGCCTCGCCGCCGAGGCGACTGCCGAGGTTCTTGCTGCCGACAAAACCCGGCGCATGCACCGGCACACAGGGGATATCGTGGCGCTCAGCGGCCTGCTGGCAAACCAGATCAAGATCGTCACCGATCAAGGCGGTAACGCAGGTGGCGTAGACAAAGACCGCTTCGGGCGTGTAATGCTCCACAACATAGTCGATGGCTTCGGCCAATTTCTCTTCGCCGCCAAAGACGACATCACTGGTGGTGACGCCGGTGGTGAAACCCATCTGGGTCAGGTCGCGGCCGCTCCAGCTGGTCTGCGTGGCGCGGGTCTCCCAGGAGGAACCGATACAGGTGATCGGGCCGTGGACGATGTGGGCGGCGTCGGCATAAGGGAAGAGGGCGATCTGCGCCCCCTCGAAGGCGCAACCGCCGGTGGTGGCACCGGGGGTCGGTGTGCTGCATGTGCTCTTTTTGGTTGTATTGTGGTCGCAGGCGCTTTCGTTGAGCAGCTCGCGGATTTTCGGTTTTTTGGCCAAGGTCTGATCCTTCCAAAAACGCTGAGAATCGAAAGATGCAGCTCCTTCGCGTCTTTGGGAGGGAGGTCGACTGGCCCGGCGGCGGTGACGGGCAGGGTATTATGAAGGCTAGCGGTTAGACTGCAAAACTCTCGCCATGTTCGCAAGGTGCTGAAATCAGGTGGTCTGTACGGGATCGATGACGTAGGGTTCGGCTGGTCGGAGGCGGCGTGCCTTTTTTTTAGGCACAAATGGGCGCCTGATCCCTAGACCAGGCGCCCATTTGTGTGTCGATTGCCGTCAGTGCAAAAGGTTTAGAATGATACGGTATGTTGCGCAGCCAGTGCATCCGACCAGCGGTTGATTCGATGGCTGATCATATAGTCGGCTCCCTGATAATAGGCCATGGTGTCACGGGTCAACGGCTGGAGCAGAGCCTCGGACTCGGGTTCGAGGCGCTCGACTCCGAGAGGGTGATCGACCACGGTCACTTTCCCCTGCGGCGAGAGGTAGGCAAGCTGGTCCTCATCAAGCAAGCCGAGGCGCTGATAGTTCCCGATCAGGGCCCGTCCCGTCACGCCGGGGGCGAGGAGGTCATGACCGAAAAACTGGCTACGGTAACTGAAATTGAGCAGACCGAGGATGGTTGGGGCGACGTCGATCTGGCTGGAGAGCAGGTGGTTGACGCCGCTGGTGACATGTCCAGGAGCATAAATGAACAGCGGGATGCGATACTTCTCTACCGGCAGGGCATCCCGACCGGCACTACCGGAGCAGTGGTCGGCGACGATAACGAAGAGGGTGTTTTTGAACCAGGCGTGATTGCGGGCTTCGGCGAGGAACTGGCCGATGGCGTAGTCGGTGTATTTGACCGCACCATTTCGTCCCGAGCCGGAAGGGATGTCGATCGCGTTCTCCGGATAGGTGTAGGGGCGGTGGTTACTGGTGGTCATCACCTGGAAAAAGAACGGTTGTCCGGCCGCGGTCTCCTGGTCAGCTTCAGTGATCACCCGTCGCAGCAGATCACCATCGGCCACCCCCCAGGCGTTTTCGAAGCTGATATCGTCGGCAGAGAAGTCAGTACGATCGACCACGCGGTAACCGTTGCCGGCGTAGAAGTCGTTCATATTGTCAAAATAGCCGTAGCCGCCGTAGAAAAAGACCGGATCGTAACCCTGGTCGGTAAAGACTTTGCCAAGGCTGAAGACCCGGGCGTTGTCTGGGCGTTTGACCAGAGATCGCCCCGGTGTCGGCGGCAGGGAGAGGGTCAGGGCCTCCAATCCGCGGACGGTGCGGGTGCCGGTGGCGTAGAAATGGTCGAAGACCAGACTTTCCTTGGCCAGCCGGTCAAGGACCGGGGTGATCTGCCTGGTATTGCCGTAGCTGCTGAGGTAATCTGCACTAAGGCTCTCAACGGTGAGCAACACAACGTTCAGGCGTTGTTCTTTGCCGCGTCCTTGGATATCTCGGGTGATGTCGAAGAGATCATTGTTGACGTAATGGCTTCCAGGCTCTGCCAGCATTGTACGCAGACGGGCCGAGACCTCCTTATTTTCGCCAAGGTGATAAAACTGACGATAATCCATGCTGTTGTTACGAAAGGCGGCGACGAACTGGTAAGGCCCGTTGGCGGCCAGTTCATTCTGGAAGCGGTTGGACGAAAAATCGTGCAGTGACTGTCCCAACCCGATGGCCACTAGCGGGGCCAGCAGCAGGGGGAGGGCATAGCGCAGGCGGTGGCGGAAGGGTTCGTAAACAGACAGGGCGCTGTCAATAGTTGGTCGCAACAGGGCCATGCCGAGCAGGCTGGCCAGCAGCATGCCGCCGATCAGGCGATAAATCGGGTAAGATTGCAGGATGTTGTCAGTCACTTCCCGTCGATAGATAAGATAGTCGACAGCGATAAAATTGAAGCGGACTCCGAACTCATCCCAGAACAGCCACTCCGCCACGGCGGTAAAGAAGAGGAAGAAGAAGAACCCGGCGGTGGCAACAAAAACGGTGATGCGCAGCGCTCGGCTATGCAGCAGTTTCTCCGGCACGAGAAGGAGCAGCAGCACAAAGGGGATCGACAGGTAGGCGAAGAAGGCCAGATCGTAGACCAGGCCGATGGCGTAGATCGACATCAGTGGCAAAGGCGCCAGATTCAGATCCGCGTGTTGCGTGACAAGCAGCAGACTGCGCAACGCCGTTGATACGATAAGAAAGCAGCCCAAATAAGGGAGCAGCAGGGCAAAGCGTGAAGTTGGCAAGGTTGATGGTGTCGTCATGTTCATCCTTTGTCGGCACAGTTTCGCGATCAAAAGCGTAATCTTCGTCTATTTTCGTGCCACCATAACCCCGGAGTCTTAACTGAGCCTTAACGCAGCCTTGACCGATTCTGTCCGGGATCCCTTGATAAGCCCTTTGCGCCGCGCGGAGTGTGGGGTAGACTTTAACACCGGTTTCGCTATTGTACTGCTAAGGGGTGTGGATGCGATTGCTGCTGATAGAAGACGATCCGATCATTGGCGATGGTGTCAACCGCTGGCTGCGCCAGGATGGTTACGCCGTTGATTGGGTCCAGGGTGGTGACGAAGCCGAGCTGGCTTTGAACAACGAGGTCTACGATCTGGTGTTACTCGATCTCGGCCTGCCGGGCAAGTCTGGATTCGAACTGCTCAAAGCCCAGCGGCGAAACGGCAGCTCTGTGCCAGTGGTCGTCCTTACGGCTCTCGATGCTGTCTCGACGCGGATTGCCGGCCTCGATGCCGGGGCCGACGACTATCTGGTCAAGCCGTTCGATCTGGATGAGCTCGGTGCCCGGATCCGGGCTGTGCTCCGTCGGCATCAGGGACGTGGCGAACCGCTGCTGACCCACGGGGCGTTACGGCTCAATCCGGCCACTCATGAAGCCTTCTGGCAAGAGGAACCGCTGGCTCTTTCCGGTCGCGAATTCCGGATTCTGGAAGCGCTCCTCGAACGTCCTGGCGCGGTCCTCTCCCGTGCCCAACTCGAAGAGCGGCTCTATGGTTGGGGGGAGGAGGTCGAGAGTAACACCGTGGAGGTGTTTATTCATAAATTACGCAAAAAACTCGGGGCCGATTTTATCCATACCGTGCGTGGTGTCGGCTACCTGCTCGGGGGGCAACCGTGACCTCACTGCGGAAACGCTTGCTCATCTGGTTGATCCTCGGCCAGTTTGTGGCGGTCCTGGCCGCGGGCGTGGTGACCTTTCTTCAGGTCGATCGCGAAGTCAACGAACTGGTAGACGATCAGTTGCGATTGGTTGCCGTCGGCTTGGAGAACGCGACGTCGTTCCGGGAATCACACTCCACCGCATCGGTATCGACTCAGGAGTATCTGTTGGTGCAGGTCTGGGAGAAGGATCGTCTACTGTTTGATTCGCAGCCGGAACTGTTCCTGCCTCGGCATCCCGTCTCAGGTTTCAGCACGTATCACTGGCGTGACCAGGACTGGCGCAGCTTCCAGATGGAGGATGGCCTCCGAACGATTCAGGTCACACAGCCTCTGGAGGAGCGTCTGGAGATGGGGCTTGAGGTCGCCTTTGCCAGTCTCGGTCCGGTCCTCGGGTTGATTCCGGTTCTCGCGTTGCTGATCTGGTTCGGGGTCGGCTACGGGGTGCGGCCGCTGTCGCGGATCGTCGCGGCTCTGGAGCGGCGGCGCCCGGATTCCCTGCAGCCGTTGCCGGTTGCCTCCCAGCCGCGCGAGGTGCAACCTTTGGTGGCCGCCCTCAATGATCTGTTCGGGCGCCTCGAACTGGCCATGGAAGGGCAGCGGAAATTTGTTGCCGACGCCGCCCATGAGTTGCGGACGCCGTTGGCCGCCGTCCAACTGCAGGCCCAGCTTCTGCAGCGGGGGGGGAGTGATGAGGAGCGCCGGCTGGCCTTGCAGGGAATCCGCTCCGGGACGACGCGGGCCGCCCATCTGGTGCAACAGTTGCTTGCTTTGGCAAGACTGGCTCCAGAAGGGTGGCACCTGCCGCAGGTGCCCGTCGATCTCAGCGCACTGGCGTCGGCGGTGGTTGTTGACTATGCACCGATGGCGCAGCATGCCGGGCTTGATCTCGGAATGGTGCGCTGCGAACCGTCCACCGTAATGGGGGACATGGAAAGCTTTCGGGTGCTTCTGGGTAACCTGATCGATAATGCGATTCGCTATACCCCGGACGGTGGACGGATCGATGTCGATGTTTATACGGAGGGCAACACAGTTCGCTGCGAGGTTCAGGACACCGGGCCGGGAATCCCGGTTGATGACCGGGAACGGGTCTTTGATCGCTTTTATCGCCGCCTTGGCAACACGGTCGAGGGTAGTGGACTCGGACTCTCCATCGTGCGTGAGGTTGCCCACCGCTACGGTGGCGAGGTTAGACTGACCGATGCTGAGGGTGGCTCCGGGCTCAAGGTGACAGTGGCCTTTCCGCGCACCTGAGCCGCTTCTGCCCGTTTCACATACAGAGTTGCCTGGATTTCAGGCACTGTTGGCCGGTTTTCTCGCTAAAAGTGCTGTTTTCCGCAGATCTGGTTCTGGCACGGCTTATGCTCTACAGGGAAGACGATGATTCACGCCGGCACGGTTGCCGGCATCCGTGGCAACGACGCCCCGGGACCGGAAACGGTCCCGGGGTTTTTGATTTAAGACGCTGGAGGTGCCGTATGAGCACAGAGAAGCCGCAACAGGTTGTGATTGACGACACCACCTTGCGCGACGGTGAGCAGACCGCCGGGGTGGTCTTCTCCCTCGAAGAGAAGAAGCGCATTGCCCGGATGCTTGATGAGATCGGTGTCGGCGAGCTCGAGTGCGGCATCCCGGCCATGGGGATTGAGGAGCAGCACAGCGTTCGCGCCCTGGTCGATATGGGGCTGTCGGCGCGGCTGATCACCTGGAACCGCGCGACCATCGGCGATATCTCCGCATCCCTTGCTACCGGCGTCGGCGCGGTCGATATCTCCCTGTCGGTCTCGGATACGCACATTGCCCACAAGCTCCGCAAGGATCGCAACTGGGTCAAGGAACAACTCAAGATTGCCCTCGGTTTCGCCAAACAGCACGACCTGTACGTTTCGGTCGGCGGCGAAGATGCCAGCCGCGCCGACCTCACTTTTCTGGTCGAGCTGATGCAGATTGCTAAAAGCCTCGGTGCCGATCGCTTCCGTTACTGCGATACTCTCGGCATCCTCGACCCTTTTGCCACCTTCGATAATGTCGCTTTTTTGCGCCGTCAGGTGCCCGATCTCGATATCGAGGTCCACACCCACAATGACCTCGGCATGGCCACTGCCAACGCCATCGCCGGCATCAAGGCCGGAGCACGCTTTGTCAACACGACCGTCAACGGGCTTGGTGAGCGCGCTGGCAACGCAGCGCTGGAAGAGGTGGTGATGGCGCTCAAACACGCCTGTGGTATCGATCCAGGCGTTGATACGAAGCGCTTTGTCGAGTTGTCACGTTTTGTCGGCCAGGCCAGCTGCCGGCCGGTCCCGGAATGGAAGGCGGTCGTTGGCGAGCGGGTTTTTGCCCACGAGTCGGGTCTGCACGCCGACGGGGTTCTGAAGCGACCCGGTAACTACGAAGGGTTTGATCCGGCCGAAGTCGGTCTCAAGCGCCAGCTGGTGCTCGGTAAGCACTCCGGGCGCAGCGCTTTGGTACATCGTTTACAGCTGCTCGGGATTCAGGCGGATGCGGCTCAGGCGACGGCGTTGATTGAGCCGATGCGTGCCCTGAGCCAGGGGAGCAAGCGACCGCTCGACGACGGTGACCTGCTTTCGCTGTGGCAGGCACAGGTCGCCTAGGTCGATAAAATGAAAACTTTACAGCGGATGCGAACAGACGACTGGGGGGTTTTCCTGGATCTGGCCGTGGCTGAAGGCTGGCGGGTGCCGGAGAGTGAGCTGGCCCTGTTGCAGGGGCCGTTGACCGACAGCGCCTGGGTGTTGAAACATGACCGACAGACCTGTGGTTGTGTCACCGCCGTGGCGGCGGGTCACTGCGGCTGGATCGGCAACCTAATTGTGCCGGCAACACTGCGTGGCCGGGGCTACGGTGGCCGCCTGTTCCGTCACGCTCTGAAACGGCTGACGGCGCAGGGGTGTGGCAGCCTCTGGCTCACCGCTTCGCCCCTCGGTCGACCTCTGTACGAGCGGCATGGTTTTGTCGCAATCGATGAGATCGAGCGCTGGGTACGTCCGGCTGCGGCTGCGGAGACGTCTGCGCCGCAGCCGGACAGCGAGACTCTTGCCCTGCTGGCTGCGGATGCTGCTGTTTGGGGGGCGCCTCGGACCGCCTTGCTGCAGCCGCTGCTGGCTGCTGGAAAGGTTGCCGTTACGGGGTCGACGGCGGCGCTGCTGCAGCCGGGGTCGCACCTGCAGGTACTCGGTCCCTGGTACTCATCCTCCCTCTGCCCGCGTGAGAATCGTACCGTCCTGACCCGGCTGCTCGCTGCCGCCGGTGGTGGTGAGGTTTGTGCCGATGTGCCGCTCTCATCGCCGGTGCGCATGATGCTGTCGGCGTGCGGGTTTCGTGCTGCGGGGCGGACAGTACTGATGGTGCGCGGTGATCGTTCCGGGATCGATCTCTCCGGACTGGTCGCTCTGGCCAGTTTGGGGAGTATTGGGTGAAGGCAGGTATCAGATTTTAGGAATCAGGTATCAGGTATCAGGTATCAGGTATCAGGTATCAGGTATCAGGTATGACTCCAGAGGGCCGCAGGCCGCGACCAGTGTACCGCAACCCCCTTCCTGCTGTTGTCGCCAGCGGTTGGCGCGGCGGACGTTGAGGCCGGCGTCTGTCAGTTCCTTGTGCAGAGTGTCAATGACTTCTGCCGGCGGGCTGCGCCAGTCGCTGTCCGGCACCGGGTTCAGGGTCAGCAGGTGCAGGGTGAGGTCGGGCCAGGGACGTAATCTTTCAATCAGGGCGGTGATCTCTTTCGGGGTGTCGTTGATGTCCGCCAGCAGTAGATAGTTGATGCCGATTTTGCGCCGCGCCCGGCGTGACAGGTTGCCAAGACAGCTGGTGAATACACCCCAGAGTGTGTCAAGGTCAGGGCCGTGCGGAATAAGAAGGTGGTGGGTGGCCCTGGTGCCGGCGTGCAGGGAGAGCATGACACCGTTGTGTGGCAGGGACAGTAGGTCCGGCAACCTTTCCGGTGGCGCGCCGGTGCTGGTCAGGGAGACCGGCAGACCCTGTTGATGGCAGTCCGTAACGAAAGCCGCGACCGTCGCCAGATTGTGCAGTGGTTCGCCGATACCCGAGAGGGTCAGCCGCTGGATGTTGTGACCGTGTTGTTGCGCCAGGGCGACCTGCTGATGCAGTTCCTTCAAGGTGAGATTGCGGCGCAAGCCTTCGGCGCCCGACGCACAAAACGGACAGCGCAGGGCGCAGCCGGCCTGGGTCGACAGACAGAGAGTGCCGGAGGGATACCAGACCGCCTCGACGGTGAGGCCATCCGTCAGTGGTACGGCGAATTTATGATTGTGCGACACGTGGCCTTCCGTCGGTTGTCAGGGTGAGTCAATGCACATCTAAAAGCTGAATGGCACGCGGATAAAATCTGATTTTCACGGATCAGACAAAGGCAGGGCAAAGGGCTTTTTGGCGAAAACAGGTAAACTCAGGATACGGGCGGATAAAAAAAGATCATTTGGCTGTAAAGGATTGGGCCAAAGGTTCGTTTTAATCTGCGTCCATCCAGCCTTTATCTGCGTTCGATAAGATTGGTTTCCCAATGGCGAGATTTACCAACTTTATTTTTCTTTAAATCTGGGAAAACCAGATTTGATCCGCGTCCAATTGCTTTGCCTTTGATCGTCGTGCGAAAAACACAAACCCGCCTTGCGACTGCAAAGCGGGTTTGTCTATAACACAGAACGGCAGTGCGGCGAAAGCAGACAGATTTTAGTGCTTCAGCCGTTTCGATTGCCAGAGCGCCGTCTCCACCTCGGAGCTGAAACGGCTGACAAATTCGCCGATCTGTTTCTCGGTCAGTTCAATGTGCCCGTCAGTCAGGTCAATACGGCGGACCCGTTTTTCGGCGACCAGATGGTAAAGGCGCTCGGCTTCGTCGGGATCACGATGACATTGATGGATCAGTAGGGTGACGGGATCGGTGGTTGTGCGTGCGTCCATGGTCTCCTCCTGTCGGGTTAATGTGTGTTCGTACCCTAAGTATAGCGGCTACGGCGCCAGCGGCAAGGTGTGGTGGGTTGTTCAGGTACTTGTCTTTGCCCGTCTCCCGGCGTAGAATCCTTCCGCAGCTCGGTTCTGACCCCGTGATGAAGGCAGCAGCACATGGCGATCCTCAAGGTTGACAACCTGCGTAAACACTACGGCAAGCTTGCCGCCGTCGATGGCATCTCCTTTGCCGTGCAGCGTGGCGAATGTTTCGGCCTGCTCGGTCCCAACGGTGCCGGCAAGACCACCACCATCCGTATGCTCTACGGCTACACGCCGCGCGATGCCGGGATTCTCACCCTGTTCGATCTCGATATCGACCGGGATCTGCGCGCCATCAAGCGTCGCATCGGCATCTGCCAGCAGGAAGACTCCCTCGATCCCGATCTCACCGTGCGGCAGAACCTGGTCGGTTTCGCCCGCTACTTCGATATCAAAAAGTCCGAAGCCGAAGACCGCGCCGATGAGCTGCTGCACTTCTTCGCCCTGGAAAATCGCGCCAAAGACAACATCCGCATCCTCTCCGGCGGCCTCAAGCGCCGCCTCATGCTCGCCCGCGCTCTGGTCAACTCCCCCGACCTGCTGATCCTCGACGAGCCGACCACCGGCCTCGATCCGCAGAGCCGCCAACTGCTCTGGGACAAGCTTGCCGAGCTGAAAGCGCAGGGGCTGACCACACTGCTCACCACCCACTACATGGAAGAGGCCGAACGGCTCTGCGACCGGCTGGTGATTGTCGATCACGGTCACATCCTGATCGAAGGGCGCCCGAAAGCGCTGGTGCGCCAGCAGATCGGCCATTCGGTGCTGGAGATCACTGACCCCGACGCTGCAGTGCGGGATTTTCTCGCCGCTGAAAACTGCCGGGTCGAGGATCTTGGTAAGCGGATTCTGGTTTATCTTGATGACGGAGACGACCTCTTTCTGCGCCTGACCCGCGAGGTGCGCGCCGAGGGGTGCACCCTGCGCCCGGCGACGCTGGAAGATCTGTTTCTCAAACTCACCGGCAGGGAGCTGCGCGAATGAACTGGCCACGACCGAACCAGATCAGCCATCGCACCTGGCACGTCTGGCGGCGCAACTACAGCGTCTACAAGCAGAACTGGAAGATCTCCTTCATCCCGCCGCTGCTCGAGCCTATGTTCTACATCCTCGCCTTCGGCCTCGGTCTGGCGGTGATGATCGGCGACATCGAACTCGGCGGGCGCCTTATCCCCTATACAACCTTTATCGCTCCGGCCCTGGTGGCGGTGGCGATCATGCAGAATGCCTTTTTCGAGACCACCTTCAACAGCTTCGTGCGCATGTATTACCAGAAGACCTTCGACGCCCTGCTGACCACGCCGCTCAATCTTGAAGAAGTGATCCTTGGCGAGATGCTCTGGGCGGCGACCAAATCCCTCATCGCCACTGTGTTGATGACCGTCGTTTTGACCCTGTTCGGCCTGATCAGCTACCCCGGCGCCCTGTTGCTGATCCCGCTGGCCCTGCTCGGCGGCCTGTTTTTTGCCTCTGTGGGGATGATCTGCACCGCTCTGGTGCCGGGGATCGAGATGTTCAATCTGCCGATCTTCCTTGGCATCACGCCGATGTTCCTCTTTAGCGGTACCTTCTTCCCCTTGGCCAACCTGCCAGCCTGGGCGCAGCAGGTCGCCTGGTGGTTGCCACTGACCCACCTCGTCGCCCTGGTCCGCGCCGGCACACTGCAGATGCTTGACGCCAGCCTCTGGCTGAGTGTGCTCTATCTGGCGCTTTCCACCGCCTTTCTCGTGCCGCTGGCGATTGCGCTGATGCTGCGGCGGATTGTGCGTTGAGCAGAATGAATAGAAAACTCTGGGCAGAACGATGAAAAGCCGATAGATTGCACGGGGATGCTCTCGATCTAAGATGCGCTGGCGCCGCCGGGCTGGAATTAAGTTCACTCTGCCTGTTAGCCCAGATCAAGCCCAAGGATGACGATGAATTTTTTCGATTTTTTCCGGGGACTGAACGACAGGCAGCTCGACTACGTTGTGATCGGTGGTGTGGCTCTGGTCATGCACGGAGTCGTGCGCATGACTGCGGATCTCGATTTGATGGTGGCCATGGAGCGGGGCAATCTGCAAAAACTGATCGATGTCATGACGGGCCTCGGCTATCGGCCACGTATCCCCGAACCCGCTACCGCGCTGCTCGATCCGGAAAAGCGCAAGTATTGGCGCGAAAAAAAGCATATGGAGGTTTTTAGCTTTTACGCTCCTGATAATCCCTTGGCTCTTGTGGACATTATGATTTACGAGCCGGTTTCCTATCCATTGATTCGCCAACATGCGGTGACGATGAAACTCGGCTCTATTGCCGTGCCGGTCGCCTCCATAGACGACCTGATTGCTCTGAAGAAGATCTCTGCGCGTCCGCAGGATCTGGAAGATATCAAGTCCCTGGAGGAGTTGAAACGTCATGGCCAGCCCTGATCAGCGCTCCCGCCCCCTGCAGCTGTTCTCCAAAGAGAAAATCGCCGAGTTTCGCGGCATGAGTCTCGAAGCCCGACTTGCCTGGCTCGAGGAGGCTAACGCCTTGGTTGATCTGGTGCATGGTCGGCAGAAGCGGGGCCAGTTCGATGAGCGCTTTCGTGATTGGCCTGAGTCCCTGCATGCAGAAGAGTCGCCGGGCAGACAAGAAGCGGGTTTGGTCATTGGAGAGTCGAAAGCAAGCTACGCCAAAAAGAAAACCGGGGAGTTTCCCTAGCTTTTCTGGTTTTGCCTCCCCCTTTAACAAAGGGGGATTGAGGGGGATTTGCTGGCTTTTAGGTTGACGGTATTTCGAGATGAGTTTATGTTCATCTCTCATTATTTACTGTGCTGGCGGGGGTGGCCGATGGGAAAGACCTTCGGATTACTATCAGAACGGGACACGAAGCCTTAAATATGGCATTGTGTCCTTTTTTTCTGTGTAATTGCGGCAGGAGGCGCTCTTTGCTTCGGGTGGGGAAGATATTTGAGTCGATCGGCGTGATTTGCCATCGAGGTTTTGGAACAGCAACACGACTCTTTTACAGCGTGGTGAAGTCTTTAGCAGTCACCAGTCAGCAAGTTAGCAAGCAACGTCCATAAAGCCCAGTGGTGAGAGAGTTTGAGTTGCCTTGACGAGGGGGAGAGCCGATGCAAGAGACAGATTTTTCCTGCCTGCAGTGTGGTCATTGCTGCCAGGCTCTCGGTTCTGAACTCTCTGCCACCGCTGAGGATGTTGCCCTCTGGGAAGAGCACGGACGGGACGATATTCTTGCATGGGTCGATGAGGTGGCACCGGGAATTTATGACCTCTGGATTCATCCGCGCACCGGGGAAGATGTCAGACGCTGTCCATGGCTGCGCAAGCTGCCGGGGCAAGAGAAATTCATTTGTTGTATTCAGGACATGAAACCGGAGGTTTGTCGGAATTATCCGGTGTCGAAAAAACATGCCGAGGAGACCGGCTGCAAAGGATTATAGGAGTGGGTTACACTGCAGCGCCAACCAGAAGCAGATCAGGAGCATTATCTAGATGGCCAAGGTTTTCTTCTCTTACTCGCACCGGGACGAATCGCTCAGGGATGAGATCGAAAAGCACCTGTCCATCCTCCGGCGCCAAGGCTTCATCGAGACCTGGCATGACCGACGGATCGGTGCCGGGGCAGAACTTGAGCATGAAATCAGTCAGAATCTCGAAACGGCAGAGGTGATTCTGCTGCTGGTGAGCTCTGACTTTCTGGCTTCGGATTATTGCTATGACATTGAGATGAAGCGGGCCATGGAACGGCACGCAGCCGGCGAGGCGCGCGTCATTCCGGTAATCCTGAGACCCTGCGACTGGCACGACGCTCCCTTCGGCAAGCTGCTGGCGACCCCACCGGATGGAAAGCCGGTCACCCGATTCCCGACTCTGGATGATGCTTTTGTCCTGGTGGTCGCGGATATCAAGCAGGCTCTGAGGCAGCTGGGGCAGGCGAAAGTGCCGCCTTCCGCCGCCATGGACGAGGCTCAACCAACTCTTGGAGAGGCGACAAAGCCGAGGTCGAGTAACTTGCGGATCAGGAAGAAATTTTCGGATCGTGAGCTCGACAAATTCCTGGCCGAGTCCTACGAGTTTATCGCCAACTTCTTTGCGGGGTCGCTTCAGGAACTGGAGCGGCGCAACCCGGATATCGAGACTGATTTCCGGCGCATCGATGCCAACCATTTCACCGCCAGGGTCTATCTGAACGGAAAGCAGGAATGTGGCTGCAAGATATGGCTCGGCGGTCGCCGGGGTTTCGTGGGCGGAATCGCTTACCGGGAAAATGGCAGTCTCCATGATGTCCTGGATGACAACAGTTTCAACGAGTCCATGAGTGTCGAGAACGATGGATATGCCTTGTTCTTGAAGCCGTTGGGGATGGCGCACATGGGTCGGGGCGGTGAACAGATGTTGACGCAGGAGGGGGCGGCTGAATATTTGTGGGGGCTTTTTATTGTGTCATTGCAGCGGTAATAGATGAATCGGCCGCAGGGAATTTCCAGATTGCACACCTGCCTCTACGGAGTCGGTATAATCTTTTGTGTAGAAGGAGGGAAAAGATGAACATTAGAAACATTATTGTCCATGAGGTAAGAAAAGAGGATGGAGATGAAAAAGCAGAAATTTTGCCCAGACATGAAGAAAATGAGATTAACGAACACGCAAACACCTTAAGTACAGAATTGTCACAATTGTTCAGGAAGACCGGTCTCAATACTGGAGGGTTTCTTGAACTAGAAAGCGAAGATGACCCCCTACCGCATTTTGTTGGGCTACTCACCAATTACTTTAATGGAGAGGCGTTTTCTGAATTTGCAAACTTTTCTAATTCTGCCGCAAAAGAGTTTAAAAGAAAACTAGACGAATCCGGTTCTTCAAAGGGAGGCTACCTCTGGTTCAATCATTATATTAATAATTCCGAGCATTTTCTTTCGGTGGTTTTGCTAAGAAAAAAAGCTGGGCTGTCAATATCGGCGGATTTGACCCTAGATGAAATTGAACGAATTGACTTAGATAAGCTACACATGGCAGCAAGAATTAACCTTACCTCTTGGCTGGAAGGTTCAAGCTCTAGGTATATCGCATTCAGAATAGGGCGTGACGCCAAAGATGTCACTTCTTACTTTTCTAAATTTATCGGTTGTCAAGAATACACAAGGGCAAAAGTAGACACTCAACAGTTGGTTCAGGTTGTGAGGAAATATTGCGCGCAGCATGGTTTCGGCGAGGTGAAATCTGAAGGGGTGAAGCAGTTTGTGTACGAGCAGTGCTTGGATTGGCTTGCTGAAGAAATACCCGTTTCCATCGACGCTCTATCAGTGCTTCTGGACGGGAAGTTTCAACCTTCACAGCAAAACCTATTTCTTGAAATTGCCCAAGGTGACCCCTTCTTTTTAAACAATGAGATTCCAATTGAGAAATCCGCCCTCAGAGGCCTGACTCGATACAGTGGGAAAAACAAGAAAATGGCTCTTAGCTTTGACAGTGACCTGCTCAATGTGTCCGTCTTTTATAACGATGGCAACAAATCACTCCTTTTTACCGAACTTCCTGACAAGCTAATTTACCAGATGCAAGATAAAATTACTGAGGCGGTATAATGACCTGCTCCGATCGGCTCGCCAACTTTAGGGCAATATGTAGAAATTACAGCACCAGAAAGCGAGAAGGTGGTTTTGAGTTTGATTTTCCTATTATCAATCAGGACAGCCTTGACGTTTTGAGCCAACATGTGGTTAAAGGCGTTTGTGATGATACCTTTCAGGTGGGAGAAACCGTTAAAGATTTAAGGGAGTTGAGCTCCAAGACATTTGGGCAAACTGTAGTCGCCTTTTCAAACACCATCAATTGGCGCTCCGCAAATGAATATGTATATGAGAACCTTGCCGACCTTTTAGCCTTCCGTCCAAACAGAGAAAGCATTCCCGAAACTTTTTATTTAAAAGAAGAGGATTATTTACACCAGTGCGACGAGATGCCAAGGCAAGTTAAGCACTATGTTGAGATCACCCGGCTGGTGGGTCATTTGATTTCCCTTGCTGATTATTCTGAGAAAATGACTCCTGTCATTACAAACAAAGTTATTTTCTTGCACAAATCAAGATTAGAGATCCCCATTGAATACAACTGTAATGATTTGTCAGACGGATTAGATGGGTTAAGTGTGTTTGAGTCTCACCTCTCTGAATCCACCCATCAAGAGCAGAAAAAAAGCATTATTAAAGAAGTTCTGTATGGCCTTCTAGGCAACACTGCAACTTCTGACCGGTTGGGTTATTTAGTAAAACATTTTGGTGAATTTTCTACAAGATTCAATGAGAATTTCCAGCTTTTCGTAAGTGAGTTTTCTTTTGATAAAGTGCGGCGGGAGTTTGAGGAGAAAAAGCGTGATTACATGACCAAATTAGACGCCACTTTCTCTGAGCTTGCAGGAAAACTTCTCAGCGTTCCCGTGGCCTTCTTTTTTGCGTTCAATGGGATAAAACCAATTACTACTGGGGCTGATTTAATAGAAATTTCCATCCAGAATACAGCCATGCTGTTTGCCGTTTTCCTCGTGTCTTTATATATGCATCTGCTCGTAAAGAATCAGAATCATTCTCTGCAGGCCATTAAAACCGAATATTCAGGGTTAATGGATCGGCTCAAGCATAGTTATCCAGACCAATTTTCCCACATCCTTAAGGCTAAAAATGATTTGGACCAGCGAACTAGGTCCTTGGACAGCTATTTTAAAATATCAAGGTGTTCGGTTTATTGCACTTTGATCTTTGCAACCACTTTGTGGTTGTCTCGATTTCCAAACATCAGAAACATATTTCATGGCTTGCTACTAAGGCTTGAACATACTTTATTGTCACTGCTGGCTTAAAAAATAATAAATGGGCAGGAGTTTGTGTAATGCCAACATTGGAATTCAAGGGAAAGCAGTTCATCTATTCCCATCACCTGAGCGTCCCCTTCCGCGAACTGAAGGTGGTTGCCGATAAATCCCTCCCCGCTCCGGGCAAAAAGCCGTCGCTGGACGACAACCTGATCATCCACGGCGACAACCTGGAGGCGCTCAAGGCGCTGCTGCCGACTCATGCCGGCAAGATCGACTGCATCTTCATTGACCCGCCCTACAACACCGGCAACGAGGGGTGGTGCTACAACGACAATGTCCGCTCACCATTGATGAAGGAGTGGCTGAAGAAGTCGGCGAATCCGGTGGACAAGGAGGATCTGGAGCGGCACGACAAGTGGCTGTGCATGATGTGGCCGCGATTGAACCTGCTGCGGGAACTGCTGAATGAGCGGGGGGCCATTGTCGTTACCCTTGACGACAACGAGATTCACCGGATGCGTGGACTCATGGATGAAATTTTCGGAGAGGAGAATTTCATCGCGACCTGCCTCTGGCAGAAAAACTATTCGCCGAAAAATACAGCCGAATTTTTCTCCAGCGACCATGATTACGTCCTTGAATCGGGGGACATAACACTTATTTAAAAAAACAATCGACATCAGGTGGATTAAACAAGCCCGGTCGTCAGACAATGCTGGGGAAATAAGTGTTATGTCCCCCGAATACCGAGGTTTTCTCCCGTTGGCTTGACGGCTTGCGTGATCTGCAAGGTCGGGCGCGTATTCTCGTTCGCATTGAGCGCCTGACGGCCGGGAATCCTGGCGATGTCAAACCGGTGGGAGAGGGTGTTTCGGAACTGCGAATTTCGTACGGTCCGGGCTATCGGGTCTATTACCAGCAGCGTGGCAACGAATTGATTATTTTGCTGGCCGGTGGCGACAAAGGTTCACAAGTTGGTGACATTAAAACTGCCCAGCAGTTGGCACGCAATCTTCAGGAGTAGGTGAATGATGAAAAAGACGATTACAAGTCGTTACGATGTCGCCGAACATCTCCGGACGCCCGAAGAGATGGCGGCATATCTCGAAGCGTGTCTTGAAGAGGCCGATGGTGACGCAGCCTTTATCGCCAAGGCGCTTGGCGATATCGCTCGCGCTAA
The DNA here is from genome assembly GCA_002345625.1 of Desulfuromonadaceae bacterium UBA2294. Taxonomy (GTDB): domain Bacteria; phylum Desulfobacterota; class Desulfuromonadia; order Desulfuromonadales; family UBA2294; genus UBA2294. The sequence goes on along the minus strand of DDWE01000118.1, from coordinate 10,708 downwards.
GGGGATGGCGCAAGTCGCGCGCGACACCGGACTCTCCCGGGAGAGCCTGTATAAGTCGCTTTCGGGGGAGCGAGTCCCCACGTTCGATACCATTTTGAAGGTGGTTGCTGCGCTCGGGCTGGAGTTGCATGCCGGGGTGGGTCCCCGGTGATGATGAGGATTAGAATGGGTATTGTGTCCCGAATTTCCCTCTCGCAGTGTTTCGCTAATCATGGTTTTGGCCTACTGTTATAGTGTTGCCATTCAGCCTTGATGGTTTCGATTGGTGACGCGTATGCTGATCCCGAACAGTAACGATTCGACGACGTAATAAACAAGGTTATAACCAGTTACGAAAATCAGGAGGCCCATATGAAAAACCTCACCGGCCAACCGGCCGTCCCCTTCACCCTTTTGGACAGCGCCGGCAACACCCGCTGTCTCGAAGACTACCGCGGCAACTGGCTGCTGCTGATGTTCCACCGCCACCTCGGTTGACTCCCCTGCCGCGCGCACATCACGCAGTTGCGTGATCACGAAACCGAATTTGCTCGCCACGGGGTCAAGGTCGCCGTCGTTACCTTCGAGAACGACTTCTTCGCCCGCAGTTATGTCGAGGAGACCGGGCTTGACTGGCCGCTGCTCATCGATGCCGACCGTTCCCTCTACCAGGGCTACGACATGCTCAGCGCCGGCTTCTGGGATGTCTGGGGGCCGAGTACCTGGTGGGTCTATGCCAAGGAACTGTTCAAGGGGCAGAAACTGCATGCATCGGAGGGGGACGTGATGCAGCGCGGCGGCGATGTCCTCATCGACCCGGATGGCATCGTCCGTTTGCACCATGTCGGCGACGGGCCGGCTGATCGACCGGCGGTGGAGACGATTCTGGCGCAGGTTCATTCTTCAGATCCGCGGTCTTCGTAAAAGGTGGTCTGATCCTTTTCATGGCGCCAGTGACCGTGACAAGCGAAAATCTTCGTCTCACGCAACGACGCAACGAAGATCAGGCGAAAGCAATGGTTTAAAAATTCTCGTTACGACGTTGCGGCGTAAGTGAACGCAAGTGAGCGGGCGTGAGATGAATGGCGTTTATCCGCTGCTGGTTTTGGGTTCGGTCGTGAGGGTATTGCCGTGGCCATTAACCGCTCATTTTACTTACGAGGAGCGGATGAACCGATGCTGTTTCATGAGGCCGGAAAGAGAACGCTTCGGCCCGATTTTTCATAAACCATGGATGGAGGAGGGGGAGTATGCGCGTTCCACAGATCACTTTGTATGCAAGACAGGCCGGGGTGGAGATCGCCCCGTACCAGAAGCGTAGTGACGGCCGTCCGCTAGAGGGACGGATCGCCCTGCGTTTTTTTCGTTTGGAAGGGGGTGCGCAGAGTCTGCGTTTTATTGTCGAACCGGCCGAGGCCTTCGATCTCTACTGCCGGATGCGCAGGGTCTACGCTGAAGTGGGGAAAGAGAGTGTCAATCACAGCTTTACCGGCAGTGACGGCGAGGTGCAAAGCCGCCTGACCCTGGAGCACTACAGCCACGGTGGCAAGAGCGGTTTTGCGCTGTCGCTGCATCGGGGAGAGGAACAGATCAATGTGCCGATGCCGGCCGAGCGCTTCCTTTATGCTGCCGAATTCCTGCGCCATCTATCGTTGACAGAAGCGTGGGCGGAGGTGCCTGAAAAGTAAGGAACGGTTCAAGCGCTCATCTGGATCGGACGATCAAATGTACGATCAGACGGGCCTTGTCTCCCGGTAGACGGGGAACTCTATGCTGACCTTGGTGTAAAACCCTTCCTCGCTGTCGATCTCGATGCGGGCGCCGTGCTCCTCGATAATGTCGTGGACAATGCTCAGACCCAGTCCGGTGCCGACCCCGGCCGGTTTTGTCGTGTAGAACCGGTTGAAGATTCGATGGAGATTTTGGGGTGAAATGCCTTGTCCCTGATCCCATACAATCAACAGAACACTCTGGTCTTCTTTGCCGCCTGTGGCTTCTGCCGAGATTCGCAAGATTTTGTTCGGGTCGGTGCCTGGATACTTCGCGTTCAGGGTATGCCTGGCGTTGCTGATCAGGTTGAGCAGCACCTGCTCCAGTTTTTGTGCGTTGCCAAAGATTTGCGGCAGGTCTTTACCCGTTTCAATATCGACGAAGATTCCGTCATTCGTCAGTTGTTGCTGGACTAGCGTCATTGGCTCGTGGATGATTTCGTCCAGATTGACGGCCTTGAAGGCGTTGCGATCCTTGTGGACAAAATTGAGCAGATTGTTGACGATGGCGGCAATCCGGTTCCCTTCCTTGATGATGTTGCTGAGCAGGGTCTTCTCCATGTCAGTTTTTTCATGTTTGTTCAGTAGAATCTGTGCGTAGTTGATCACGCCGCCGACGGGGTTGTTGATTTCGTGGGCGATGCCGGCAGCCAGTTCACCCAGAGAGGACATCTGGGCCGAGCGGATGCGCTGTTCCTCAATCTTTTTCTTTTCCGAGATATCGGAAAAGGTGACAACGGCTCCTTCGATGACTCCCTCATTCAGGACCGGGTGAACAAAGTACTCGACGTTGATCCAGTCTCCATCCTGTTTCCAGAAAATGGCGTCAGGATTGTGGCTAGGCTGCCTGCTGGCAAGGACCTGCTTGACGAGACAGCTGGTTTCGTCCAGACCGGCTCCGGTGGCATCTGTATGGGCAAGAATTGTATGAAGTGGACGACCGATCATCCGGCGTTCGTCATACCCGAGCAGGTTCTGGGCCGCCTTGTTGAAAAAGATGCAAAACCCGTCGGCGTCGACTCCGTAAATCCCTTCTGCCGTTGAATTAAGGAGCAGGTTGATGGTCTGCTCACGTTTCATGATCTGGGACATTAGCTTTTTGCGTTCTGCGATCTCCTTCTCAAGATTGGCGGTTCGAATCCGGACTTGCTGGCGGAGAGAGCGTGTCCAGAGCAGTGCCCCGATAAAAAGGACCAGCAGAATGGCACTGACCATACGGAGGTACTTGAGCATGGTCCGGTTGGAGCGTTCGTAGTTGCCGAGGGTGTGGTCGTAGATCTTATGGTATTCGCCGGAGCCTTGTAGACTGCTCAAACCTTCAGAAAACAGGGCAAGCAGTTGCCCGCTGCCGTGTCGGGTTGCATAGCAGTACTCAGGTGCAAGCAGTGTCGTATCCCCGGCGATCAGATCGTCCCATCCATGTTTGCGTATCGAGTACAGGGCTGGAATGCGCGCGACCAGAGCATACTCGCACTGACCTGATGCCACTTGTTCCAGAGCCTCTTCTTGTGATTGTGCGGTGACCAGCTGCCGGGTCTTGCCGCGTGCGGCTATCAGGTCATGCGCGATATCACCGGCCATGACCGCCACCGATTTTCCGTCAAGGTCGACGAGCGTTTTCGGCAACAGGGCCCCTTTTCTGGCGACGGCTACGTAGCTGACATTCGTATGGGCTGGTGAAAAATCGAATTGGCTATCTCGATCGACGGAGTAATACATACCTTGAATAATGTCGATACTCCCGTTTGCCGCTTCCTGCCGGATCTGCTGCCACGGCTTAAGCCGGATCTCAACCAGGAGGCCCATCTGTCGGGCTATCGCCTTGGTCAGCTCGACATTGTAGCCAGCGGGTTGGCCATTTTCGTCCAGATATTCATAGGGGGGGAAGTTGCTGTCGCCGCCAACAACGATACGACTTTTCTCGCCACTCGACTTTTCAAGAGGGGTAATCCATGTTTTGTAGAGATGATCGAAGGTGCCGTTAGCCAGAACGATCGACAGTCCCTCATTGAGCAGCTGCAGCAGAGCATGGTCGTCCTTGCGCACTGCAAAGCAAAACACCTGCTTGAAATCTGAAAGCGGCCCACCTATTGTCTTCAGGGTGTCGAATCGGTGATTTTTGGATAGCTGCGAAAAAAGCAGTTTCTGAATAATGACTGCATCATAACTGCCATCGGCCAGCCCTTGCAGCGCATCGACAAAGGTTGGCGTCGGGATGATGCTGGCGTCGAGATGGCTGCGGCGGGCAAACTCCTCGGCGTTATCGCCCTGCATCACGGCGACCTTCTTGCCTTTAAGATCGGCAAGCGAGTTTATCTTTTCATCATCGGCGCGGACGACCAGGGTGCCGTGCATGGTGAGGTAAGGGAAGGTGAAGTCGAAGAGTGCTTCGCGCTCAGGGGTTCTGCCGACCAGCGGCAAAACCTGTGTTTTCCCGTCGACCAGCGATTGTTTGACCTCGGCCCAGGGGCCGATCGTAAAGATGACGTCACGCCCCATCTCCTTAAGGGCTGCACGCAGCAAGGCCACCGAAAAACCGTCGGCCTGCTGCTCGTTATTGAGGACGGAAAAGGGCGGGTAATCAATTTCACTCGCAGAAACGATCGGTTGTGTACCATGGGCAGCAAGTGCGCAGGTTGGGAGGTAAAAACAGCTGCAGGCCCAAAAGAGTAAAAGAACCAGGATGCTTCGCATAGGCATAGAATCGTTCGACTGTCCGTTTCGGGTGAGCGGGGCACACAGGTGTAAACCGTAAAGTGTGCCAACCTGTGTCAATGGCCAATATTGAGCCCCCTCCCAAATTCGTCAGACGGGCCGTTTCATAGCCGGTTTTCGGCAGTTGCCTTGCTCCGGAAGAAACAGTTTGCTACAGAAAATGCACAAGGTATGCCTGAACGTATCGGACAGATCTAGGTTCTGCCCGACTTTGTATCCACTGTTCGGGTCTGTGGTGTCTTTTGCAATGTGCCCCGTTTAAATGGCCGTTGATGAATTCGAGGCCACTGCAGCAAGCGGCTGTTGTCTAACGGACCTAGGCGGTGGTAGATTTTTCGAATTGTTGCCGGGCGTCGTCTCCGGTCTTGCGCTTGAACCCATCTAAAGAGGGCCCTCTTTGTGGAAACGATCATCCAACTCATTCTGACTTCGGGGAAGTCGGCCATCGACCTGGCGCTGTATATCCTGCTGCCGGTGCTGGTGGTGATGATGGCGCTGATGAAGGTGATCGAGGCGCGCGGCCTGCTCGCCCTGGTCGCTCGCCTGTTGCGGCCATTGCTGAAGCCGTTCGGTATCCCCGGCACCGGTGTCTTCGCCGTGCTGCAACTGTTGCTGGTCAGTTTTGCCGCCCCGCTGGCGACACTGACCATCATGGAGAAGGACCAGACCGCCCGAAGGCAGATCGCCGCGACGCTGGCCATGATCTTTACCATGTCACAGGCCAACGTCGTCTTCCCGCTGGTCGCTGTCGGTCTCAACCTCGGCGTGATCATGCTTACTTCGCTGATCGGAGGGCTGGCTGCCGCCGCGGTCACCTATTATCTGTTTACGCGCGCAATCGCCGATGACGCCGGAGAGGGCGGCAGTGGCGACTTGCCGGCCGCCGCCAGAGCGCGCAAAACCACCACCTTCAGTCTGATGATTGTCGGCGGCCAGGAGGCGATCCAGATCATTCTCGGTGCCATTCCGATCCTGGTGCTGGCGATCTTTCTGGTCAACATCTTCAAGGCGACCGGTGTCATCGCGACGGTGGAAGGAACCCTCGCTCCGGCCTTTACCCTCATCGGATTTCCCTCAGCAGCGGTCCTGCCGATCGTCACCAAGTACATGGCCGGCGGTACGGCGATGATGGGAGTGATGCTCAACCTGCTGCAGGAAGGCTCAGTCACGGTTCTGCAGATGAATCGTATGGCCGGACTGCTCATCAATCCCTGCGACCTGGTCGGTGTCGCCGTACTGATCTCGGCCGGCAGCCGCTGTGCTTCGGTGGTGCGCCCGGCGGTGGCGGGGGCGGTGGTCGGGATTGGCGTACGTGCCCTGATGCATCTGATGATTTTTTAGTAAGGCAGAGGTCGTCTGTGCGCCGCATCACCGTGCGGCTCTGCTAAAATTGATTTTCACCTGGAAAGCGTGGAGTTTGAATGAAACCTTTTATGCTCTTATCACTACGTGGTCATTTTGGTCGAATCACAACCGTTTTTTTCGCCTGCCTGATCCTTTTTGCCTGTAGTTCTCAGGATTGGCGGACCGCCAGCCGTGAATCGGCCGGGATTGCTGTTAACCCGGCGACGAGCCGGGAGGCGGTTCTGCAGGTTTATGGCGCCGATACCTGGGGCTGGCGTGGCTGGTTTGCCATCCATACCTGGATCGCGACCAAGCCGACCGATGCCTCTGCCTATACCGTCTATGAGGTCATCGGCTGGCGGCAGTCGCGCGGCCTGCCGGTGGTGCGGATTGAGCAGGACGTCCCTGATCGTTACTGGTTTGGTGAACGGCCCCGACTGCTCAAGACGTTGCATGGCGACGGGGTCGACCAGCTAATCGTTGCCGTCGACCAGGCGGCGAGAGACTACCCCTGGCCGGAGACCTACAAGGCTTTCCCGGGGCCGAACAGCAACACCTTTATTGCCTGGATCGGCAAAAAAGTGCCGGAGCTTGAACTGGACCTGCCGTTCTCCGCTATTGGTAGTGGCTATGCATCCAAAGGGTTGGACGATCACCAAGGGAAGTAGGCCGTGGTTGATGTGGGTGAGTGCCGGCCTCTCTAGATGGCTGGCAAATTTATGATAAAAGAGCTCCCCTGGCCTGGTGTGCTGTAGGCATTAACCGTGCCGCCATGCGCCTGAACGATATGCTTGACAATCGACAGGCCAAGACCGGTGCCACCGAGGCTGCGGCTACGGGCCGCATCGACCCGGTAGAAGCGTTCGAACAGACGCGGCAGGTGCTCAGCCGGGATGCCGCAGCCACGGTCCTGCACCTTGATCCGCACCTGGTCCTCCTCCTGCCAGGCCTCGATGCTGACCACACTGCGCGCCGGACTGTATTTGATGGCGTTATCGAGCAGATTGCTTATGGCCTGCTCAAGCAGGGCGCTGTTGAGCCGCCCGGCGAGTTGCGGTGAACAGGCGATGTTGAGAGCCACCTCCTGACCGGCGGCTGTGGCCGCGCAATCCTGTACGGCATGTTCTAATACCGGCAGCAGCTTTTGCCGCTCCAGTCTGATCTCTTCAGCTTCTGCCCCCCGTTCCAGACGTGACAGGGACAACAGGTCTTCGACGATGGTGTTGAGCCGGTCAGCCTGGCGCACAGCGATGTCGAAAAAACGCCCGGCATGCTCCGGTTCTTGCAGCGCCCCCTCGCGCAGGGTCTCGATCGCCCCCTTGATGGCGGTGATCGGTGTTTTCAACTCATGCGACACATTGGCGACAAAGTCGCGACGCAAGGTCTCCAGTCGGCGCAGGCGGGTGACATCGTGCAGCACAATCAGAGCGCCGATGACCGTGCCGCTGGCATCACGCAATGGTGACCCGTGGACCTGCAGAAAAAACTCCTGCCCCTGCCGGAGCAGGGTCAATTCCGCTTCCACCGACTCATTGTCCGCCAATGCCCGGCGGACGAACTTCTGTACATCGGTCTTGCGGGTGACTTCCGACAGGGCCCGACCCGGTGCGGTCTTGAACTCGATCTCCAAAAGCAGGGCGGCGGCGCGGTTCAGACGCAGAACCTTCTCTTCGGTATCGAAGGCGATCACCCCCTCGACCATGCTGGCGAAAATGGCATTCTGTTCGTTACGCTGGCGCAGTACGGTGCGCAGGCGCTCATCGAGCTGTGCCGCCATGCCGTTCATCGCTGCGGCAAGGTCCTGGATTTCAGCCGAGCCATTCTCAGTCAGGGGCGGGGTGAGATTGCCGGCCGCAAAGCGCTGTGCGCCCTGTTGCAACAGGCCAAGGGGTTGACTGATGCGGCGTGAGACCAGCCAGGCAACCAGTCCGGCGCAGAGGGCAACGGCGATGCCGCCGCCGAGCAGCGGGCGGTTGGCGGCGCTGATGGTGGCTTCAAGAGCGGCGGCTGAAAAGGAGGCCCGAACGCTGCCATGCACCTGGCCGTCGGCAGTCAAGGGGAGGGCAACATAAAGCATGGTCTGCTGCAGGGTTGTGCTGTAGCGGGTTGCGGTGCCGGTGCTGCCAGCAAGAGCGGTGACCATCTCCGGCCGACCGGCATGATTGTCCATGCTCTCGGCATCCGATTCCGAGTCGCCAAGCACCTGACCATCGGCGGCAATCACGGTGAAGCGGGTGCCGGTGCGCTGCCCCAGTTCGCGACAAAGAGTGTTGATCCGTGCCGGTTTTCCGGCCTGCAGCAAAGAGATCAGCTCGGGTCGGATCAGTTCAGCGCGGACTTCAAGCTCAACCAGGGTTTGTCGGGTCAACGAGGTGTGCAGGCTTTTGGAGACCGACCAGCTGATGGCGAGCAGGGCTGCCAGCAGAATAATGAGAAACGGAGTAAAAATCTGCCAGAGCAGTTTACGGCGGGCCATTCGTTCTCCCAAAAGACTTCCAGAGGTTATTGACGTTAAATGCGTGTTGCAAAGCTAAAGGGCGTCAGGGCAATTGGACGCGGATCAAATCTGATCAAATCTGATTTCCACGGATCAAACAAAATCGAGCTGAAAAGATTTTTATCGAACGCAGATAAAATCTNNAAATCTGATAAAGGCGGATAAAAGCCAGGTCTTCTGGGTATAACAGATCAAGTCATTGGCTTGTTTTTAATCTGCGTCCATCCGCCTTTATCTGCGTTCGACAAGCCTTGTTTTTACCCTTGACCGTGAATTGGGCTATTTAACCAGCCTTTTTGCCTGATCAAATCTGATTTTGACGGATCTGGCAAAACCGAGCAAAAAGGCTTTTTATCGAACGCAGATAAAATCTGATAAAGGCGGATAAAAGCAAGGTCGTATGGGTAAAACGGATCAAGTCATTGGCTTGTTTTTAATCTGCGTCCATCCGCCTTTATCTGCGTTCGACAAGCCTTGTTTTTACCCTTGACCGTGAATTGGGCTATTCAACCAGCCTTTTTGCCTGATCAGATTTAATCAGATTTGATCCGCGTCCAATTGCCGTTCAGCCTTACTCTGTTCAACAGTTGCAACGTCACAAGCCCCCGGTTATTCACGAAACCGGTAACCGATGCCGCGCACGGTCTCGATGTAGGCGCCGCAGTCACCGAGTTTTTTGCGTAAGCCGACAATCTGCACGTCGATGGCGCGATCGGTGATGGCGTGCCCTTCACCGTGGATGCCGTCGACGATCTGACTGCGGGTGAAGACCCAGCCCGGACGGCTGGCGAGCAGGCGCAGCAGGCGAAATTCGGTCACGGTTAACTCCACATCGTTGCCGGCGGCGCTGATCCGGTTGCGTTGTGGATCGATGATCAGCTCGTGCAGGGTCAACACAGCGTCTTCCGGTTCGCTGCCGATTGCCCGGCGGCGCAGGACGGCCTTGATCCGGGCCAGCAGCACCTGGGGGCTGAACGGCTTGGTCACGTAGTCGTCAGCGCCGAGTTCGAGCCCGTGGATCAGATCGCTCTCTTCACCCCTGGCGGTGGCCATGATGATAGCGGTCGCGGCCAGGTTGCGATCGGCGCGCAGGCGACGACAGATCTCCAGCCCGTCGAGGCCGGGGAGCATCAGGTCGAGAACGATGAGGTCGGGCGGTTCGGCGAGGGCTTTTTTCAGCCCCTCATCGCCGCGGGTCGCGGTGTCGACGCGAAAGCCGGCCTTGACCAGATTGTAGTGGACCAGGGCGAGGATATCTTCTTCATCTTCGATGATCAGGATGTGGGTCGTTTTTGCCATGGCGAAACTTTAGCATGGGATTGTGAGAATTGTGTTAAAAGTTTGGCCCTAAAAAGCAAAGATTATCTCACGCAAAGCCGCAAAGACGCCAAGGTGAACCCTTTCATTTTAGGTTTTCTTTGCGTCTTTGCGTCTTGAGTGAGCAACGCGAACGGGCGTGAGATTGCCTATGGCCTTATCTCATTGCTCTTTGGTGGTGCGAAGTCTTTAGGCAGATAAAAAAATACCGTTCTCCAATGACTTTCCTGATGACTTGGTGGTAACCCCATATTTAGATTCTCCCTCCGGTAAGAATCAAAAATGAGGTTGCGGACGTCAACGGCTGTGTTACCATTCGGAAACATTTTCTGGAGGAACACAATGCAGACGCAAACTATTTTCCAGTCGATCGTTTTTTCCATGGCCGAAGGGGTGATCTATCTCGACGCCGACGATGTGATCCGTATCTGCAATCCTGCGGCCGAGGCGATCCGCCATGTGCATGCCGAGCGCATCCTTGGTAAAAGTATTTTTGCCATCCACAAGCCGGCGGCGCATGAGCGCATCGGTGAACTGCTCGCCAGCCTCAAGTCGGGAAGCATCGCATCCAGTACCCGGATCATCGGCGCGCAGAACCGCTGGTTCGAGAATTCCTATTCGGCGATCCGTTCCCCCGATGGTGACTATCTCGGCACCTTATTGATCAGTCGCGATGTGACAGAGAAGAAGCGTCTGGCCGAGGAGAACCTGCAGCTCAAGCAGGTTCCCGGCGGCGCCGAGGCGCTACTGGTGGCGCACAGCGATGCCATGCAGAAAGTGGTGGAGATGGTCGAGGCGGTCGCTCCGCTCGATTCGACGGTGCTGGTGGCCGGTGAGAACGGCACCGGCAAGGAGCGGGTGGTCGAGCTGCTGCACCGCAGCAGTGAGCGCCGGGAACGGCCGCTGGTGCGGGTCAACTGCGCGGCGCTGCCGGAGAATCTGATCGAGTCGGAGCTGTTTGGCCATGTCCGTGGCGCTTTTACCGGTGCGGTCAGTGACCACAAGGGGAAGTTCGAGCTGGCGCACGGCGGCACCCTGTTTCTCGATGAGATCGGCGAGAAACAGGGTGCCGCCGTGCGCCAGCTCG
>DDWE01000016.1 GCA_002345625.1 Desulfuromonadaceae bacterium UBA2294 | reverse complement strand
TCGCCCACGTCGACCACGGCAAGACCACCCTGGTCGATGTCATGCTGAAACAATCCGGAACGTTCCGCGAAAATCAGAAGATCGTTGAGCGCGTCATGGACCGCAACGACCTCGAGCGTGAGCGCGGCATCACCATTATCTCGAAAAACCTCTCCATCCAGCGCCCCGACATGAAGGTCAATGTCGTCGACACCCCCGGCCATGCCGACTTTGGCGGCGAGGTCGAGCGCGTGCTGAAGATGGTCGATTCGGTCCTGCTGCTGGTCGATGCCTTCGACGGGCCGATGCCGCAGACCCGTTTCGTGCTCAAAAAAGCCCTCACCCTCGGTCATCTGCCGGTGGTGGTTATTAACAAGATTGACCGTCCCGGCGCCCGCCCGGAAGAGGTCGTCAACATGGTCTTCGACCTCTTCTGTGAGCTCGATGCCAACGAGAAACAGCTCGATTTTCCCATCGTCTACACCAGCGCCAAGTTCGGTATCTCCAAGCTGGAGCCGGGCGATCCCGATGGCAACCTCGATGCCCTGTTTGAAATCATTCGGACCCGCGTCCCGGCGCCGGACGGCGATCCCAATGCGCCGCTGCAGCTGCAGGTGGCGAGCATCGATTATGACGACTACATCGGCCGCACCGCCACCGGCAAGATCTTTAACGGCCGCATCCGCGCCGGCGAGACCGTGGCCGTGATCGATCGTGAAGGCAAAGTCCGTAACGGCCGCGTCTCCAAACTGCTCGGTTATGTTGGCCTGCAGCAGGTCGAGATTCCCGACGCTGTGGCCGGTGACATCGTCACCGTCGCCGGTTTTGATGAAGTCGGTATCGGCGAAACCATCGCCAGCCTGGCCAACCCGGTCGCCGTCCCTTACACCGCCATCGACGAGCCGACCCTGTCGATGAACTTCATCGTCAACAGCTCCCCGTTTGCCGGCCGCGAAGGGAAGTTTGTCACCAGCCGCCAGCTGCGTGAGCGTCTGCAGCGCGAACTGCGCACCAACGTCTCGCTGCGCGTCGAAGACACCGACAACACCGACAGCTTCAAGGTCTCCGGTCGCGGCGAACTGCACCTCTCCATCCTGATCGAGAATATGCGGCGCGAAGGCTTTGAAATGGCGGTCTCCAAGCCCGAAGTCATCTACCGTGAAATCGACGGCACCAAGTGCGAGCCGATCGAATATCTGACCATCGACGTCCCCGAAGAATTTCAGGGCACCGTCATCGAGAAGCTCGGCACCCGCAAAGCCGAGATGATCTCCATGTCGCCGATGGACGGCGTCACCCGTCTTGAGTTCACCATCCCCGCGCGCGGCCTGATCGGTTTCCGCACTGAGTTCATGACCGATACCCGCGGCACCGGTACCCTCAACCACGTTTTCCACGAATACGCCCCGTATAAAGGTGCGATCCTCGGCCGCAAGAACGGCGTGCTGATCGCCATGGAGAGCGGTGAGACCGTTGCCTACTCCCTGTTTAACCTGCAGGAGCGCGGCACCCTGTTCGTCAACCCCGGCACCGATGTTTACGAGGGGATGATCATCGGCCAGCACGCCAAGGAGAACGACCTGGTGGTCAACTCCTGCCGCGGCAAAAAGCTGACCAACGTCCGCGCCTCGGGCACCGACGAAGCCGTCCGCCTGATTCCGCCGAACCTGCTCACCCTGGAGCAGGCTCTCGAGTACATCTCCGACGACGAGCTGGTCGAGGTCACCCCGAAGTCGATCCGCCTGCGCAAGAAGTACCTCGACGCCAACGAGCGCAAGAAGTACGACAAATACAAAAAGGTGTAACCCTTCGCTGCGAGCATCTTGACCGGATGCTTAAAATGCGCTAAGTTTGCGGCGTGTTTTGGGATGCAATCGGATGAAGGGCTAAGCGGGGAATGCACGCTACAGAATTGCGAATAAACTAAAGGACCGGCTGCTTTTTTAAAAAGCGTCGGTCCTTTTTTGTTTTGCCGGAGGGGGGATGGAGATCAAGGCGACCATCAAGCCGGGGCAAAAAGGCACCCGGCAACTGGTGCAAAAGTATGGTGACCAGCTGATCTGCGTCCGTTATCGCTACGACAAGCTGCGCCAGAAGCGCTACAAGACCGTCGAACTGATTGTCGATGAGCAGGACTGGGTGCCGGGGGTGCGCTTTGCCACCACCGAACGGGTACTGATCCGGATCGGTTATGGTGAGGAAGAGCTGCGTGAGAGAGTGAAGCAGGCGGGGGGCTTTTGGAACCCGGAGAAAAAGGCCTGGGTGCTGCCGTTTGCGCAAGTGCTCGCCCTCGGGCTGGAACACCGACTGATCGATGAATTAGGTGGTTTATAGTTTATATATCTATAAACAAGATATCCATATATAGAAACCGGGTATCTAGGTATGGAAATTGTTTCTATATCTAGATGCGCCGTCTAATAACAAGTTGAACTAAACCGCTACGCGGTAGAGGTAATCGAAGGCAACTCCATGATGGGGTTGCCTTCGTTAGTTTTAGTCGTTGGGTCGTATGTTTTCATCTTCGTGATACCGTCATTGGGCCGCATTTCGCGGCCTTTTTTACGACAGGAGATGACCCATGACGGAACTCAGACGACGCATGACTGCCGATTTACAATTGGCCGGGTACAGCGCCAAGACCCAGCAGAGCTATTTGATGGCGGTGCGGGGGCTGGCCAAGTACTACAGGCGCTCTCCAGATCAGTTGAGTGAAGAGGAGGTGCGCGCTTTTTTTCTGCACTTGATCAACGAGCGCAAGTCGGCAGCCAGCACGGTTCGCCTCTACCTGTATGGCATCAAGTTCTTTTTCACCAAGACCTTGCAGCGGCAGTGGCCTTTTCTGGATCTGGTGCGTCCGGCCAAGAGCAAGCGCTTGCCGGTCGTATTGTCGCAAGAGGAGGTCCGGCAGATTCTGCGTGGTATCCGCAATCCTGTGGTCGCCATGGCGCTGCGGCTGATTTATCTGTGTGGATTGCGAGTTTCCGAAGCCACGCGGCTGACGCTGGCCGATATCGATTGGCAGCGGCGGTTGGTCTGGGTGCGCGGCGGCAAAGGCGGAAAGGATCGTTCCATCCCGTTGTCAGCCGAGACGCTGGTCATGTTGCGAAACTACCAGCAACACAGCCGCTGTGATACATGGCTCTTTCCAGGCAGAAAAGGTGAATCGTTCTCCATCAGTGCCCTGCAAAGGGGTTTTCGCGATGCGCTGCGCCTGAGTCGCATAGACAAGCCGGCCAGTGTCCACACCTTGCGCCACTCTTTTGCCACTCATTTAATGGAGAATGGCGTCGATCTGCGGGTGATTCAGGAGTTACTCGGGCATCAGTGTCTGAAAACCACAACCATCTACACCCACCTCACCGCCAACGTTCTCGCCCGCCTCGATGTGGCACTGGTGCAACTTAACGCCGGCGTCTAGCCGATGGTCGAGTTGGCCGAAATCATCGACGGCCACGGTGCGGCGTATCTTGCTCGTTTCGGAGTAAATATCCTGCCCAGTCATCGCCGCGCCCTGGCCGATATCTCTGCGTGTCGCACCGCGCCGCTAGGCGGCCGGCTGTTTGCCTGCGATGCCTGCGGACACAGGCACTATGCTTATCACTCCTGCAACAATCGCAGTTGCCCCAAGTGCAGTGGTGCCCGCACCGGTCGCTGGCTGGCCAAACGTGAAGGCGATCTGCTGGCGGTTCCCTACTTCCATGTCGTCTTCACCTTGCCGCAAGAGTGGCGAGAGGTGGTTCGCACTCATCAAAAGCAACTTTTGCCGCTCCTGATGCGTGCGGCGGCGCAGTCGCTGCTGACCTTGGGCGCCGATCCTCGTCACCTGGGTGGCGAGCTTGGTCTGCTTTGCGTTTTGCACACCTGGACCCGGACCCTGATCTATCATCCTCATGTCCATTTCCTCGTCCCGGCCGGAGCACTGACCCGCGACGGCCTCTGGATCCCGGCGCGTAAAAAATTCCTGTTTCCGGTGCGGGCCCTGTCGCGTCTGTTTCGCGGCAAGTTTCTGCACGGCGCCCGACAACTTCTGCCGCGTGCGCAGCGTCCAGCCTACAGTGATCAGGAGTGGGTGGTCTACGCCAAGCCGACCCTCAATCGTACGCAAAAGGTGCTCGCCTACCTCGGTCGCTACGTGCACCGTGTCGCTATCACCAACCGCCGTATCGTCAAACTGGAAAACGGACAGGTCACGTTTCGCTGGCAAGACAGCACAACCGGTGCCAGTCGCTGCATGACTCTGCCGACAGAAGAGTTTCTACGCCGCTTCCTGCAACACGTTCTGCCGAAAGGGGCGCACAAGGTGCGCTATTACGGTCTGCTCAGCCCGGCGCGGCGCTCCCGGTTCAAACGACTACAGTTGCTGCTATCTGATCGGCGGCAAAAACCAGAACCAGAAAAGGTCGCGATCACGGAACCAGGCGAAGCACCTTGTCCAAATTGCACCACAGGCATCCTGTTGCTGGTCGGACGTCTGCCACGCGGAGCCCGCAGCCCGCCGGATCAAAGACTTGATTACAACCAAAAGGCAATGGTAGCGGGCGCATGAGCGGCTGGCGCAGGATAGTTTTGTGCCCGAGACCGAGCAAGACTGAATAAACCCGAGAAACAGAAGGCCGTAAGATGCTTACCGACTCCGTATACGCTGCAATATGATAAATATTTCATTGTCGTTCACCGATATTCCCGCTATTCTTTCCCGCAAAGAGCATCGAGCTCCCCGATAAAATCCCATACATCACAGCGGTGTCGGGCTTTAGTTCAACCGAGTCTTTGCAGCGGCTTCGCGCAGCAAAAACTCTAATTCGTTAGGCCTAAAAATGTCTTATTGGTTTTCTAGGAGAAATTCTGAAGGGAAAAGAGTCTTTACCTCTTCAGGGTCACTATTAAATGGAAGTGACAACTCTTGGCTGAGCAGCATTGGTCTGGCGTTAATGTATGCACTGTTATTGGGAATATTTTTGTGCCTTGTTCTGTCACGCATATTTCCTAATTCACCTGACCCAAAAATCATATTACTATTGTTTTTTGTTGTTCCATTCGGGGGTTTTCTGTGGCTGCTCAGGTCCAGAAGAGGACGGCCTAACCAGAAAATCAAGGCGGACTGAGTGGGGCGGGGTGCTTCACGGAAAAGCAAAATCAAATTGCGGTAAATCGCCAGGTGCGCGTCGTCAGCCGCTTATCTCAAACCGTTAAACGCCAACCTAACTGATAACGCTTAAATTGAGGTGCTTTGCAGCATGCATAATTTTAAGCTCATTGCCTTTCTGGCTACCGCTATAAGCATTTTTTCACTCTGGTTTATCTACTATTTGATGACAGCCGTTTTGGGTATAGGTAAAGACGACAGCTTGGTAATCATTGTTCCTTCGGCGCTTGCCGTGGCTGTTACAGTGATATTCTCTTTGTTTCGGCTAAAAAAGAAACTTGAAGATATTAAGAACGGCCAGGTTAAGCCTTTGAAGGACTACTTGTTTTGATCTTTCAGAATAACAGTCTGCATGGGCGTTTAACCAAACGCTCAAGCGGACTGGGTGATACATGGGTGGTTCGCGTAAAGGTTTCTACACAATTGAAAAGGACCAGCTCCAGCCCGCTTAGCTTGGTCCGTTCCTCGTAGAAAACAAAAACAAATACTTAGATAGAAACATAAATACACTGAAGCCTATAATCCGAGACAGGCGAGAGCAATAT
>DDWE01000092.1 GCA_002345625.1 Desulfuromonadaceae bacterium UBA2294 | reverse complement strand
TGGCGTAGATCAGGAGTTTCTGGTCGGTGTAGCTTTCGACTTCGCCGGCGAACAGGTCGATCTGGAAATAGTCCTGCACTTTTTGTGATGCACTGGCAAAGTAGTCGTTGAGTTGATTGACCGCCTTATCGTTCATCCCGGCGCGCCGGGCCCAGGGGCGGAAATCGTGGGTTTTGGGAAAGCAGGCGGTGTGCTGTATTTCAAAGCCGGCTTCACCGATCATGTCGAGCCACTGTTGCCGGGTATAGGCCTGAACGTGGGTCGGATCGCGCATGATCTCCATGGTCTGGTAAAAGGCGGCAATCTCCGGATCGTCGGGGAGCAGAGTGTCGATAACCACCATCCGTCCCCCTTTGCGTCGCAACACCCGATGAAACTCATGCAGCGCTTTGGGGACGTCGGGGAAATGGTGCGCCGCAATACGGCAGGTGAGCAGGGTGAAGGAGCCGGAGGGGAAGGGGAGATCTTCAGCATCGGCTTCGCGCAGGGTGATATTGTCGATATCGGTCTCGTCGCAGATATATTCCTGCGCCTGCTTCAGCATCTGCATGGTCAGGTCAGAGGCAACCACGCTACGCACCTTGGGCGCAAAAAAGAGTGCCGTGTGACCGCCACCGGTGGCGACATCAAGCAGCAGGTCGTCGGTGGTCGGTTGCAAAAGGCGCGCGGCCTCCTCGAGGTCGGCACCGCCGGCAAAACCGCTGTCATAGATGTAGCCGCGCGCATTCCGTCCAAACTGCTCAATCACACGGGCCTTGATCTTTTTGCTCATTGGGGCTCCTGATGCTTCAATTTGGCCGAATTATAACATCTGTGGTGGAAAAAGCTTGCACTGAAAATTGTGTCGCGGTATCAGTTTTGCTCTTTGTTGCTGGCAAAAGATGGAACAACTTTTGCTGAAGATTCCGGGTTGTTTGTTTCTTATGCTGATGGCAGGCTTTGCAGGTCCGTATTGCTGCTTCCGGTTGCCGGTAACTTGCCTGTGTTGGTGGATTGAAAGACGAATATCTGACGATTTTGGAGATGTGCTGCTGATGAACGATTTTACTGCCGTATTGCTCGATCTGGGGCAAAAGATGTGGGTCGAATTTGTTTACATCATTCCCTACCTGGCGTTCGGTGTTTTGTTGGAAGCGATCATCCGCACCTTCAAGTGGCATGTGAAGATTCGCAAGGCGCTGACCCATTTCGGTATCTACGCTATCGGTCTGGCGACTATTCTCGGCGTTGCCAGCCCCATGTGTGCCTGTGCCACCCTGCCGCTGGTCATCTCCCTGCTGCTGGCCGGATTGCCGTTGGCGCCGGCGATGGCACTCCTGGTGACCTCACCGCTCATGAGTCCTGCCGCCTACACCCTGCTTTCAGGTCAACTCGGTTCGCACTGGGCCAATCTGGTCCTGGTCTGCGCTGTGCTGCTCGGCCTCTTCGCCGGGATTGTAACCCATCTGCTGCGACCATACGGTTTCAATGAGGAGGAGTTGTTCCGGCAGGAACTGCCGAAAGGCGACTTTCACGACCCGGAGTATCCGGTTGACGAACTGCGTTGCGATTGTGGCCAGCAGTTGTCGCACCGGGTCGATCGCTGTACCCATAACAAATTTCTGGTTTTTCTTGCCCGATTCTGGGAGGGGACGCTGAAGATCGGCCGCTTTGCCTTGATCGGTCTGGTGATCGAAGTGATCGCCTCGTCACTGATCGACCCGACCTGGTTAATGGACCTGCTCTCCAATGAGGGGATGCTGGCCACTGTCGGCCTGATGTTTGCGACCGTCCCGCTGCACCTGCCGCAGGTGACCGCCGCGTCCATGCTCTACGGGTTCTTTCTTCCCGACCCGGGACAGGTCATTCCTCTGGCCATCGGACCCGGCATCGCCATGCTCATCGGTGGTCCGGTTACGGCCCTGCCGGTCATGGGGATTTTTTACACCATGTTCCGGCGCCGGGTGCTGGTGCTTTACTTAAGCTTGTGCATTGTCGGCACCCTGAGCCTCGCCGCGTTCTTCTCGCTGCTTCAGCCGTTTTGATTCGCGCTGTCGCTCTCGGCGGCATCAAGGTGCAGCTCCTGTTCGGCCAGTTCGCCGAGCAGCGCTTCCACCAGCGACAGGTAGCGGCTCGCCAGCTCATCCAGCGGCAACAGGGCTGATTCAAGACGCCGTGCCGCGGCGTGGGCGGTCTGTACCTGACGCCGCCGGGTGGTCACCGCTTCCTCGCGCTGCCGGGTCACTTCGGCGAACTGTCGGCGCACCAGCGGGTGGCTCCGCTCGTTTTCGATTACCGCCTCACGCAGCTCCTGATACTGCTCCGGCGCAAACCCCTCTTCTTCGCGGGCGCGGCGCAACAAATCGATGCTACGGTAATCCGGTAGCGGTTGCAGCCCCTCGTTACGGGTCAACAGCCCCGGTTCCTCGCGTTCGAGAAAACGGTAGGCCAGCGTCAACTTCTCTGCCGTTGCCTTGCGGATGCGGATCTCCCGGCTGCAGTAATCGTCAAACGATTCGTACCCCCAGTCACGAAACAGACTACGCTGGCTGACGTTGACCAGGCGTTCGCCGAGCTCCGCCCACGACGCCTTGAACTGCTTGGCGGTTGCCAGCACCCGGTAGCGCTCGCTCTCCGGTTGCAACTCCTGCATCAGCTGAACGATATACTTCTCACCACGGCTTTGTTTGTTGCTCTCCATGTTCTCGCTGTCCTCCCGGTTAAATCTCGCGCAGCAGATTAGCACAGCCCGACGCCTCAACCAAGAACTGCGCTTGAGTCTTTTGTTGTCAGACGAACTCGGGTAGACTGCTGCCGTCAGCTGCGTTGGCTTCGAGCTACCAGCTGCTTTGAACCTGAACCCTGAAACCTTGAGCCTGAAACCTTTTTTTACAGGAGTTTATTGTGGCACAGCGGATGTTTGTGGTCGGGCCGGAGAGCGTGCGTATGCTCGATTTAGGCCACCCGTGGATTATTGCCGATAAATTTACCGCCGCCTGGCCGAAAGGGGCACCCGGGGAGGTCATCGCTTTGACCGAGAAGGGGGGGCGTTTTCTTGGTAGTGCACTCTATGCGCCGGGGGAGCGGATTGTCGCCCGGGTTCTTGATCGAAAAAAAATGGCAGTCAATCGCGTCTGGCTTCTGGAACGGCTCACTGCCGCCCGCGATCTGCGCCGGAACCATCTCGACCTGGCCGGGACCAACGCTTACCGTCTGGTCAATGGCGAAGGGGATGGACTGTCCGGCCTGACCGTCGATCTCTACGGCGACTACCTGATGCTGCAAAGCTACAGTGCGGCGTGGAAGCCGTATCTGCAGTCGGTTGCCGATGTCCTGAAGGAGTTGATGGCACCGCTTGGGATTTATGAGAAATTCCGCCCGCAGGAGACCCGCGAGCTGTCGGCCAAAGGGGCCTCGACCCGCTACAGTCGCCTGTTGTCCGGTGCCGCAGCGCCGTCTGATCTGGTGGTGGAGGAGAACGGGCTGCGCTATGGGGTTGATCTCGCCGATGGCCTTAATACCGGCCTGTTTCCCGACCAGAGGGAGAATCGTCGCGATCTGATGGGTCGGGTCAAGGGGAAGACCGTGCTCAATCTCTTTGCCTATACCGGCGCCTTCTCCGTCGCCGCAGCCGCGGCCGGGGCGCAGAAGGTGATCAGTGTCGATACCTCCGGTGCCTATCTTGGCCGGGCGCAAGCCAACTTTGAGCTCAACCGCCTCAACCCGAAGCGGCATGAGTTTGTCGTTGATGACTGCTTCAAGGCCCTGGAGCGTTTCGTCCGCGAAAAGCGCCGCTTCGATGTCGTCCTGTTCGATCCGCCGAGTTTCTCCAGCACCCGTAAAAGCACCTTTGCTACCCGCGGCGGTACCGCCGATCTGGCCAGTGCCGCATGTGCCATTCTTGCCCCCGGCGGGTTGCTCATCGCCTCATCCAATCACCAGAAGACCGAGCTGGCTGACTATCTAAAAGAACTGCGGCGCGGCGCCCTGCAAGCCAATTGCGACCTCAAGGTCATTGGCATCCACGGCCAGGCAGCCGACTTCACCTATCCGGTCACCTTTCCCGAAGGTCGCTATCTGAAGTATGTGTTGGCGGTTAAGGGCTGAAGCTCAGCGCGCAGCGGCGGGGGACGGTGTATTCAAGGGAAAAGCCAGAATCCATTTTGGACGCAGATCAAATCTGATAACACAGATTAAAACCAAAACAACAAGATTTCGGTTTTGCCTGATCTGCGTAAATCAGATTTGATCTGCGTCCAATTCAAAGCCTTTATAGGGTTCGCTTGTCAGAATCCTTAACTGACTTCTCCCCGGCCTGAAACCGGGGCAAAAACACCTCGTGATAAAGGAAGGCGTGGCCGGCCAGGTTGCTGCGCTGCGCCAGCGGGTGGTCGGTTGGCAAAATCAGAAACGGGTGCGATTGCTCGCCGCCGACCGAACCGTGGCCGCCGATCTGATCGTCGAAACAGGTGATCAGCCCGTCGTCCAGGGCGCCGAAGATGATCAGGTCGCCGCAGCTGCTGTCACGCGCAAACTCGCACAACTGGTCAAAAATCTTCGTCACATCACCGTAGGGCTGTAAAAAGGCGATCTGTTCCGGCACCGGCAGTTCCTTGCCGTCACTGCACAACTCCCCGCCCCGATGGACAAACCAGACCCGTGCCCCCGACCCGCGCGCCATGAGAAAACCGATCCCTTTGTGGTGTGACAGAAAGCGCAGCAGCAGCGGCTGCTGGCGCTTGATCTGCGCCAGGGTCAGCCGTTTCTCGTCGCCGGTGATGTAGAGGTGAGCCAGAGAACTTGAATAAGTGACGACAACGCCGCCGATGGCATCGACTTTGAGGGTCTCCGGTACCAGGGCGGTGATGCGTTGTTGCAGTGTGTTTTTGACCCGGTGATATAGACGCCGTCGCCAGCTGTCGGGGCGCGCTTCGATCTCTTCATGCAGGTAGCTGAATTTGGCCCGGGCGAAATCGAGAGGGCCGGCGGAGACGACGGCTTCCTTGTTTTCCTGTAAAAAACCACTGATGGCATCGCCGAGGGTGGCGCCGAAGCGTGCCTCGAAGGGGTAACCGGGGGTCTGGCCGTGGTCGGAGAGCAGAATCAGCTGGTAATCGGCACCGGGGCAGAAGCGCAGCATGCGCATGATCTCGCCGATGCGTTTGTCGGTGTAGCGCAGGTTGATCAGTGCGGTGCGCGAGGCCGGTCCGTACTGGTGTGCCAGCTCGTCGTAGCCGCTGTAGGTGGTGTAGATGCGCGGCACGCCACTGTAGATGTCGGCGATGACGCCGAAGGTCTGCAGCTCGCGTAAAATGACATTGCAGATAATGCGGATCAGCGGAAAGAGACCGGTCTTCACCGGCCGGCGTTTTTTGGTCCGGGCGCGACGCTGATCGAAGTACTCGGCAACGTATTCGGCCATGACCGCCAGATTCATCCGCAACACCCGCAGCGGATGCAGGCAGAGCAGCACCAGCAGACGCAAGCCGCCGAAACGGCCGAACAAGGTCTGTGGATGCGGCGACGAGACGGTAAAGACACTGCGCTTGGCGCCGCCATCGAGCAGGTTGCAGTAGGAGGAGCCGTCGTCCAGCACGCCGGATTGATCGCCGACGACCTTTTCGCGAAAATACTGAACGTTGTCGAGATCGTTGCAGCTGATCAGGCGTCCGGTCGCCTTTTCAAACCAGCGAAAGGCGGGGATGCCGGTTTCGATGCCGTAAAAGATCGCGGCCTGGGCGGCGGGGGTGGTGCTCGGCAGGCCGGAGAGGTAGTCACGGACGATGTGTCCGCGGCGCAGATGGCGGGCGATGTTCGGCAGATAGCCGCGTTCCAGCGCCAATTGGAAGTATGCGTGGGAGAGACCGTCAATTTGTACGCCGACAAACCCGGAGCGCAACCCACCCCGCATCCGTTCGCGGCGTTCCGCGCGGAAGAACCAGTATTTGAGGTGATAATAGGGGCGAAACAGCCAGGCCAGACGTGGCGTTCGCCTTCGGCTCGTGGTCATCATTGCCAAAAAATATAGCACAGTTTTGTGCTCAGGCGTTACAAGAGTGCGGAATGCCTTGATTAACGAGAATTAGAACGGAGCCTGTCACGACCCCTCGTGCTGCTAGTTGAAAAACACAAAGACTATCTGAATATTATTTTGCAGACTGGTCTGACTCAGGAAACAGCCCTACTTCGTGTTCTTCGTCCCCTTCGTGGTCACACGTCTTTTTTGAAGCCTTGCGCATCCTGCCGCCAGTCGTTAGAATGCCCAAAGTTTTGTATCGGGAGGCGCGTATGACGCAAGAGCAGCAATTCACCCCGCTCATCATCCCCATCGCCAGTGGTAAGGGGGGTGTCGGCAAGAGCATGGTCACCGCCGGTCTCGCCCGCGCTCTGGCCACCAGCGGCCGACGCACCATCGCCGTCGATCTCGATCTCGGCGGCTCCAACCTCCATGCCTATTTCGGCATCGCCAATGACAACCCCGGCATCGGCGACTACATCGAGACCAAAGGTTCCCACCTCGCCGATTATGCCGTGCCGTTGGACGACGATCTCTATTTTATCCCCGGTGACGGCGTCCGCCCGTTTCTGGCCAATATTCACCACGGCCAGAAAATCCGCCTGCTACGCGAGATCACCCGCCTGCCGGCCGAAATCGTCCTGCTCGATCTCGGCGCCGGGTCCTCGTTCAATACCCTCGATTTTTTTCGCGTC
>DDWE01000129.1:2928-26465 GCA_002345625.1 Desulfuromonadaceae bacterium UBA2294 | reverse complement strand
AGTTGGCCGGCTTGCCAACCCTTCATCCTTATGCGACCTTTCCCGACGGGTTTCCTCCGGAGATTATCGCCGCCTTCGCCGCCGCGACCGGCTTTGAACCGTTGGGGAATATTGCCGCCAGCGGTACCGATATCATTGCACGTCTCGGCGCGCAGCACATGCACAGTGGGCGTCCCATCGTCTACACCAGTGCCGATTCTGTTTTTCAGATAGCTGCCCATGAGTCGATTATCCCCCCCGCCCAACTCTATGACCTCTGCCGACAGGCACGGCGCATACTCGACCCCTGGCGGGTTGGACGCGTGATTGCCCGGCCGTTTGACGGCGATGCGGTTAACGGTTTTCAGCGGACGACGCGTCGCCATGATTTTGCCATGCCGCCGCCGGCACCGACCCTGCTTGATCGCCTGTCCGAGGCGGGTCATTCTGTCGTCGGTGTGGGTAAAATTGGCGATATTTTCGCCGGATGCGGATTGACCCGCTCCCTGCCCACGCACGGCAATGACGATGGGATGCGCTGCACGCTTCAGGTGCTCGACAGTGTTGATTCAGGAATGATCTTTGTTAACCTGGTCGATTTTGACATGATGTACGGACACCGGCTGGACGTAGCCGGTTTTTCCGATGCACTACAGGCCTTTGATGTATGGTTGCCGCAGTTGCAGCGTCAGATGCGCTCCGATGATTTGCTGATTCTGACTGCTGATCATGGTTGTGATCCGCAGATTAACGGAACGGATCACACCCGTGAGTATGTACCGCTGCTGGTCTGGCATCACACGATCCGGCCCTGTGATCTGGGTGAGCGCCAAAGCTTTTCGGATGTGGCTGCAACAATAAGCGAGAACTTTGGCTTGATGGGGGGGGAGGGGGAGAGCTTTTTACCGCAACTCTTAGCCGCAGTCTAATGACAGGCGCATGTCAAGGTTTTATCCGCCGCCCGTTCGGATCGGATTAAATGGCAGGTAGAAGTTCTGTCAGCAGGTGCGGTTGCAGGTGCCCTGTGTCGAAGGTACGGCGGGCGGCACTGGTTTCGCTGAGCTCATTAAAGAGAAGCCCCTCGATATAACGTTCGAGCGTGGAAAATGTGGAGGCGTCAAAATCGATAAATTCGACGCCGATCCCCTGCATATAGTTGTTTTCTGGGCCGGGAGTTACCTGATAAACGATGCGTCCGGAGACCTCCATCTCTTTTTGCATTCCGAATAGCGGGAAAATAAGGCGTATGGTATCGCGATTCTCCAGGCGGGTGCCGGTTTTCAGGAACAGCCCGGCAGTGCTCAGGCTGAGAACTTCGGCAATACACGATTTGTTGCCATTAAAATAGATTCCGGGGAGTTTGACCCGTAGTCGGATGTTTCGACGTGGAGTCTCTTCAAGCTCATTCTGAATAAGAGAAAAAAGGCGGAAAATGTCGACCGGGTACGGCAGAACGTCTCCCTTGGGTGGTGTCATGGGGTGCTTGGGGTCGGCAATGGTCAGAAGCGGCGCGGGGCTGTTGCAGACCTGTTGATAGAGGGTAGGATCCTTCAGGAATGAAGGCCCGACGATTTGTATCTCCGGAGCGATCTTCTCCAGAATCTCACCGTACATAACAAGGTTTTCGGCAACAATTACGCGATAACCCCAATTCCGGATCAGGGCTTCGAAGGTTGTCGCGAGGTCCTCGCGTTGATCACCAATCAGAACTCGTTTCATTGCCGCTCCAGAAGTTTACTCTCTGCATCCTAGACAGCTGATCGGAGCGGGTCAAGTATTATAATATGAGCGGCACCCGCCATGGCGGGTGCCGCTCATATTAAGGCTTCATTGTTTCCCGCTGTCGTGGATTACTTCTTTTTCTTGCCACGGGCGGCACGGGCTTTGGCCAATTTGTCGCCAAGACCGCGGTCAATGGCCATCTGCCTCCGTTTTTCAGAGTAGGCACGCGACGCAAGGGACTGGGAGCGTGGAATGTCAAACTGTTTACGGTATTGTCCCGGAGTCATTTCATGGGACGTTTTCAGGTGGCGGGTGAGGGCTGTCATGCCTTTGCCGCAGATCATGCAGTAGATCTTGTCTTTACCGAAGGCCTTCTTGCGTGTCATTGCCGGAGCTTCTTCTGTCTGTACTTCCACCGTTTCGCCCTTTTCGATGGCTGCAAGGGCCCGGTAAATATCCGAGAGCTCAGCGACAAGTTCTTCCTTGGTCATCGTCGTGGTTGACGCGTGGGCCGCGACGATATCGGCGGCCAGTTCAATCAGGGTAGCCATGTTCTTCCTCCATTGGGGTGTCGTTTCAGAATGAATAACTAAAATCTATTGAAGTAAATACAATATATTGTATTAAATGCAAGTGGTTTTTTAACTATTTGTTGAATTGATCGGTGTTACAGGTCGTTATAGTGGAAAAAATTCGTGCGCTATCGCCTTTTTTTAACTATTTCCAGAAATACATATTTAATTCCGCCTGCGAGTTTTTGGCAAGAAAGTCACTGTCGTTGTTTAAATATCAGTTGAAAAGTGTCGTCTCGAGTGGTGCGCGTAATCTGCTCCTGTTCAGGTTGTTTTTTGTTAAAATTCATCCATTGCATGAAAGAACTTCGCCATGTTATCTGCGCGTGTTATGCTTGGCATATTAAGTATTTCTTGTTCCGGTGGTCTTGATGAATATTCGTCATTTTCTTGAAGAACGTGAGCGGCAGATGCTCTCGCCTTTTGCCTGCCTGAGTGTTGAAACACGCGGACGCGAACAGGCTGAGATGCATTGTACCTTACGGACCACGTTCCAGGATGATTGTAATCGGATCCTGCAGAGCAAGGCGTTTCGGCGCCTTAAGTACAAGACACAGGTGTTCCTGTCTCCGGAAGGGGATCATTACAGGACCCGCCTGACCCACACTCTGGAGGTGTCGCAGATAGCGCGCACTGTCGCCCGGTCCCTGGCCTTGAATGAGGATCTTACTGAAGCGATTGCTCTGGGTCATGATCTTGGCCATACGCCTTTCGGCCATGCCGGCGAGCGGATCCTGAACGAGTTGGCCCCTGGCGGGTTCCACCATGTCCGGCAGAGTCGTCGCGTTGTGGAGATTCTAGAAAACGACGGTGTCGGCCTGAATTTGACAGCAGAAGTTCTGGATGGTATTGCCAAGCACTCCAAGGGGCAGGGGGCATTGAATCATGTCGCCGACGACTGCCTGCCCTTTACGCACGAAGGACGTGTCGTCCGGTTTGCCGATATCATCGCCTATGTCAATCACGATCTCGACGATGCTCTACGGGCCGGATTGATCACTGAAGCACAGATCCCGGATGATATCTGCGTCGTGCTTGGCCGCAGCTGTCAGGAGCGTATAGACACCATGGTGCGGGATCTTGTCGAAGTCTCGACATCCAGTGGCGGGGCGGTGATTCGCCTCTCCGAGCCGGTTGACGCGGCATTGATGGGCCTGCGGGACTGGTTGACCTCGCATGTTTATCTGGTGAAAACCGTCGATGCCGAGTTTGGCAAGGCAGCGCGCATACTGCGCGATCTTTTTCTTCATTTTGCCAACGATCGTGAGTCTCTTCTGGCTCATGGCGGCCGTTGTCGCGAAGAGGATGACGACCTGGTCTCGGTTGCCGATTTTGTTGCCGGCATGACCGATCGGTTTGCCATCAATCTGTATCATGAAATTTTTTTACCGCGCCCGTGGCGGGTCGGATGAGTTGAGGTCATTGCCGGGACGCAGCGAACCTTGACACTCTGGCGAAAAATATGGTAATTACCTCAAAGTTTTAACTTTTTTTGTTTTTCGGATGCGGTGATTATGGCATCGGTTAAATCATGACAGGCGTCGCCGGTAAACGACTCGTGTTTCGGTTGTCAGGCGTTGGCTTCTCTCTTGCGATCGGGGATTTATTGGAGATCCTTGAGGCCCGGGAGGGAATTCTTGATACGTCTGCAGCCGATGCGGACCTAGCATTGCTCGGGTTGTTGAGTGTTCGTGACGAGGCGATTCATGCCCGCGATGTTCACGGATTGTTTCGGCTGAGCCCGGGTGATTTTGCTAGCGCTATTCTGGTCGTTGCTGGCGCGGATGGTGCCTGGGGCTTGTTGGCTGACCGTGTTGAGGGGATTTTCCCTCTTGAGTCTTTTTGCTGTTGTGAAGTCCCTCCGTTACTTCAGGAAGGGGTCTCACTCCCTTTTACGGCAATTGAGCTCTGGCAAGGGGAGCCTTTGATCTGCTTTGATCCAAAGGTTGTCGATCAGTGGCTGGGGTCGGCATGACCGCCAAGATATGTTTATTATCAGTTACAGGCCGGGAATATGCTCTGCCAGTGGCCCAGATTCGGCACATCCTAGCAGAATTGCCGGTTTTCCCTCTGGTACGATTGCGACGCGGTTTTGCCGGTGTTTTTCTTTTCGCAGGGGAGATTATTCCCTTGCTGGCTCCGTCAGCAATACCTGGCATGGACGCTGATACAAGCGGTGCCATACCGTATATTGTGGTATGTGAGAGTGATTATGGTGGTGTAGGTGTCCCCGTTGAACGTGCCGTGCGCATTGTTGAAACCAGTGACGGGGCGATCTCTCCGGCGCCGCCGGGCACCGAGCCTGAAATGTTTAGCCAGGCTTTTTTCTGGCGGGACAAGCCCTATCCGTTGCTTGATATTGATACACTCTTGGCTCAATTGCCTTACCAGTATGAGTTTGAATAGCCGTCAAGGAGGCTTTGATGAGTAAAAAACTGTTGTTAGCCGACGACAGTATTACCATTCAGAAGGTGATCGGGATCACCTTTGCCAACGAAGATTATGAACTTTCGATCGTTGGCGATGGCGATTCTGCGCTGGAAAAGGCCCGTGCCTCAAGGCCAGATCTGGTACTTGCCGACGTGTTCATGCCTGGTAAAAATGGCTACGAACTCTGCGCCGCCATTAAACAGGATCCTGCGTTTAAGGGGGTTCCTGTCTTGTTACTGGCAGGGACGTTTGAGCCCTTCGATGAAGAAAAGGCCATTGGTGCCGGTGCTGATAGCTGGATCTCCAAGCCTTTTGAATCCCAGGCGCTGATCTCTAAGGTGGAGAGCTTGCTGGCAAGCAGTTCTGCCGCCTCTGAGCCTGCACCGGTCGTTACGGCTCCTGCTGCACCCACTACCACGGCGCCGCAAGCTCCTCCCGTTGCACCCGCCGCTCCCACGGCTCCAGCAAAGCCCGCTGCGAGCGATCCCTGGGGCGACGTCGATATCGCCTTCGATACGACTGAAGACGTTCAGGTGTTTGAGGATGAATCCGATTTTGTTATCGCCGATGGCGATGAGCCGGTTGAACCGCTTGATAGTAACGATGTCTGGGGTGATTCCAGTGACGACAGTTTAGGCGCCGGTGGCATCGATGCCATTGATTCTATTCCGGTCGAGGAACCTGTGCCCGTTGCACCTGCACCAAGTCCGGCTGCACCTGCACCAAGTCCGGCCGCACCTGCACCAAGTCCGGCTGCACCTGCACCAAGCCCGGCTGCACCTGCACCAAGCCCGGCTGCACCCGCTCCGGCCCCGTCTGCTTCCGGAGTTGAGGCCCGACTTGCAGGCATGTCGGAAACTGATTTACAAGCTGTTGTCGAGCGTGTTGCCGGTGCTATCCTTGAAAAGATTGCATGGGAGGTTGTCCCCGATCTGGCCGAGGGCCTGATCCGTGACGAGATCCGCAAAATCAAGGAGAGTGCCCAGTAGCTGTTACCGGTCACGTCTTGTTGATGGCATTAGACGCATGAACGAAATGGGGATGTAGCTACTCCCCATTTCTTTTATTTGAACTGTTGTTTTTTGAGCGCACGAGTTGTTCTCTTCGTGAAAAAGGATTGATCGCACCGATGGAACCAAGACTGGCCAAAGGGTATGAGCCGCAGAGTGTTGAACAGAAATGGTACGCTTCCTGGGAGCGCGATGGTCTGTTTCACGCCAATGACCAGGGGACGGCGGAAGCCTATTCCATTGTCATTCCGCCGCCGAATGTCACCGGCGTATTGCACATGGGTCATGCGCTTAATAACACCTTGCAGGATATCCTTGCCCGTTGGCAGCGTATGCGCGGTTGTGATGTCCTCTGGATGCCAGGGACCGACCATGCCGGGATTGCCACCCAAAATGTGGTGGAGAAGCAACTCGCTGCCGAGGGTTTTGACCGTCACGCTGTCGGTCGTGAGGCCTTTATTGATCGGGTTTGGAAATGGCGCTCTGAATCGGGCGGGCAGATTATTCAACAACTCAAACGTCTTGGCGCGTCGTGCGATTGGGAGCGGGAACGCTTCACCATGGATGAGGGGCTGTCGCAGGCTGTGCGCGAGGTCTTCGTGCGATTGTATGAGGATGGTCTGGTCTATCGGGCCAATCGCCTGATTAACTGGTGCCCCCGCTGCCACACCGCCCTGTCCGATCTTGAAGTCGAGCACGATGACAAGCGGGGCCATCTCTGGCATCTGCGTTACCCGGTGGCCGGCACTGATCGTTATCTTGTCGTCGCCACCACACGTCCGGAGACCATGCTCGGCGACACAGCGGTCGCGGTGAACCCCGAGGATGAACGCTACGCCGATCTGATTGGCAAGATGGTCCTTTTGCCACTGGTCGGGCGCGAGATTCCGATTATTGCCGACCCCTATGTCGACCGCGAGTTTGGCAGTGGTGCGGTGAAAATCACACCGGCACATGATTTCAACGACTTTGAAGTCGGCAAGAGGCACAACCTTGAGGTCATCAACGTTTTCGACCCGTCTGCTCTGGTCAATGAAAATGGTGGGCCGTATTGCGGGCAGGAACGCTATGAGGCGCGAGCTAATATTGTCGCCGACCTCGAGGTGCAGGGACTGCTGGAGAAGGTCGAAGAGTACGGAAATGCCGTCGGTGAATGCTACCGATGCAAGACTGTTATTGAGCCGTACATGAGCCTGCAGTGGTATGTCAAAGTTGGGCCGCTGGCCGAGCAGGCGATCAAGGCGGTGCAGGATGGCCGGACAAGGATTCTTCCCGAGCAGTGGGAGAAGACTTATTACGAGTGGATGTTTAATATCCAGGACTGGTGCATCAGTCGTCAGATCTGGTGGGGGCACCGGATTCCGGTCTGGTACTGCAACGACTGCGAGGAAATGACCGTGTCCCGCGAGGATGCCCAGGTCTGTAAACATTGTGGCAGCACACAGATTCGTCAGGACGATGATGTGCTGGACACCTGGTTCTCTTCGGCCCTCTGGCCNNGCCGTTTTCGACCATGGGCTGGCCGCAACAGACCGCGACTGTGGCCAAGTTCTATCCGACCTCATGTCTGGTCACTGGTTTTGACATCCTGTTCTTCTGGGTTGCCCGGATGATGATGATGGGGCTGAAGTTCATGGACGCCGTCCCGTTCAAGGATGTTTATATCCACGCTCTGGTTCGTGATGCCCAGGGGCAGAAGATGAGCAAGAGTAAAGGGAATGTCATTGACCCGCTACACATTATCGATGAGTACGGTGCTGATGCTTTCCGTTTTACCCTGACCTCTTTTGCCGCCATGGGTCGCGACATCAAACTGTCGACCGACCGCATTGCCGGATATCGCAACTTCGCCAATAAACTCTGGAATGCGAGTCGTTTTACCCTGATGAACCTTGAGGGGTTCGATGCGCAAGCTGCAACACTGGACGGACTCAACCTCTCACCGGCGGATCGCTGGATTCTGACCCGCCTTGATGAAACAATCGTGCGCCTTGAGCAGTCGTTGACCGACTACAAATTCAACGATGCTGCATCGACTCTTTATTCCTTTACCTGGCACGCCTTCTGCGATTGGTACATTGAGCTGGTCAAGGAGGACCTTTACGGTGACGATGCGGCGGCGCGGCACCGTGCCCAGACCGTTCTCTATCTGGTTCTCGAGCAGTTGTTGCGCTTGCTGCATCCGATTATGCCCTTTATCACCGAGGAAATCTGGCAGGCTCTGCCTGGAACGCGGCCGACGACCTATCTGATGCAGAGTTCATTTCCGCAAGCGGGGAATTTGCCGGTCGATGCAACGGGCGCGGCTGAGATGGATCTGATCATGGATGTCATCCGTGCCATTCGTAACGTACGTGGTGAGATGGATGTGGCACCTGGTCGTCTGGTCAATGCCGTGCTTGACTGTCGCAGTGCCACATCATTAGCGATCCTTGAATCGGGCCGTGGCTATATCCGCTCCCTGGCCCGCACCGACGATTTGCAGATCGGAGTCGGCATCGTCCGTCCTGAGCAGGCAGCCACGCAGATTGCCGGCGATATCGAAATTCTTCTGCCTCTGGCCGGCCTGATTGATGTTGAAGAAGAGCTCAAGCGTTTGGACAAGGAGATGGCCAAGGTGCAAAAAGACGTCGAGTTCTTTGATCGCAAACTCTCTAATGTCAAATTTGTCGCCAATGCACCGGCCGATGTGCTGGAGAAAGATCGTAGTAAGCAGCAGGAGGCCCGGGAAAAACTGGCAATTCTGCAACAGAGTCGTGAAAAAATTGCCGCGATACGTTAACCCTCCTCTGCTTTATCTTGTTATTGACAATCAAAGGCGCCAGTACGGAAATCCCGTATGTGGCGTTTTTTGTTATATCAACCTTGTCAGTCTTTTCCTGAGAGGTTATTGTTGACAGCCTTTTCCAAGGTCGTTAATCTCATTTCTTAAGAATCAAGAATTACCTATTCTTTCTACTGTTCACCTGCTGAATTAGGAGGCTGCATGTTGTCGCGTATTCTGGTGATTGATGATGAAGAGAATATCCGCTACACCTTTAAAAGTTTTCTCAGTGATGAGGGGTATCAGGTCACGACAGTCGGCAGTCTTCAGGAGGGGCGCGATTTGTTGGCGCAGCAGAATTTTGATCTGGTTTTTCTCGACATTCTCCTCGGGCGGGAGAGCGGGCTGGATATCCTGCGTGAAGTCCGGCAGAAAGGTTTGCCCTGCCTGGTGGTCATGATCACCGGTGCTCCGGACGTTGAAACCGCTGCTGAGGCGGTGCGCTACGGGGCTTTTGATTATATCCCGAAACCAGTACAGCAGCAAAACCTGTTGCGTGTTGCACGGGCGGCCCTTGAGCACAAGGCATTGTTACAGGAGAAAGAGACGTTTCGCTTGCGTCTGGAAGGGTTGTTTCGATGTGCTCGTGAGGGGATTTTTATTACCGACCGAGAGTTGCGTATTGTTGAAATGAACGACGCTGCCCGGCGGATTTTTCAGTGCGAGGATGCTGTTGTCGGCAAGACTTTCGATGAACTTGGTGACAGCCGCGAATTCGCAACATTAAAGAAGTTCTGTGACATTGTCCGCTCCCGTTTTGAGGGAGAGATTTATCGAATCGAGGATCTGGCACCTGATGGTGTTTCCCGCCTTCTCAGCCTGACTTCGTCTCCGTTGACAACTGAAGATGGAGCAGATTACGGCTATGTGCTGGTCGTTCGTGAGGAATCTGAAGCGTCAGGATGAGTCTCAGATCAACCGACGGTAACTTAAACAGTCTGTCGTCGCTGGTTTCCATCGGGCTGTTACCGCAACCGTCGCCTGTCGATTATGGCAGAGGTTCTCCTTCTGTTGCCGTCGTGGACTCTTCCCCATCGCACGTTTCGCAGCGGATCGCTTCTATGTCTTCCAACAAGGAGACCGCTGTCTGTTTGAGAGTGTCGATTTGGTTGAACAGCTCTTTTACTTCCGGTTTGTTCAGAA
Source organism: Desulfuromonadaceae bacterium UBA2294 (assembly GCA_002345625.1). GTDB lineage: Bacteria > Desulfobacterota > Desulfuromonadia > Desulfuromonadales > UBA2294 > UBA2294. Next base: position 16,785 of record DDWE01000129.1, on the reverse strand, counting down.
TGTTCTTCTCCCCGGCCTCACGCAGGTCATCGACCAGTTTTCCTAGGTCGTTGTGGGCTGTGGCAATCTTTTTCTGTACGGCGTTGACGTCGATTTTCTTCTGGACAACGCGTTTGTACTGGTTGGCCTTGAATGTTGCCGTGTGCAGCGTTTTTCGTGTTGCGTCCAGCAGCTTTTCAGACGCGCCCCGCATGCTGTTGTGCTTCTCATTTTGTTCAGTCATTTCATTCTCCTGTAATTTTATACAGAATCCTACCATTGCCGGCGGTCAGGTCAAGCCATTTTGAGTCTGTTTCTTGCCCTGTTGCCGGCAATCGTCTACACTGACATTTTCGTAATTCGGACAGAAGGAGATTACCATGACGGCGGAACGGGGACAAACCAAGTTTCAAATCGATTTGCGACGTTACTTGCGCGAAAAGAATGTCGATCGCGATCTAACACGGGTCATTTGTGAGATCACGGACGCAACAAAGTATATTATCAATGCCATTCGCACCGGCGACCTTGGTGTTGCCGGGACTTCGAACCTTTACGGTGAACAACAGTTGGCTCTCGATGTGCTCGCTGATCGGATCATCCAGAAGCGTTTAAGGCATTGCGGTGTTGTTGCGAACATCGTGTCCGAAGAGTCGCCCAACGTTATTTCGGTGCAGGAACCCTCTACTCGACGTTTTTCCGTTGCCTTTGATCCTTTGGACGGCTCTTCTCTCGTTGATGTCAATCTTGCTGTCGGGACAATTGTCTCCATTTATGAGGGGGAGGATGTGCTGCAATGTGGCCGGAAACAGGTTGCTGCCCTCTATGTTCTCTATGGACCGCGTACAACACTGGTGCTTTCCGTCGGAGATGGAACCCACGAATTCGCCATGAACCAGCTCATGGAATATAACCTGGTTCATGAAAACATCACTTTTTCCGGCGCTGCTAGGGTGTATGCACCCGGTGGCGCTCGTAGCAAATACTCAGCAGGGACAGAGACATTGGTTCAGCATCTGGAGCAGAGTAGCGCCAAGCTGCGCTATAGCGGAGGGTTTGTCCCTGATATCAATCAGATCCTGATCAAGCGGGCCGGAATTTTCATGTATCCGCACTTGTCTGATGCCCCGCAAGGGAAATTGCGCCTTCTTTTTGAGCTGAACCCGATGGCATTCCTCGTCGAACAGGCCGGTGGTGCGGCATCGACGGGAAAGGGGGCGGTACTTGATCTTCTGCCGACCGGTATCGATGACCGCGCACCGGTCTTTATCGGCAGCCGTGACGAGGTCGCCCTTGCCGAGCGGTTGATCGCTAAGCATGGTTAAAAAACGGGTCAGTTCTCGACCGTTCGATCAATGCGAGTGGCGATGCGATCAAGCGCCTGACGGTAGCCCGCATCGAATTCTGCGTGATTGTCGATGTCGATCCGCAAATCACGAATATAGCCGTCATGAATATCGTAGACCCAGCCGTGAACCGAGATTTCCTGTTGGCGTTGCCAGGCGTCGCGCAGGATAGTGGTCTGGCAGATGTTGGTCACCTGTTCGAGAACATTCAATTCACAGAGGCGATCGCTACGGACCCCTTCTCCGCTGAGTTTGGCAAGCAGCGGCTCATGTTTGCGGTAGACGTCGGAGATATGACAGAGCCAGTTGTCGATTAGCCCCTGTCTCGATTTTTTCAACAAGGATTCGATACCGCCACAACCGTAATGACCACAGACGATGATGTGTTTTACTTTCAGAACATCGACCGCATATTGCATAACAGAAAGACAGTTGAGGTCCGTGTGGACAACCAGATTTGCGACGTTACGGTGAACGAACAGTTCCCCCGGCATCAGGTCGACGATCTGATTGGCTGGCACCCGGCTATCTGAACAGCCAATCCAGAGATACTCAGGTTTCTGCTGTTTGACCAGACGACTGAAAAAGTCAGGGTTTTCGAGTTTTACCCGATCGGCCCAGTCCCGGTTGTTTTTAAGTAGTGCATCAAGACGGTTCATTGCCTACTCCTGTTCCTCTTGTTTGATGATCTGCTTGGCACCCCGATAATGAATCATCGCTTGGAGGTATGCGAGGGGTTGTATTGGTCAGTCTAGCGATGGCTGCTGACCACTTGATGCCCCATTCTGTGGTTTAATGTCGAGCAATATGGTCCCATCAAGGCAATCGAGGCCACGAACGCTGATATGGGTGCCGTCGATGGCGATGATCTCAATACTGGCCAACCCGATGGGGTTCGGCCGATGTGGGGTGCGCAGGGCAAAAACGCCTTTAATTTCACCGGTTCGGCGCGATGGGCGCTGGAGACGGTCGCAGTTCGCACGATCGAGCCAGTAGAGCAAAGCGATCTTGTCACCTGCTTTCAGGCCGGTGAGCCCTTCGGAAAGCCGTGGATCAATCTCCAGAGTGCATGTCTCTCCGTCTACGGTAATGTTGCGTGGGCACTCATTCAGGTTCTGCCACGGAGTACGTATGCGTCCGATGGCATGAAGGGCCATGGAGTCTCCGATCTTTGGCTCATTCGTTGCCATAGGTCTCTTCGTAATCTGCTATCGCGGCGGCGATGACACGCTCAGCATGGGACCGATCATAGGCGTCAGAGACTTCAACTGGGGTGTCCTGCCCCGGCACCAGCTTGTAAGTGCTGAAGTAGTGACGTAGTCGTTCGACGTAGATGTCTGGCAATTCATGGATGTCTTCGATATGGGCATACAAGTTATCATTGGCGAGTACCGCAATGATCTTGTCATCGGCTTCACCATGGTCAATCATGCGCAGACCGCCAACCACCTTGGCATTGAGGATGACTTCGGGCTGACTGATCGGTCGCTCGCTGATGACGCAGATATCAAGGGGGTCACCGTCAGCGCGGTCGGTTCCGATCGCCATCTCGGCAACGCGGCGGCCACAGAATGTTTTCGGAATAAAGCCATAAAGGGTTGGCGTTACCGAACTGGCACGGTGGGGGCGATCGACACGCAGGTAGCCCGTCTCCTTGTCAATTTCATATTTGACCCGGTCAAACGGGGTCAACTCGATATAAGCATGGACGATGGACGGGGGGTTTGGACCGGAACTAAGACCATGCCATGGATGCGGCCGCCAGCGGTAAAACGGTTTCGGAAAACTCATGGACTGACTCCCTGTTTTTTGAATTGGGATAAGATTACCTGAATTTGATCGCTGCGTCAGGACATTTTTAAGGAAAAACAAAAGGCCTGCGAGTTCTCTCGCAGGCCTTTTGGGTCAGAACCGACAAACTTACTTATTTCAGCAGATCTTTGACCTTGTCGTAACCGGTGTTGTAGGCCTTCTTGTTCAGGTCAAGGAAGGCTTCTGGTACCTTGGCAAGAACGGCTTTTAATCCGGCGTCGCGGGAGACGGCATCGGTCAGCGCAATCATGGCACCGAGGGCCACAACATTGGCGACGATCTCGCGGCCGATCTCGTCTTTGGCGGTGCGGGTAATCGGGAACTTGTAGATTTTGAAGTCCCCTTTCGGCTCGTTCTTGACAAAGTCAGAATCGAGCAGAAGGACACCGCCGGCCTTGATCCCGTTGGCGTACTTGTCGGCCGATTCCTGGGTCATGGCGAGACAGGCATCAACGATGGTCGCTTTCGGGTAATCGATCGGGGTGTCGGAGATGATAACTTCCGACTTGGAGGCGCCACCGCGGGCTTCAGGCCCGTAGCTTTGCGACTGGACAGCATGCTTGCCTTCGTTGATGCATGCCGCTTCGGCGAGAATAATCCCGGCCGTGATCAGGCCCTGACCACCGGCGCCGGAAAAGCGAATTTCGTATCTTTTACTCATCGATCTTCTCCTTTTCGGGTGTGATCAGGCGCACTTCGCCCGGGCAATAACCTGGGCGTACTGCTCGCAGTATTCCGGTTTGTTCTCCTGATGCAGGATGCCGGTGAGGACTTTGCCTTCGAGTTGCTCGGCCGTCATTTTCGCGGCGGCCGCAACCGGAACGGCAATCTCTTTCAGGCGCTTCATCATGTCGACGACGCTGCGGAACTTGTTGCGGCGTCCGTAGGTGGTCGGGCAGTCGTCAAGGATCTCGATGACCGCCAGACCCTTGTGCTTGATCCCTTCGGCAATCAGCTTGTCAATCTGGGCAGCGTGGAAGGCGGTGCCGCGGGCGACGAAGCTCGCGCCGGCGCCGATCGCCAGTTTGCTGATGTCAAAGGTCGGATCCGGGTTGCCGTAGACCGTCGTCGAGGCTTTGGCGCCGGTCGGGGTGCAGGGCGAGAACTGACCGCCAGTCATCCCGTAAATGCTGTTGTTGAGGATGATGTAGGTCATGTCGATGTTACGGCGGCAGGCGTGGATGAAGTGGTTGCCGCCGATGGCGGTTCCGTCGCCGTCGCCACCGACCACAATGACGTTCATCTCCGGGCGGGCCATCTTGACGCCGGTGGCGAAAGCGGCTGCGCGGCCATGAGCCGTATGCAGGGTGCAGTAGTCCATGTAACCGGGGAGGCGGCTGGCGCAGCCGATACCGGAGACGATGGCGGTGTTGTTCTTTTCCAGCCCGCAGGCGTCGATCGCCCGGATCATGCCCTTCATGGCAATGCCGTGGCCGCAGCCGGGGCACCAGATGTGGGGCAGTTTGCCCGGACGGATGTGTTTAGCGTAATCGTAAGCCATGGTTACTTGACCTCCTTGACCTTGGCGATGATTTGACCCGGATTGAGCGGCTCGCCGTCGACGCGGCCGAGATGCAGGACCGGACAGGTCCCTTTGACGACGCGCTCGACTTCGAGATTCATTTGACCGAGGTTCATTTCGGGAACGACGATCCCTTTAACTTTCTTGCCGAGGGCGGCGATACGCTTCTCGGGGAACGGCCAGAGGGTGATCGGACGGAACAGGCCGGCTTTGATCCCTTCCTTACGCAACTCGTTAACCGCGTAGCGGGCCGAGCGGCTGGTCGAGCCGTAGGCAAAGATCAGAACTTCAGCATCGTCGACCAGGTACTCTTCATTCTTTTCGATGACAGCGCGGGCTTCATCCTTCTCGACCTTGGAGATCTGGCGACGCTCTTCAGCATCGACGTACTCAGCTTTAGTGGTCGGGAAGCCGTCCTGGGCCTTGTTCAGACCAGTGACGTGAAAACGGTAGCCGGTGCCGAACCCGGCCAGCGGCGGAACGTCGCCGAAGGAGGTGTCGTAGGGCTTGTAGTTTTCAGGGGTCACCGTCGGTGCCGCACGGTTGATGACTTCCAGTTCGCCAGGCTCGGGGAACTCGATGCGCTCACGCATGTGGCCAACGATCTCATCGTAGAGAACCTGGACCGGCATGCGGTACTTTTCGGCGAGGTTGAAGGCACGGACGGTTTCAGTGAAAATCTCCTGTACCGAAGCCGGGACCAGCGCGATGGTTGCGTGATCGCCGTGGGTGCCCCACTTGGCTTGCTGAACATCGGACTGGCCGGGGCCGGTCGGCATGCCGGTCGACGGACCGCCACGCATGACGTTGATGATGACGCAGGGGACTTCGGCGATGCAGGCATAGCCGATCAGTTCCTGCTTAAGGGAGACGCCCGGACCCGAGGTCGCGGTCAGCGCCTTGGAACCGGTCAGCGATGCGCCGATTACCGACGCCATGGCGCCGATTTCGTCTTCCATCTGGATGAATTTGCCACCAATTTTGGGGAGCTCAATCGACAGAACTTCCGCAACTTCGGTGGAGGGAGTAATGGGGTAACCGCCGAAAAACGTGCAGCCGGCGTACAAGGCCCCCTGGGCGCATGCATCGTTCCCCTGCAGCAGAGCAACTTTCTTAGCCACGGTTAGCGACCTCCTGTTAGTTTATTAAAGCTTGTGGACTTCGATGGCAAAGTCAGGGCAACGTAATTCACACTGCATACAGGCAGTGCAAGCTTCCGGACGGGCAACCTTCACGACAAAAGCGTCCATTTCCAGAACGTTAGTCGGGCAGAATTCCGCACAGATTGCGCATCCCTTGCAGTACCGTTCGATAACTTCGATCTTGGCCTTCGGACTGCTCATGTTAGGTCTCTCTCCTTTTTTTCGTGATAGCCGTTATTAAAACGGATTATGATTGCGGGCGGAATCCTAACATATCAAACAGTGTCTTTGCCAGTGATTTTTGCCCGTTTTTACCGTTTCCAGCACCAGTAAAAAGAAACCGGAAAAACTTCAGTAAAACGAATGTTTCCCGGATTACTGTGTGTGCAGTCTGCTGTTACAAATGAGGGAAAGGGCAATGAATACTCATTGCCCTTTCCCGATCATCTTTGCATGATAAGGGCGTGATTAAAGATTCAGGCTGTCGACCAGACCTTTAACGGCAGCGACCGACTTGTCCATCATCTCCTGCTCTTCAGCGTCAAGCTTGAAGGTGAGGATCTTTTCAATACCCTTGGAGCCGAGGACGCAGGGGACGCCGACATAGTAGCCTTTGACGCCGAACTCGCCGTTGAGCAGGGCACAGGTCGGCAGCACGCGCTTCTGATCCTTGAGGATCGACTCGGCCATAGCGATGGCCGATGAAGCCGGGCTGTAGAAGGCGCTGCCGGTTTTCAGCAGGGCGACAACTTCACCACCGGCGCCACGGGTGCGCTTGACCATGGCTTCCATGACTTCTTTTGCCTTGGCAGCGTTGCCATATTTCTGCTCAAGCAGTTCCATGACCGGAATGCCCTTGACGCTGGCATAGCGGACCAGAGGAACCATGTCGTCGCCGTGGCCGCCGAGGGTCATGGCGGTGACGTCTTTGACCGAAACGCCGAGCTCCCAAGCGATGAACGACTCGAAACGGGCTGAGTCGAGGACGCCGGCCTGGCCCATAACGCGCTCGGACGGGAAGCCGGTGACCTTGCGACACAGGGTCACCATGGCGTCAAGCGGGTTGGAGATGACGATGACAAAGGCTTTCGGAGCGTTGTCGCGGATGCCTTCGGCAACCTGAGTCATGATTTTCGAGTTGACCTCGATCAGGTCATCACGGCTCATACCCGGTTTGCGCGGCAGGCCGGCGGTGACGATGATAACTTCGGCACCGGCGATGTCTTTGTAGTCGTTGGTCCCTTTGAGGCTGATGTCGAAGCCGTCGACCGGTGATGCTTCAGCGATGTCGAGCATCTTGCCCTGGGGCAGACCTTCAACGATGTCAAACATCACCACGTCACCCAGTTCGCGCAGAGCGCAGAGTTGTGCCAGGACGCCGCCGATCTGACCACCACCAATCAATGCAATTTTTGGTCTTGCCATGTTTTCTCTCCTTGAAATGTTTTGAATGGGAATGAAAGGCTGAGACGCTGATGCGTCTCAGCCTTTCGGTCAAAAACTTCGCTTTAGAGTGCGTCGATAATTGCGTTAAAGGTTGCGCTCGGGCGCATTTCCTTGTTAGCCATGGCCTGATCCGGACGGTAGTACCCGCCGACGTTTGCCGGGCGGCCCTGAGCGGCCAAAAGCTCCTGACTAATCTTGGCTTCGTTGGCGGCCAGCTTTTCGGCGACCGGAGCGAAACGGGCCTTCATGTCGGCGTCCTTGCTCTGGGCGGCCAACGCCTGAGCCCAGTACAGGGCCAGATAGAAGCTGCTGCCACGGTTATCGATCTCGTTGACCTTGCGTGACGGCGCCTTGGCATTTTCCAGATACTTGGAGACTGCGGTGTCGAGGGTTTCGGCCAGGATGGCAGCTTTCTTGTTGCCGGTATTCTGGGCGATCATCTCAAACGAGGGGACCAGGGCGCAGTATTCGCCGAGTGAATCCCAACGCAGGTGGCCTTCCTTGAGGAACTGCTCGACGTGCTTCGGAGCCGAACCGCCGGCGCCGGTTTCGAACAGGCCGCCACCCGCCATCAGCGGCACGATGGAGAGCATGCGGGCACTGGTGCCGAGCTCGAGGATCGGGAACAGGTCGGTCAGGTAGTCACGCAGAACGTTGCCGGTGACCGAAATGGTGTCCTGGCCTTTGCGCGCGCGCTCACATGAAAATTTCATCGCATCGACCGGGTTCATAATGCGGATGTCAAGGCCGGTGGTGTCGTAATCCTTGAGGTAGGTGTTGACCTTCTTGATGATCTGGGCATCGTGACCGCGCTTTGCGTCGAGCCAGAAGATGGCCGGGGTGCCGGAAGCCTTGGCGCGGTTGACCGCGAGTTTGACCCAGTCCTGAATCGGCGCGTCTTTGACCTGGCATGCACGGAAAATGTCACCCGTCTCAACTTTCTGCTCAAGCAGGGTTTTCCCGGAAGCATCAACGACGCGGATGGTCCCTTTGCCGGCGGCGGTGAAAGTCTTGTCGTGTGAGCCGTATTCTTCGGCTTTCTGTGCCATCAGGCCGACGTTGGAGACCGCACCCATGGTCGCCGGATTGAACTGGCCGTTTTTCTGACAGTCTTCAATGACCGCCTGGTACATGGTTGCGTAGCAACGATCGGGGACCATGGCGATGGTGTCCTGCAGCTCGTCGGCCAGATTCCACATTTTGCCGCCGTCACGGACGACAACCGGCATCGAGGCATCGACGATGACATCGTTGGGGACATGCAGGTTGGTGATGTTCTTGCGCGAATCGACCATGGCCAGAGCCGGGCCCGATTTGTAGCACGCGTTGATGTCGGCTTCGATTTCGGCCTTCTTGTCGGCTGGCAGGCGGTCAAGTTTGGACAGGACGCCGCCGAGGCCATTGTTGATGTTGGCACCGATCTCTTTCAGGCTGGCAGCATGCTTGTCGAGGGCGTCTTTAAAGTAGACGGAGACGGCATGGCCGAACATGATCGGATCGGAGATCTTCATCATGGTCGCTTTAAGGTGCAGCGAGAGCAGGACGTCCTTCTCTTTTGCCTCTTTCATACAGTCGGCGTAAAAGCTGCGCAGCTTGGCAACGTCCATGTGGGTGGAGTCGAGCACCTCGCCGGCTTGCAGAGCCAGTTTGTCCTTGAGCACGGTGACGCTGCCGTCCGTGGCAACAAACTCGATCCTGGCGTTGGTTGCAGCGTCGAGGGTGACCGAGGTCTCGTTTTCGAAGAAGTCGCCGCTGTTCATGAAGGCGACGCGGGTCTTGGAGACCTCGGGCCAGGGCTTCATCATGCGGTGCGGGTTTTTCTGGGCGAACTTCTTGACCGAAGCGGCGGCGCGACGGTCGGAGTTGCCTTCACGCAGCACCGGGTTGACGGCGGAGCCAAGGCACTTGGCGTAGCGGGTCTGGATCGCCTTCTCGGCATCGTTCTTCGGCTCTTCCGGGTAGTCCGGAACATCATAGCCTTTCTCCTGCAGCTCCTGAATCGCTTCCTGCAGCTGCGGGATCGAAGCGCTGATGTTCGGCAGTTTGATGATGTTGGCCTCAGGCTTGAGACACAGTTCGCCAAGCTCGGCGAGGTTGTCCGCAACCTTCTGCTCAGGTTTGAGGTTGTCCGGAAAGTTTGCAAGAATGCGCCCCGAGAGGGAGATGTCCTTCATCTCGACCTCGATGCCGGTTCCTTTGGCGTAGGCCTGGACAATGGGGAGCAGGGCGTAAGTCGCGAGGGCCGGTGCTTCATCAATCTCTGACCAGATAATCTTTGCGTCTGTTGACATGATCTCTCCTTGGTGATTTATACCGGTAGTGCCGGAAGCGGGTGAAAAGGCAAATCTATTCTTCGCCCTAGAAAGGATGTATACCCAAAACGTGTATACAGTATACATAGAGTTAGAATCTGTCAAGAAAAAATCCGAACCGCGTTTTAGATGCGATCCGGACCAATTCATGCTGTATTTGGATGTCGTCTGGCTGTGCTTCCGGCAGTCTTCAGGGTGCTTTCGGCGCTACGGTCGGGGCTGCAAAAATAGTCGATTCGCGGGCGGTGATCCGTGCCTGTTCCTTCTCTTCCTCCGTCACGTTACGCGGAATGGTCAGAACCTGTCCGGGGTAGATCTGCTGCGGATTTTTGATCTGGTCGCGATTCGCCTTGTAAATCAGCGGCCAGAGCAGGGCATCGCCGTAAACCTTGCGTCTTGCGGCGATGTTGAACAGGTTCTCCCCCTCGGAGATGGTATAGCTGGTCAGCAGTGTTGGTGTCATTGGCTCAGGTTCGGTCGTGAGATCAAAGGTGGCCGTGTTGTCGGCAATCGCTTCACGCCAGGCTTTGAGGACCAGCTCTTTTTGGGCTTCCAGTTGGCTAATCTGTTTTTGCGCCAGATTGAGAGAACGGTGACAAGCGGTGATTTCTGCTTCATGGGCAAGGTCGATGGCCTCGGCCAGTACTTTTTCTGCGGACTCAAGATCACCTTTTTTGACCAGTGTTTCACCGGCCGTCAGCGCCTGACTGGCAACCTCGTACTCCTCAATCGCCATTTTCGAAGCGCCAGAGCGGTCAGCGGCCTGTAAGGCCTGTCGCGCATCTGCCAGTTCTTGCGGTGGTGGCGGGGTTGCACAGGCGCCAAGTAACAGCACGGTGAAAAACAGGGAAAACAGTGTTCTCATGCACACGGTCTTTCTGGCAAGGCCTAGATTTTATCGCCACCGGGCTTGCGCGCGAGGCGGATGGCAAGCTCACGTAGTTGTTTCTCTTCAACTTCTCCGGGGGCTTCCGACATCAGGCAGGTGGCCTTCTGGGTCTTCGGAAAAGCGATGACGTCGCGGATCGATTCAGCGCCGGTCAAAATCATCATGACGCGGTCTAGGCCAAAGGCGATGCCGCCATGCGGCGGGGCCCCGAACTCGAGGGCGTCGAGCAAAAAGCCGAATTTTTGCCGTGCTTCTTCGAGGCTGATGCCCAGGAGGCTGAACATCTGGCTCTGCACGCTCTGGTCGTGAATACGGATGCTGCCACCGCCGATCTCCGAGCCGTTGAGCACCAGGTCGTAGGCTTTGGCGCGCACTTTGCCCGGGTCGGTGGCGAGCAGGGCCACATCTTCATCCATAGGGGCGGTGAAGGGGTGGTGGACGGCGGCATGGCGTTTGGCGTCTTCATCCCATTCAAGCAGCGGGAAGTCGGTCACCCAGACGAAGCGGTAGACCTTCGGGTCGTTCAGTCCAAGACGTTGGCCGAGATTGTTGCGCAAGCGGCCGAGGGCTTCGTTAGCGATCTTGGCAGAATCAGCGACAAACAGCAGCAGGTCGCCGACCTGTGTTTCGAGGGCAGCGTTCATGGCGGCCAGTTCGTCGGCGGTGAAGAATTTGGCGATCGGGGATTGCCAGCCATCCTCATTGACCTTGGCCCAGGCCAGCCCTTTCGCGCCGTAGATGGAGGCAAAGGCAGTCAGATCATCGAGATCCTTGCGTGAAAAGCCGGCGCAGCCCTTGGCGTTGATCGCTTTGACCAGTCCGCCTTTAGCTGCAACATCGGCGAACACCTTGAAACCGGAATTTTTGACCACATCGGTCAAGTCGACCAGCTCGAGTCCGAAGCGCAGATCGGGGTTGTCGACGCCGAAACGGTGCAAGGCTTCGGCATAAGTTATGCGCTGCATCGGCAGGGTGACTTCGGCATCGATCGCCGTCTTGAAAATCGTGGCGATCAGACCTTCCATGATACGGATGACGTCGTCGCGATCGATGAAGGAGAGCTCGCAGTCGATCTGAGTGAATTCCGGCTGGCGGTCAGCACGCAGATCTTCATCGCGGAAGCATTTGACAATCTGGAAATAACGGTCGTAGCCCGAGACCATCAACAGCTGCTTGAACAGCTGCGGCGATTGTGGCAGGGCGTAGAAATTTCCAGGATTGACCCGGCTCGGAACCAGGTAGTCCCGCGCCCCTTCCGGGGTGCTTTTGGTCAGGACCGGGGTTTCGATCTCGAGAAAGCCGTTGCCAGCCAGATATTGGCGTACGGTCTGTGCTACTTTGTGGCGCATGATCAGGTTTTGCTGGATCGAATCACGACGCAGATCAAGATAGCGGTATTTCAGTCGCAGGTTTTCGGCGACGTCGGTGTATTCATCGAGCATAAACGGCGGCGTTTTGGCCGTGTTGAGTATGCGCAGTTCGCTGATCTCGACTTCAACTTCGCCGGTCTTCATTTTTGAGTTGACGGTCCCCTGCGGTCGTGGTGAAACCTTGCCACGAATGGCGACGACGAACTCGCTGCGGACAGCTTCAGCCTTGGCATGTGACGGTGCGTCGCGATCCGGGTCGAGAGCAAGCTGGGCGATACCAGTGCGATCGCGCAGGTCGATAAAGATCAGCCCGCCGTGATCGCGGCGTCGATGCGCCCAGCCCATCAGGCAGACGTCCTGTCCAATATGTTCGCTGCGCAAATCGCCGCAGTAATGGGAGCGTTTCCAGTCGCCGAGAATGTCGTTCACAGCGTCTCCTTTGAATTTTTTGGTTAAATGTTCATGAAAGCAAATCGCGGCTATCGCGATAGCTGACCAGTATAATCTTCCTGCTGATGGGGTCAAGGGCTTATTTACGGCCTTCGGTGGATGGTTGTGCTGTTGTCACAAGGCGGGCGAGGGTGGCCCCTGAAAGGTCGATATCGACCTGTTGCTGGGAGCCGTCGGCCATCGTGCGCAGCGGCGCCCGGCCGGCAGCGAGTTCATCTTCGCCCATGATCAGAACATGGCTGGCCGCAAGCTTGTCGGCGCGCCGCAACTGTGATTTGAGGCTCTTGCCGGCATAGTCCATCTCACATTGGATGCCCATGCGCTGCAGGCGGGTTAGCAGGATGAAGGCCTGCTGGCGTGCCGCTTCACCGAGGGCGGCGATGAACAGGTCGGGGGTGGTGTTGGTCAGGGCCCGGTCGGCAAGGAGTAACACCACGCGCTCCAGGCCCATGGCAAAGCCGATCCCTGGCAGCTCCGGGCCGCCGAGCTCGCGAATCAGGCCGTCGTAGCGGCCGCCGGCGGCGACGGCGCTCTGGGCGCCGAGACGGTCGGTGGTCATTTCGAAGGTGGTGCGGGTATAATAGTCAAGGCCCCGAACCATGCGTGGGTTGAGAACGAACGGCACCTCGACGGCGGTCAGATGGTTTTGCACCTGCTGGAAATGGTTGTCACAGTCTGCGCATAAATGTTCAGGCATTACTGGTGCGTCGACCGTCGCCTCGCGGCAGCCGGTCGCCTTGCAATCGAGCACGCGCAGCGGGTTCGTCGTATAGCGGCGGCGGCAGTCGTCGCACAGGGTGTCGAGGCGCTGTTCTAGAAAGGCGATCAATGCTGACCGGTAGGCAGGACGGCACTCCGGGCAACCGAGCGAGTTCAGCTGCAGGGCAACATCGGCCAGGCCGATTTCGCTGAAAAACAGGTGGAGCATCGCCAGGAGTTGGGCGTCGACCGACGGGTCATCGATCCCGACCACCTCGGCTCCCATCTGGTGAAACTGGCGATAACGGCCTTTTTGCGGCCGTTCGTAGCGGAACATCGGGCCGGTGTAGTACAGCTTCTGCACCGGGTCGAGATTGTAGAGCTTGTGCTCGATCAGCGCCCGCATGACCGGAGCCGTCCCTTCCGGGCGCAGGGTCAGGGAGTTGTCGCTGCGGTCGGCAAAGGTGTACATCTCTTTTTCGACAATGTCGGTGGTCTCGCCGATGGAACGGCAGAACAGTTCGGTCTTCTCCACCACCGGAACCCGGATCTCCTGAAAACCGAAGGTGTGAAAGATGCGCCTTGCCGTCCCTTCAACGAACTGCCAGCTGGCGACATCGGCCGGCAGAATGTCGTTCATCCCTTTAATACCTGTAATACTCACGAGTCATCTTCCTTGTCAGCGTAGGGTCTCTGCGCAGGGCAGCTTGTTGGCAAAACGGAAAAGGGGCGCAGCTTGTCAGATTTGCGACAGGCTGTCAATGCGGTAGACATCGACATGCCTCGACTTCCCTTTGAGGGCCATCGGCTCCGAACGGGTGGCGTCGACAATGTCGTGAACTTGCTGCCAGGTGTCGGCCGAAACCAGCACCTGTCCGGGGCGAGCGATG
>DDWE01000129.1:0-2919 GCA_002345625.1 Desulfuromonadaceae bacterium UBA2294 | reverse complement strand
TATGTCGCCGATGACGGTGTACTCCATGCGATCGGCCGAGCCGATATTGCCGGCGATCACCGTGCCGGTATTGATGCCGATCCCCATCTCCAGCGGCGGCAACTGTTGCCCGGCCCGCTCTTCATTGAAGCGATCGACCTCCTGTTGCATGGCCACGGCACAACGGACGGCGCGTTCTGCATCAGTGGGGTTGGGAAAGGGGACGCCGAACAGGGCCATCACCGAATCACCCATCATTTTGTCAACCATGCCACTGTGCTCGGTAATCACCCGGATCATACGGGAGAAAAAGGCGTTGAGCAGTTCGACGACCTGGGCCGGGGGGAGGTCTTCAGCCAGGCTGGTAAAACGCCGGATATCGGCGAAGAGGATGGTGACGATGACTTCGTCGCCGCCGAGCTTGATTTCATTGCGCCGTTCCAGCAGCTGCTGGGCCAGTTCCTTGCTGATATAGCGCTCGAAGGTGCGTTTGATGAAAGCCTGCTCGCGCAGGTTGGCGGCCATCTCGTTAAAGGCGTTTGCAAGGACACCGAATTCGTCTCGGCGCTGCAGGTCAATGTGCTGTTCGAGATTTCCGGCACCGATCGCCCGGGCACTGCGCACCAGAGTGTTGAAGGGGCGGACACTTATCCCGGCCAGAACATAGGCCACCAGTACGGCAATGGCGAGGGTGGCGAGGGAGAGCAGGGCCAGCCGATTGCGCATGGCCGATATTTCAAGGGCAATCAGGGTTTCGGAAAGGCCAAGATGGATGGTGCCGAGTCGGACCGGTACTTCGGTGAGGGTCAGGATCTGGACTTCAAGATCGAGCAGGGTTTCGCCATTTGAAGTGTAACGCCATACCCGGTGGCCATCCTGATGGTCGACCGGGACCGCGGTCGCCGGAAGGTTGAATGCGCTGCCAACCTGGTTGACGTCATCAGCCGCACGGATGTTCCGGTTGATATCAACAATCTTCGCGTAGCGGATACCGGGCGAGCGTTGTGCGTTCTTGATCGCTGAAAAGAGGTAGAGATCGTCGCCGGTGAGGAGAGGGTCCTCGACATTAAAGGCGACACCGCGGGCAATTCCGATCCCTTTGTTGATACTTTCGCGAACCAGGGCCTGACGAAAACTGTGCTCCAGAAAGAGCATCACCGCCAGAATCAGCACGGTGCCGAACAGAGCCAGGGTCAGCGCCATTTTGAAGCGCAAGCTGGAAAAAAATCCGATCTGACTAGCCACCCTGAAACTCCTTGATGCTCTGCAGCTTTCTGTGTGCCTTATCGATATTCATGCGTGCTTTTTCATGCTGGGGTGCGATGGTTAGCACTTGCTCCCAGGCGTTCACTGCCTCGGTATAGCGGCCACGGGTGTAGAGTTCGATGCCGAGCAGGTACAGCCGCTGTTCGTCTCCCGGTCTTACCCCCCTCTCCTGTAGCGCGTCGATCCGTTCTTTTTCGGCTCTGGCTTCGCTCTGGTAAGGGTCGAGAGCCAGAACGCGGTTGTAGGCCACCGTTGCTGCCTCCAGATCTCCGGCCTTAAGCGCCTGCCGTCCGCTGTTCAGGTCGTTATCGATGTCGACTTTAAGCCGGGCCCGGCTTGATTTGAGACCAGCCATGGCGGCGACGTTCTCCGGCGCCAGCTCAAGGATGGAACGGAAGACGGGGATCGCTGTTTGCGGGCTGCCGGCCTCAAGGCTGGTTGTCGCGGTCTTCAGCTGCCGGTCGATCAGCTGTCGGATCGCCGTTTCCATCTCGGCGCGTTCCTGCTGAATATTGTCGCCAGCGCCACTGTCTACAGCACGCTGATAAAGATTTCGGGCCATTTTGTAGTCAGTTCTTTCCCGGGCTGAACGCGCCCCTTTGATCAGTGTCAGAGTCTCGTCACTTCTGGCCCGGTCAATCGCCAGCAACTCACGGCGTGCTTCTTCTGAATCCTGCAGATTAAGGGCTTTGCTGAAGTGTGCGCGGGCCTGGACCAGGCGGCCTGCGGCCCGGGCCGCCCGCCCCCATTGCATCTCTTGTGCGACCATGGTGGTGATCAAGGCGTCGATGCGCAGTAACCCCTCCCGTGCCGCGGGGAAATCGGGGATCAGACTGTTGGCGTGCTGAAAGTCCTCCCGGGCATCGTCAAGCCTGCCCTCATCCAGGGCTTGATTGCCGGCTATGATGGCTTCGTCGGCCACCTGTTTGCGATTGGCCGTCGCCCGGTGCAGACCGTTTTGGGCTGCGGAGTTGTTCGGGTCGAGTTTGAGGATTTTGCTGAACAGTGCTTCGGCAGCAGCGAAATCATCACGCTGCAAAAGTTCGTCGCCGCTGACCAGCATGGTTGTGATCAGGTTGTCGAGTTGACTTAAAACCTGCTGTTGCAGCGCGGTCCCACGGGGGGCTTCGGGGGCGAGTTCCAGCCCGTCGCGGATTGCTTCCATTGCTGCAATCAGGTCTTGTCTGCTCAGGGCCTGTGCGGCAGCCTCAAAGAAACCTTCGGCGACAAGGCTGATCTTGGTCTGACATTTTTCGGTGAACACAAGGGCGCGCCGCTCATTCGGGCGGATGGCGAGAACTTCGGCGAAGCTGGCCAACGCCTGCTCATAGTCGCTGTTTTTAAACGCGTCCATGCCGCGTGCAAATAAAAGATCGACCGCGCCATCTTCTGCCACCGTCAGGTTGATACTGGCCTGCGGTTGGCCTGGCTCCAGGGCAAGCACTTGCTGGTAGCAGTTACGTGCCTCAAGAAACTCCTGCCGGCGCAGGTGGATGTTGCCGGCCAGAAGCAAATCTTTGGCACGTGGAGCAGGGACCGCCAACAACGGTGTAATGGCGGCCAGAGCCAGATCGGTTGTCTGTAAATTGAGTGCCTGCAGTGCACAGTTGTAAAGCATGGCCCGGCTGCTTTCACGCAGATCCTCTGGGAGTTCTGGGTAGGCGCGAGCCAATC
>DDWE01000061.1:740-22144 GCA_002345625.1 Desulfuromonadaceae bacterium UBA2294 | reverse complement strand
AGAGGGCGCCATGGACAAACTGTTCGAGCTCCACTGTCGTCTGCCGACGGATTTCGGCAATCTGCTCTAGTGAGAGTTCACGAGCGAGGACGACGCGCTTGAAACCGAGGCGCTCGAGCATCTGCACCCCGGCGGCGTTGTGGATGGTCATCTGGGTTGAGGCATGCAGTCTTAAGGAAGGAAAATGCTCCCGCGCCAGGCGCCAGACGGCGGCATCCTGAATAATCACCGCATCGGTACCGATCGCCTCCAGGGCAGAGAGGGTATCGATCAGCTGAGGCAGCTCGCGCTCCTTGACCAGGGTGTTGAGGGTGACATAGATGCGACGATCGCGGGCGTGGGCGTAGGAAAGCATCCGTTCGAGATCGCCGATCCCGACATTTTTCGCCTTGGCGCGGGCAGAAAACGTCTGCAGGCCGACATAGACCGCATCGGCGCCATGTTCCATGGCGGCGAAAAAGGCCTCAAGACTGCCGGCCGGGGCGAGCAGTTCCGGTTTTTTTGTGTGCTGATTCATGCGGGCAGCATACCGCGAAACGCGACGCGTTGTCATGTGGGCAGTTGTCTGAAATGTGGAAAAAGGGTGCGGATCTGGTTGCCTAGCTGAAAAAAGGATAAAATCGGCGGGACGCGGCCCGCCAGCCGCCCTCCTTTTTGTACTGGCCAACAAAAAGGAGGCAAAAAATGGCCTTCACCTGCGGTGGGCATTTTGTATGCCACCGGCACGTTGATTCAGGACTAAAGTGCCGGATGGTCGCCAAGTGTCATCAATGGCCGGTTGCCCCTGCCTTGAGACGGGGCTGCATTGCACCGGTTGTTGCTGGGAAGGCTGTCTGCATGCTTTTTTTGTGGAAACCCTGGTAAAAATGCGGAGCAACTGAGGCAAGATCTTTTGTCTCAGAAGAGCCCCCGATCACAGAAGCTGATGTAGGAGCCGTTACCGACGATGATGTGATCGAGGACCTTCACCCCCATCAGCTCTCCGGCGTCGCGCAGTCGTGCGGTTAAATCGATGTCTTCGCGGCTCGGGGTCGGGTCACCGGAGGGGTGATTATGGACGAAAAGGACGGCGGCGGCCGATTCGCGGATGACCGGGGCGAAGACCTCGCGCGGATGGACGATGCTGGCGTTGAGACTCCCCTCGGAGACCTGAATCTCGCGCAGCAGGCGGTTCTTGCTGTCGAGCAGCAAAGAGATGAACACCTCCTTGCGCCGGGAACGCAGCCGCTCGTGAAAGTGGTCGAAAACATCCTGCGATGAGGCCAGCCGCGCGCCGGGACGGATTTCACTACGGGCGAAGCGCCGGGCAAGCTCGAACAGGGCTTGAATCTCTGCCGCTTTGGCCGGGCCGATGCCGCTAAAAGCACAAAGCTCAGCCGTGTTGGCCGCCGCCAGGCTGCGCAGGTCACCGAAATGCAAGATCAGGTTGCGCGCCATGTCGACCGCCGTATTGCCGGAGGCGGCATTGCCGTTACGCAAAATAAGGGCCAGAAGCTCAGCGTCACTGAGCGGTTCCGGCCCCTGGGTCAACAAACGTTCACGTGGCCGGTCCGACTCCGGCCAGTTTTTGATACAGCGCATCGCCCCCTCCTTGTGATAAAACAAACGCAACGACAAAACTGACTTAAGACATAAAAACTGCCGGCGCCAAGCGCTGAACGCAAGACACCGGCAGCACAGATCTTCAGATTACGGTTTTTCCTTCAGCGGCGATCCCCAGAAAACACCCAGAACCTTCTTGTCGCGCGGCGTCACCTCGGCCCCCATCTGCACCATCTTGTTCAGGATTTCATTCACATTACGACCTTCAGCCATCGCCTGTTCAATCCGGCCGGCCTCGTGACACGAGGTACAACGGCTGGCGATAATCATGCGATACTCCTCAAGGGTCTCTTGTTCCGCCCCGAAGACCAGCGGAGCCCAGAGCAGGGATAACAGCAGAAACAGGCTTAACAATCGCATGGCGTCTACTCCCGGACAAAGGTGTCAATATCGGTCTCATGCACCATCCCCATCAGGTGGGCGTATTCCGACTCGATCACGGCATAGTGGTTCAGGGTCTCTTTGGCCATGCGCTCGAACACATTTCGGACCAGAGGATCGACAATATGTTGAGCAGTCATCTCCAGACTACGCGCCAGGTCCTCCTCCTCCTTCAGCGCCAGCTCCATGGCGTCTTTTTCACGCAGCTCGGAGTTGACCGCTTTTTTCAGGTTGTGCAGCATGGCGCTCTCAAACGTCGGCGGCGTGGCGATATAGACGTCAAAAGAACCAAGATCACTGCCTTTGTAGAGCGGGAAAAAGTGCTCGGCATGCTCACGCTCCTCGGAGGCAAGGGTCTCAAAGACCTTGCGGGCGCGATCGTTTTTGGCCTGTTTCGCCGCATTCAGGTAAAAATACATGACCGCTTTTTCGGTCTCGATGGCCAACTTCAGCGCTTCCTGCATATTGAATTCCTGGGGCATAGTCTCCTCCTCTAAAGGATAAGGATCGTCTGCCGCCGTCCCCGACGTCAGATACGAATCACAGTTTTGTATAATTATGCCGTGAGTTGTCATTATTTGCAACGGCCAAGACATGTTTTGCATCATCGGATCAACCTGCTATACTTCCCGATGTTGCCCAAGAAATCAGCAGGTTACCTTATCTCAACAGACAGGATCGACCCGCATGGAATTGCCTTTCAGCCCGTCATGGATCGAGGATCTCTATCAGCGCTGGTGCGACGACCCGCAACAGGTCTCGGCCGAGTGGAGTGCCTATTTCAGCGGTTTTGACCTCGGCCTGGCACCTGCAACCGATGCAGGCACAGACCATTTCGATGCCGAAATGGCGCAAAAAACAGCCGGAGTCCAGTCGCTGATTTACCGTTATCGCGACCTCGGCCACCTGAGTGCCTGCATCGACCCCCTCTCACCCTGCGATGCTGAGCACCCGATGCTGCGCCTCGAGGCCTTCGGTCTAGACGAGGGCGACCTGGATCGCGTCTTTGCCAGCCTGCGCTTTCCGACCAAACAAGCTCGACTACGCGATATCGTCGCACTGCTGCGTGATACCTACTGCCGCACGCTTGGCGTCGAGTTCATGCATATACAGAACCCTGAAGAACGGCAATGGCTGAAGGATCGGATGGAAGCCTGTTGCAACCGGCCGGAACGCAGCGAAGATGAGCACCTCGCCATCTACAAAAAGTTGCTGGAAGCGACCCGCTTTGAAGCTTTTTTGCATCGCAAGTTTCCCGGCCAAAAACGCTTCTCCCTGGAAGGGGGCGAGGCGATTATCCCGACCCTCTGCGCCGTTGTCCACCGCGCCGGCGCCAGCGGGGTGAACACCATGGTCCTCGGCATGTCCCATCGCGGTCGGCTCAACGTGCTGGCGAACATTCTGCGCAAACCGTTGGAGAACATGTTCTCCGAGTTTCGCGACAATATGGAGTTCGCTTTCGTCGGTGACGGCGACGTCAAATATCACAAAGGGGTTTCGGCCGAGGTCAAGACCATCAGCGGCCAGAGTGTGCACCTGACCCTGGCCAACAATCCGAGCCATCTTGAGGCGGTCGATCCAGTGGTCGAGGGGAAAGCCCGCGCGCGGCAGGACGATCTTGGCGACACAGGAGCCTCCACGGTGCTGCCGGTGCTGATCCACGGCGATGCCGCCTTTGCCGGACAGGGGATCGTAGCCGAAGTCCTCAACCTGTCCCAACTGGAGGGCTACCGGACCGGAGGCACCCTGCACCTGATTCTTAACAACCAGATCGGTTTTACCACCTTACCTGAAGACGCCCGCTCCACCCTGTACGCCACCGATATCGCCAAGATGTTGATGGTGCCGATTTTCCACGTCAACGGTGAAGACCCCGGCGCAGCGGCCTGGGCCGCAACCCTGGCGTTCGACTACCGGCAACAGTTCGGCAAAGACGCGGTACTGGAGCTGATCTGCTATCGTAAATACGGCCACAATGAGGGGGACGAACCGAACTTCACCCAGCCACTGATGTATGAACGGATCCGCCAACGGCCCAACGTCGCCGATCTTTATCGCGACCAGTTGCTGGCCGAGGGGATTGCCGCCGAACAGCTGGACGCCATTGACAAAGAGATCGGCGACCGCCTTGATCAGGCCCTTGAGCGGCCGCCCGTTGCTGACCCCGGTCTCGGCTATGCCGGCAAATGGACAAACTTTGAACGGGAATACAGCGCTAGCGCACCGCAGACCGGCGTGCCGCGCAAAACCTTGCTGCGCCTCGGCAAACAGCTGGCCGCTCTGCCGGACGGATTCACCCCGCACCCGAAAGTGGTCAAACTGCTGCAGGAGCGCCTCAGTGCCCTCACCGACGACACCCCCCTCGACTGGGGAAACGGCGAGACCCTCGCCTACGCCACCATGCTGGCCGAAGGGCACCTGGTGCGCCTCTCCGGACAGGATTCACGGCGCGGCACCTTCAATCACCGCCACGCCGTGTTGCACGACATCAAGACCGGTGATGCCTTTACGCCGCTGACCACCGTAACCGCCAAAGACGCCCGTTTCCACGTCTACGACAGCCTGCTCTCCGAAGCGGCGGTGCTCGGTTTCGAATACGGTTACTCACAGGAGAACCCCAATGGCCTGGTGATCTGGGAAGCCCAGTTTGGAGATTTCGCCAACGGCGCCCAGGTGATCATCGACCAGTTCATCAGCAGCGGCATCTCCAAATGGGACCGCAGCAGCGGGCTGACCCTGTTTCTGCCACACGGTTATGAAGGCCAGGGGGCCGAACACTCCAGCGCCCGCATTGAACGCTATCTGCAACTCTGCGCCGAATACAACATGTTCGTGGTCACCCCCTCCACCCCGGCCCAACTCTTCCACCTGCTGCGCCGTCAGGTGAAACTGCCCTTCCGCCGGCCACTGATCGTTTTCACCCCCAAGAGCCTGCTGCGCCACCCGATGTGCCGCTCGCCTCTGGCCGAGTTTACCGAAGGGAAGTTCCAACCGATTATCATCGATCCCTTACCGAAAAAAGGCTTGAAACGGTTGATCCTCTGCAGCGGCAAGATCTACTATGAGCTGCTGGAAAAACGCACCGCCGAGAAACGCCCCGATATCGCCCTGGTGCGCATCGAACAGCTTTACCCGTTGGACGAAGGGACGCTGGAGGAACTGTTTGCCGCCTGCCCGGATGATGTCGAACTCTGCTGGGTTCAGGAGGAGCCGGCCAACGGCGGCGCCTGGGCACATCTGGCTCCACAGCTCCAGCGACTCGCCGGACGCCCCCTGCGCTACATCGGCCGTCCGGCCGCAGCCGCCACCGCTGTCGGCTCACACCGGCTGCACAAGGAGTTGCAAGACATTCTGCTGGCCGCCGCTTGCGGCAGCCTCACCCCCCCCTGATTGAAGGAGAAGTAAGGGCCATGGAGATCCGCATCCCCGAAGTCGGCGAATCGATCCACGAAGTCGTCGTCTCGCGCTGGACCAAAAAAGACGGTGACACGGTCAACCGCGATGAGCTGCTGTGCGAACTGGAGACCGACAAGGTCGCTCTGGAGATCCACGCTGAAACTGACGGCATCCTGCGCATTGCTGTTGCCGAAGGGCAGACCGTCACCCCCGGCACGGTGATCGGCCAGATTGAAGAGGGCACCGAAAAAGGGACGCCGACCAAAGATAAAAAGCAGAAAACCACCGCCGTCAAAGACGAAAAAACAGCCAAACCTGACGTGTCCGACAAAACGGCTCCAGCCAAAACCGACGCCAAAGCAGAGCCGGCAAAAGAGCCGGCAAAGCAGACCACTGCGGCGGCCTCGGCACCGCCAACAGCACCAGCACCGGTAGCCGCCGCTTCACCCGCCCCGCTGCCACGCAGCCGTGATTACGGCCCGGTGGAGCGTAAACCGATGACGCCGATCCGCAAGCGCATCGCCGAGCGGCTCCTCGCCGCCCGTCAGCAAACAGCCATGCTCACCACCTTCAACGAAGCCGACATGGGCGCGCTGCTCGCCCTGCGCGAAAAGCACCAGGCCGGCTTCCAGAAAAAACACGGCATCAAGCTCGGCTTCATGTCACTGTTCGTCAAGGCGGTGGTCAAGGCGCTACAGGAATGGCCAACGGTCAACGCCCGCATCGATGGCGACGATCTCGTCTATCACAACTACTACCACATCAGCATCGCCATCGGCACCGAGCGCGGCCTGGTCGTCCCGGTACTCCGTGATGCCGACAAACTCACCTTCGCCGAAATCGAGCAGACCATTGCTGATTTCGCCGCCAAGGCACAAAACGGCAAACTCGAACTCGCCGATCTTGAAGGCGGCACCTTCAGCATCAGCAACGGCGGTGTCTACGGCTCGATGCTCAGCACANNACGCCACAAAGCGCCATCCTCGGCATGCATGCCGTGCAACAGCGCGCCGTGGTCCGCGACGACAAGATCGTCATCCGGCCGATGATGAGCCTGGCGTTAAGCTACGATCACCGCATTATCGATGGCCGCGAGGCGGTCGGCTTTTTGCTCCAGATCAAGGACTACATCGAAGACCCCGAGGAGATGCTGCTCGAATTTTGAACCTCGCGACCAAAAAGCGACCCGTCACAGTTGCCCCTTTTAATCGTCAGGGGTCGTGAGAGACCGGCTTTGCTTATACAATGTAAAAGGAGCGTTAGATGATTACGGAAACCGATGCCGCACCCGTACAGGGTGGCGCTCATCTCCTGCTCAGGAAACTGGTCATTGTCGCCTATATCTCGCTGACCATTATTGTCAGCGGCTCGGGTTATGGCATCTATCAGGTCTATAACAACCATATTATCCACAACGCCGAAGTAGATTCGGAGCACATCAGTTCTGTATTACTGGTTGAACAACGCGACCTGCTGTTTACAGTCGGCCTCGATGGGCGACCTGTCCTCTTCGTCGATCCGATGTATCGGGACGCCCTCGATCGGCGTTTGCGGCGCTTTCTCCAAGCATTCGAGATTGTCAAAATCAAGGTCTATGATGCTGATAAAACCATCATCTTCAGTACGGAAACGGCCCTCATCGGTAAACTCGATGCTAAAAACATCCGGCTGGAACGCGCCCTGAACGGCGATACCGATTCGCACCTGGAGAACAAAGAGGCGTTCCGCGATCTGGCCAATGAAGAGAAACTTGATGTCGATGTGGTCGAAACCTATGTGCCGATTCGCGTCGACGGCGCCGTCGTCGGCGCGTTCGAGGTCTACGTCGATGTCACCCGCTATCGGCAGGAGATCGTCAATGTTGTGACCAACTCCGTACTGATCCTTGGCGCCATTCTGTTCAGCGTCTTTGCTATCGCCTTTCTCTTCGTCAAAAAAGCCACACAACGTGTTCAGGACGCGCAGGAGCAACTCCACACCCTGGCTACGACGGATGCCCTGACCGGCGCCTACAATCGCGGCACCATCGTCGCCCGGGCCCGTGAAGAAATCTCACGGATCGATCGGCGGCGTCAGCAACAAACCGACTATTCGCTCAGCTTCATCATGCTCGACATCGATCATTTCAAAAAGGTCAACGACACCTACGGTCACCTCGCCGGCGATCAGGTGCTGCGGGAGATGGCACAGCGCATTCAAAAGACCGTGCGCGACTACGACCAGTTCGGCCGTTATGGCGGCGAAGAGTTTCTGCTCATCCTCCCTGATGCCGCATTTTCCGGGGCATTGATCGCCGCCGAACGGGTTCGTGAAGCGGTTCGCGCCCAACCCTTTATGTTCGAAGGCACCGCACTCCAGATCACGGTCAGCTTAGGCGTGGCAACCACCCAACCTGGCGACCGCGATCTCAATATCGTCCTGCAACGTGCCGACGAAGGTCTTTATAAAGCCAAGGCAGATGGTCGCGACCGCGTCGCATGGATCGAACCGCCCCCTATCGCCTGATCAGGAGTCCCCCGCGATGAAAAAATGGATGTTCTCTCTTGCCGCAATACTCCTGCTCTCCGCACCCGGCTTTGCCGCCGACGCCCGGCTCCGGCCACAATCCTGGGCGACCCCGGTCCTTTCCGAAAACCTGCACAACTGGTATCAGGTGGATCAGCTGGTTTATCGCAGTGAGCAACCCGATGCCGAGGCGATGGCCGAGGTGGAAAAATTCGGCATTCGCCGCGTCCTCACTTTACGCGAGTACCACGACGACGAGGACGAGACCAAAGCGTCCGGTCTGCAGATCTTCCGTATCCCGATGAATGCAGCAAAGATTGAAACAAAAGACGTTGTCCAGGCCCTGAAAATCATCAAGGCATCGGACGAACCGATTCTGGTCCATTGCTGGCACGGCTCCGACCGCACCGGCACGGTCATCGCCATGTATCGGATCGTTGAGCAGGGCTGGAGCAAAGAGGCAGCGATTGATGAGCTGAAAAACGGCGGCTATGGCTACCATTCTATTTATGGCAACATCATCGACTTCATTAATAACGCCGATATCGATAATCTGAAAAAACAGATCGAAGAGTAATTTTTGAGCGCCTGACACATTCAGACGATAAATAATCCAGCATTTATTGATCTTGCCTCACCCTTGGTGCTGACATATGATAGCGCCATCGTCTGAGGAGGAATATTATGGCCAAAATTTTGCTCCAGGAACAAGGCAAGCTACTGCAGGAAGTGACCATTATCGGTGACACAACCCGCATCGGGCGCGAGCAACTCAACCATGTGCAACTGACCGACCCCCGCATCTCCCGCTACCACGCCGAGATCCACCGCCGCGGCTGCTGCTACACACTGGTCGATAAAAAAAGCACCAACGGTACCCGCCTCAACGGAACCCCCCTGCGTGAACCGGCAACCCTCAGTGGTAACGACACCATCACACTTGGCGACTACACCCTGGTCTTCCAGCTCGACGCCGCCGATACCCCGGAGACGGTTCACCCCTCGACCTTTGATGCCAGTGCTACCATTATCGACACCGTGAACGGCCAGAGCGCCGACTGAATCGCCCCCTCTTTTCGCCTCGAAAGGGTCTGCCGCCATGAAACGCTGTGCCATTTATCTGCTGTTGCCGGTTTTATGCCTGTTGCTACCCGGCGCCTCTGCCGCAGCCGAGCAGATGAAACCGGGAATGTGGGAGATCACGTCGACCATGGAGATGCCGGGCATGCCCTTTCAGCCGCCTGCGCAAACCATCCGCCACTGCTACACCGCCCAGGACGTGCAGCAGTCCCCGGTGCCGTCCGACAGTAGCTGCGAGGTCAGCTCTCTCAAGCACATTGGCAACAAGGTGAGCTGGACGGTGGATTGCAGCGGCGACATGAAAGGCAGCGGCAAGGGGGAAATCGTCTACCAGAGCGATTCAGCCTACAGCGGCACCATGAGCATTACGACCGAGGGGATGAGCATGAAAACCAAATACAAGGCGAAGCGGATCGGCAACTGCAAGTAATCCCTGCTCGCAACAACCACAATTAATAACGGCGCACCTTCAAGAAAAGGTGCGCCGTTTCGATTTTTAGCGTCAGCCGGTTGTCAGGTCGCTCAAAAGCTGCCAGATGCAAGGCGTCCGCCGGTCTAAGGAGTGAGGCGTCGCGCAAGCTTTCCGAAGCAGCGACGCAGACCAAGGCAACGCCGCAGATGTCGGCTTTTCAGCGACCGCTTCAGCCCCCCTGGTTGAAGGTGATTGCAACATCCGCCCGATGCGCCGGATCGATCTTCCACAAATCACGTCGGATAAAATTAAACAGGCGGGCGACCAGCACATCGGGGAACTGCTCGATGCGGATATTGTAGATGTTGACCGTGTCGTTGAACAGCTCACGACGGTCGGCGATCTGGTTTTCGATCTCGGTGATGCGCGACTGAAGCTGACGAAACGAGGCGTCGGCTTTCAGCTCCGGGTAGCGCTCGACAACCATGAACAGCGAGCGCAGGGTGTCGGTCAAGGCATTTTGCGCCGCCATCTGCTGCTCGTCACTGCGGGCGTTACCGACCATGGAGCGCGCCTTGATCACCGCCTCCAGAGTTTGCCGCTCGTGCTGCATGTACCCTTCGCAGACCTTGATCAGCTTCGGCAGCTCATCGAAACGTTGCTTGAGCAGGACGTCGATATTGCTCCAGTCGCGGTCGATGCTGTTCCTCAGATGAACGAGGCCGTTGTAAACCGCCACCACGTAGAGCACCAGCAACAGCAGGACAAACAGCATCACACCAAGCACAATCCAGATAGCCATGGTTTACTCTCCTTTTGATTAACGCATCCCAAAATAACGGAAAACCGCCACCAACGTCCAGATGAAAAAGATCAGCCCACCGGCAAACTGCAGGGAACTGATCAGGGTGTAGTTGCGGGTCAGGTGCGCTTCCGAGCGCGTGGCGGCAACGACAAAGGGGTGCGTGCGGTAGGCGGAGCGGCCGATGACCGTGGTCTCCTCGGTCTTTTGCGCCATCAGTTTCTCGGCCAGGTGCTCGCGCGCCACCTGATCTTCCACCGATTCACGGGCGGTCTGCCACTCCTGCTCGCTGATCTGCCCATCACCATCGCTATCGTAAGCGTGCAGGGCGTTACGATCGGTCTTGAGCTCGCGCAGTCGCTCGAGCTTGCGTTCATGCAGGGTTTTGCCGGTGCCCTTGATCACGTTGGCGCTACCGAGCACGTAGAGGGCTTCGCCCTCAGCAATCTTCTCTTCGATCCACTTCTCGTCACTGACGCTTGCGTCATTCACCAGAAAACTGAGGCTGGCGGCTGCGCCGCCGCTTTCGCTGCGACTGCCGGCGCGAATCATCGCCCGGGCAGGGTCGATGGTCACCCGGCCGGTGGCATCCTCAAGCAGAAACGGCACATGCCCGCTGTTGTTATCACTGATCAGCCGCCAGTTATCCCCCTGCCGCCGATAGCAGCGCACCCGGTACCAGACACAGGGGGTTTGTGACATCGGCGCCACCAGAGAGTATTTACGCCGGGCGTAACCATGGACTTCGACCAGACCCATCGCGAGAGAACGGATGCGACTGGTCGGGGTGTTTTCGATCAGGCGCTTGAGCCGAAAGCGGTTGAAGGCCAATCCGAACAGGGTGACGGTACAAACTGCCGGTAGCAGACCGCTGGCGATTCCATAACCGAGCAGATTCCACAAAGTCTTTTGCCCGACATTGAAATGCAGCACACCGTAACCGATCAAGCCGCCCAGCGCACTGCCGATGATACGCCAGGGGATACCGCTGGTCTCCGGGGGCATCGGTGGCATCGGCAAACCGCTCGCTTCGGGCGCAACTTCGGTCGCAGCCGGCGCCGTTTCATTTTCCAGAGCCTGATCGATCTCTGCAGCCACTTCGCGCAGACCGGGATGCTGTTCGACGCTGCCGGCAACAACGGCCAGATCAGGACGACCGAGCAACACTCCGGCGGCGACAGTTCCGGCACTGACCTCCGGTTCGACCGCGACCGGAGCCGCAATCTGAGGCTGCAGAGCCAGATCGGTCATCAACCAACCGAACCGTGTCACATTGCGCAGGGTGACCTCCTGCCAGTCTTTCCCCTCCGACTCCCGCACGATCCGGCACCCCGGGAGCTGCGACAGACCGAAATGGGTGTGCAGCACGTACGGAGCCGCCAGCGCCGCAACGTGCTGCACCAGCAGATCCAGATTCGATCGGGAGCTGAGCCCGGCGCGTGCGCCGAGACCCTTGGGATCGAACCGGCCCGGCCAGGCGCGCACGCATGTCGTCACCGCACCCGCTTCAAGCAGATAGATATCGAACACCGGCGTCCCCATGAGAATGGTCCGGCGAATCTCCTTCTCCTCCAGAGGTGCCGTCTCGGCTGTCCCGCGGTAAACGGTACTCGCCCACAACCGCTTGCCGAGACGGGCCTCCAGCGCACCGGTCAGTTCAGCCAGAACAGCGACCACCTGCGTGCCACGCCGCAGAACAACGTCCCCTTTGGTGGTCCGCAACAAAAGCGCATCCTTGCCCCGCTCCAGTCCGACCAGACGCCGAGCCGGAAAACGTGGCCTAGTCGGAGCGACAACCCAGGACTCATAGCCGCCGCTTCGCAGCAGGGCGGCGCAATCGTCCATTTTGGTCCGCGTCCCGGTGGCCATCATCACCAGGCCGATGCCGCGCAGGCGCTGGCGTGCCGTGTAGGCATCGACACCGCTATAGCCGGTCAACTGCCGGAGGATTTCATCGTCTTCCGCCCCTTGCGTCGGGCGCTGACGGATGATCAGCATGGTTTTTTCAGCGGTATCGACCAACAGAAGGCTCCGTACAGATTGGTTGTCCCGGTCATGGTAGCCGCCCGACCGGTCGCTGACAAGTCTAAAGGGGGAGAGTGATGAACGTCAGGGTTTATTCGGCGGCCAAAGTGCGCTAGACTGCTGCGGCAGACGGACCTTTGAGCAGACTTCCGGCCTCAGATAAGGATACGCGTGAAACTCCTGCAGCGTCTATCTCCCGGCAACCTGACGCCGGCCAACGCCCTGATCCTCTTCTACGCCACCGCGATTCTCGCCGGCACCCTCGCCCTGGCGACGCCGTGGGCGGCGCAGCCGGTCCTGCCCTTTCTCGACGCCCTGTTCACCGCAACATCCGCCCAGTGTGTCACCGGCCTGGTCGTCGTCGATACCGGCAGTCGCCTGACCCTGTTCGGGCAGACCGTGGTTCTGGCTCTGATCCAGCTCGGCGGCATCGGCATCACCACCTTTTCGGTCTACCTGTTTGTCTATCTGCGCAGCGGCGTCGGGCTGCGCGATCGCTGGATTCTTCACGAAACCCTGATGCACACTCCGGTGCGCTCCCTGCATGAGCTGGTACGCGACGTCATCCACCTGACCTTGATCATCGAGGGGATCGGCGCCGTGCTCCTCGCTATTGTCTTTGTGCCACAATTCGGTCTGGCCAACGGACTCTACCAGGCGGTGTTTCACTCCATCTCCGCATTTTGCAACGCCGGCTTCTCCCTGTTCCCCGACAGCCTGATCGGCTACCGCGCCCACCCGCTGGTCAACGCGGTGATCATGACACTGATCATCCTCGGCGGCATCGGCTTTCTGGTCATCCGCGAGCTGCTCGATCGCGCCCGGCAAAAGCACGGTCGCAGACGGCGGCTGTCGCTGCACACCAAACTGGTGCTGGTCACCTCTCTGGTGCTGATCGTCGGCGGCGCCATCGGCATTTTTTGTCTCGAAGGCGCTTCAGCCTACCACGCGGCACCGTTCGCCGAACGCTTCTGGGGCGCCTTGTTTCAGTCGGTCTCGGCCCGCACCGCCGGTTTCAACACTGTCGATTTGAACACCTTCGAAGTACCGACCCTGCTGTTGATGATGGTGCTGATGTTCATCGGCGCCTCGCCCGGCTCGACCGGCGGCGGCATCAAAACCACCAGCCTCGCCCTGTTTGTCGCCATGCTCTACAGCCGGCTCAAGGGGTCGCGCACCATCAACATCTTCAAGCGCACCCTGCCGGAGGAGACGGCAAACAAGACCATGACCCTGGTCATGCTCGCCCTGCTCTGGCTGACGGTAATGGCGTTTCTGCTGCTGTCCGTCCAGCTGCCGGGCCTGTCGTTTGCCGAAAGTCGCGGCGCTTTTCTCGACTACACGTTCGAGGTGGTCTCGGCCTTTGCCACCGTCGGCCTCTCCCTCGGTGCGACGGCCAAGCTGGGCGCATGGGGGAAGATCATCGTCATTTTGCTCATGTTCGTCGGCCGCATCGGCCTGCTGTCGTTTGCCTTCGCCGTGGTGCGCCGGACACGCAGCAACAGCGCCGAGTATGCGCAGGAAAACATTATGATTGGCTAACGCGCTTGTGACGGCAAAAGACAAGATCATTATTGGGACGCAGATCAAATCTGATGAACGCGGATCAAACAAAAAGCAAGGTTTTATCTTTAAGAAACGCTTGATCCGACCTGATCAGATGTGATCTGCGTCCGCTAAAAAAAGGATTTCATATGGCACGCTACGGAGTGATTGGCCTGGGGAATTTTGGGGTTCATGTTGCCCGCGTCCTGTTTGAGGAGGGGCACGAGGTGCTGGTGGTCGATGCCGACCGCGCTCAGGTGCAGAAGGTCAAGGACCTCGCCTCCGTTGCGCTGGTCGGCGATGCGGCGAGCAAGGAGTTTCTGGTTACGCACGGCTTCACTGACCTCGATGCGGTGGTCATCTCAACCGGCGACCGCTCACATGTGGCGACGCTGATCACCCTCTACCTCAAAGAACTCAAAGTTAAACGCATCCTGGTCAAGGCGATCAGCGAGGACCACGGCCGCATCCTGGAGAAGGTCGGCGCCAGCGACGTCATCTTCCCGGAAAAAGACATGGCGATCCGCACCGCCCGTCGGCTGCTGTCGCCGAACGTGCTCGAATACCTCCCCTTGGGCGACGACTTCTCCCTGACCGAAACCGCGCCGCCACAAGATTTCATCGGCAAGAACCTGATGCAACTCGACCTGCGCAGCCGCTTCCAGGTCAACGTCCTCGGCATCAAGGATGTCCTGACTGACACTTTCATCCCCTTCCCGCCTTCGGACCGGGTGATCCGCGACAGCGATATTCTGATCATGGCGGGACATCCGGAGCAGTTGGAGAAAGCTTGTCGGAAGAAGGGCTGATGGAAAGGGTGCCGCTTCGATGTAGACGTCAATGAGCTCGATTCCGGGCCAAGATAGAATCGATATTATGTCCCCATTTTCCACGTCTACATATTCCGTGAAAACACCCTTGGGAAATGACAGCCACATGCCCGATTTTAATGTCAGGAGAAAATAAAACGGCCGCCCAGTCAGGGCGGCCGCATTATCTACAACAACGTCTATTCAACTCTTTTCCGGGATGCCTGTGTGTTGCGGAAAAGCCACAACTCATTTCGGAAACAGGAACGTTATCTGGAACCTTAGTCCCCAATCCGGTCCCCCCTTCGGCGCATCGACATAGTTGCGATATCCGATTTGAAGGCTGATCGGTTTCTCGGCGATTTTCAGCATTTGGCTGAGGGTCACGTTGATCGGCACGGTCCAGTCCTTGGTCCTCCAGTCGTAGGAAGACTCGGTATTCAGGCCCAGGGTCGTGTAGGTTTTCGTGGTGAACGCAACGAACGGCTGCAGGAAGGTCGCATTGACGTCTGGCCGGGCAGCATCACCGGAGATCGACCACAGGTGGTTGGCCAGCGCTCCAAAGGTCCAGCCGTTGTCTTGTCTCAGCATCACGGCCGTCGGTCCTACGCTGAATTTATCCGTAGTGAGGCCATCGGAGCCAGTGGGCAGCGATAACGCCGGTCCGGCGCCCCAGATCCATCCTCTGGCGGTCGGCGCCTTTGGCGAGATGAAAAAACTTTGCAGGATGTCGCCCATGCCGTTGTTATCACTACCACCTGCGACAGGGGATTCAGCATCGATGTGGACCGGCACGATGGTCCGGGAGATCACATTCCATTTCGCGTTGAGCTCGAGCGGAATAACCGGCTGAATCGTATACGTTGAACGATCCGCGTCAGTATTGCCGATGCCGGTATCCCAGTCTAACTTTATTGGCACGCTGATCAGGGCGGCGATCGGATTTGACAGCTTCTTTGCCAGCTCGGCTGAATCATCTGCGGCCTTTTCCTCGGCGGCGGCGTTCAGGGTCGTGAGCCCGAACACCATGGTAGCTGCAAAAAACACGGCCAGGGCATTTGTTATTCTGTATCTAGTTTTCATTTCATCCTCCGTTATTAACTTTAGAATCAAGGTTTCAACTGACGTTGTTAAAACCATCAGCTGCAGCCAATTTATTGGACGACCACGTCCTGCATCGCCCTGTTAGTTATTACGGCTACCGTCGGCTAGCCCTATCCACAAAAGTGGACACGGACAATAGCCCTAAAACGGTCTGAGCACCTCTATCAAAAACACACCGGTTTTCGTATCGCCAATAGAGAATGAATCAAGTCTCAGCGAGATGGTGCCGTTTCACGTCGTCGTCACCGGGGGCATCGGGTTCGCCGGATCGGCCTCGTAATGTGGTGAGACGATGGCAATGCCGGCCTCGTTGAACGTGTCCTGAATGTTGCTGTGTAGTTTGCCAAGTACAGCCATCCGCGTCTCCGGATGTTCCAGATGGGCATTGAGCTGATACTCGACATAAAAATCCGACAGGGCGGTTTGCATGACAAACGCAGGGGGCTGCTTCTTCAGCCCGTCCGTCCGATTGGCTGCCTCGACCAAAATCTCGTGGACCTTCCTCCATGGGGCATTATAACCGATGGTAACCGCGGTATGCAGGATGACGCCATCTTTGCCTGCCAATCGGGTGAAATTCTTGGTGGCTGTGCCCAACACCACTGAGTTTGGAATTGTAACTTCCTCCCTTTTACTGGTGCGAATCTTGGTTGCCAGCATATCGAGGGCGGTGACCACCCCTTCGGTCTCGCCGATGCGAACATAATCGCCGACCTGATGCGCACGGGTGTACATCAGAACCAGACCACTCATCGCCTGATTGATCACTCCCGAGCCCCCCATGGAAATCATCAGACCGATCAGGACGGTCATCCCCTTAAACGCATCACTTCCGCTACCGGGTAGATAGGGGTAGCACGCGACCAAGGCAAGGACATAGACAATCGCCACGAAGATACGCCGCGTCGGCCGCGCCGTCTCAGGGAAGACTCCGGGAAGCGTGATCCTGCCGGCTTCGGCCGCCTCGAACAGCATTGAGCCCAGCCTGGCGATCAGGCGGGCAAAGAGAAAAATCAGGACGATTTTGAACAGGTTCGGCAAGGCATGGACAACGACCAGCCCCATACTGCGCAAGGTTCCCAGTACGTAGGTCCAGACCCCTTCCCCCCAGGGGCGGGTATACGGGAACTGTTTAAGCACATATGCCAGCCAGGTGCAGACCAGAAAGATAATCAAGACGACGACGGTAAAGGTAATCCCCCGACGGACCAAAACGGCCACCTTGCGGAAATCAAGCCGGGTGATTCGGGCCAGATGACCGGAGGTGGTTTCAACCTTGCTCTCCAGAAAACGCAGCAGCTGTTTACGGATGAAGGCCAGAAGCCCGCTGGCCAGGGCCAGAGCGAAGGTTGCCAGCAGCGCGAACCCAACAGCCCTGAGCATTTGCCCTGTACTCTGTTCTTCGCGAATTTCGGCCAGAATTTGCGAGAAGATCTCAAGCGTTTCGGCAACGACTTGGTCATGGGGCTTATTTCCAAGTGGATCGAGATCGAGATAAGCGATGGTTGCAACATTTACATGGTTAATCTGTATGACGAAGCCGTAGGGGGGAAATGCCTTGACCGTCGGTTCAGAAAGCCCTCTCCCGGACACCGCACCGGCAAAATTCTGTTGCAAAGTATTGACCCGCTGTTGTGGATTCGCGCCTGCAACATCAGCACGCAGGGTGAGGATTTTGCGGTTGCGGATCACCAGGTCGACAGGTTGACTGTCAGGGTTCAGCACGACCATGTTGTCAGGTGGTGACGCGGGCTCGGCCGGGCTGCTGTCCACAGCCGCCGGAAGGACTGGAGCGGATGCAGGCGGCGGGGAGACTTCCAGCGGTTGTTCAACGGCATTGGCCGGACCAGCCAGCAAGATGCCCAGGAAGAAG
The DNA here is from genome assembly GCA_002345625.1 of Desulfuromonadaceae bacterium UBA2294. Classification (GTDB taxonomy): domain Bacteria; phylum Desulfobacterota; class Desulfuromonadia; order Desulfuromonadales; family UBA2294; genus UBA2294. The sequence continues at coordinate 4,610 of DDWE01000061.1, read as the reverse complement.
CCAATGACAGCGATAAGGTTGATCGTCCTGATCATTTTTGAGCCCCTGCAATCGAATTTACCAACATAAAAAGTATTGCCAATTGACAACAAGGTCAAAGAAAAAGGTGTCTTAAATGGTATTGCGTGCAGAAAATTTAAGGTATTGTGAGAATCCTACGTCCCTGCATGACGAGAAAATAATCACCCGAGGTTGAGACAGATGTCCATCATTTTATTGTCCTGACTGGTTATATCAACAGCACGACCGTTGTCGTCTCAGCAGTGGTGATTAATAGGGGCCCAATGAATTACAGAAAGCAGAAACAATAGGACGTCAATTTTAAATTGGAACGCAGTACCTATTTTAATGTCCGCAAAAATCAACGGCCGCCCTTTTCGGGGCGGCCGTTTTGTCTACAGTGGACTGGCTTTATCCACTCGAAGACTCAAACTGCTCCCGCGCATGATAAGACGACCGCACCAGTGGTCCCGACTCGACGTGGCTGAAGCCCATGGCCAGCGCCTTGTCGCGCCAGGCGTCGAACTCGGCCGGGGTCGGGTAGCGCATGACCGGCAGATGCTGGCGGGTCGGGCGCAGGTACTGGCCGAGGGTGAGCAGGCGGCAGTTGGCTTCAAGCAGGTCGGCGAGCACCGCTTCGATCTCGGTATCCTCTTCGCCGAGGCCGAGCATCAGCCCTGACTTGGTCGGGATCTGCGGTGCGATCTGTGCGGTTGCGGCGAGCAGGTCGAGCGAGCGCCGGTAGTCGGCCCCCTGGCGGGCCTGCGCGTAAAGACGCGGCACGGTTTCAAGGTTGTGGCCGAGGATGTCGGGGCCGGCGTCGAGGATGGTTTTCAACGCATCGGTGTTGCCGGCAAGATCGGGGATCAGCAGTTCGATGCGACAGTCCGGCGCGATGGCGCGCACCGCGGCAATCAAAGCGGCGAACTGGGCGGCACCACCATCGGGGAGGTCGTCGCGGGTGACCGAGGTGACGACAGCGTGGGTCAGCTTGAGTTCGGCGATGGCGTCGGCGACTTTTTGCGCTTCGAGCGGATCGGGCGGCAGCGGCTCGCCGCCGATGACGTTGCAAAAAGCGCAGCCGCGGGTGCAGCGGTCACCGAGAATCATGAAGGTGGCGGTCCCCTGCGCCCAGCACTCAGCCTGGTTCGGACAGGCGGCGCTGCGGCAGACGGTGTTGAGCCCCATCTGCCGATGGTAGCGGTCGATACGCCGGTAACCGTCGCCACCGGGCATCTTCACCTTGAGCCAATCGGGCTTGCGCCCCGCCGGGTCGGTCATTGTTGTGGCCTTTCTTTACAAAAACGCTGACTACCCCAAAAAAGCAAGATCAAAACCGGCCTCACGCCCGTTCACTTACGCTCACTCAAGACACAAAGCCACAAAGGAAACAAATCTGATTTCAGGTTAACCCTTGGTGTTCTTTGTGGCTCCGTGTGAGACAAGGTCTGCTTTTGGCTTTTTTCAGGCGTCGAACCCTCAAGAGCAAAAAGGGACGAGCCGGGGAGAACCCCGGCCCGCTTCATCATTCTGCGCCGGGAAACCTCCCGGATGCGTTACTTATTACATCTCTTCGAAGTTGCTCTTGTCGGCGCCGCACAGCGGGCAGACCCAATCTTCCGGGATATCGTCAAAAGCGGTACCGGGGGCAATGCCACTATCGGGGTCACCCAGTTCCGGGTCATAGATGTAATCACAGATCATGCAGCGGTACTTAGTCATCGCAGTTCTCCTTTGTTCGCGCAGGGCGGCTCGTGGTTTTTGGTTGAAATGAGCCAGAAGTTTAACCGATTTCACCCGGTCGGCAAGCCGACCGCTAACGATTATCGCGTGCTTTAGCCGAGCATCTTGATCAGCGCCTTGACCGTCTTCTCGATACCATCGGCCGCCTCGCTGATGCGACCGGCGAGCATATAGGCCGGCGAAGTGATGATCTTGTGTTTCTCGTCGATCACGCATTCGCGCACCGGGCAGTTAATATGCTTCGCTCCCATGGTCTCAACGGCACCGGCGGTGCCGGCGTCGGTGCCGATGGTCAACTGCGGTGCGTAGTCAGGGCCGAGAACCTTGGCCAGAAGCGCCGGGGCGATACAGACCGCAGCCAGCGGTTTCTTTGCCGCTACCGTCGCCTTAAGCAGGCGGGCAACGTCGGGGTTGACCGTACAGTCAGGCCCTTTGACTGCAAAATCACAGAGGTTCTTGGCGGCGCCAAAACCGCCGGGGAGGATCAGGGCGTCGAAATCGGCGATCGTGACCTCTTGAAGGTTTTTGATGTTGCCACGGGCGATACGCGCCGATTCAATCAGCACGTTGCGTGATTCACCAGCGGTGGGCTCGCCGCTTAAGTGATTGACCACATGCATCTGCGCCACATCCGGTGCCATACAGACAGCCTCAGCGCCGGCACGGTCGATCGCCAGCAGGGTGATGACCGCCTCGTGAATTTCGCTGCCGTCGTAAACACCGCAACCGGAGAGCAGAACTCCAATCTTTGCCATCGTCACACCTCCCATGTTCGTTGCCGTCGGGGTTGTTTTAAGGACGCCGCTCAGGGCCGTGCGTAAATCACCGCCACGGCGCGGGGCCGTTGCTGGCTGACCGCAATATAACAATGCGGCTCATTCGAATCGTAGCAGACCGAATCACCGGGGCGCATGCGCATGATCTGGTCGCCGTAGTGGAAGATCAGCTCGCCATCGAGCAGAAACAGAAATTCCTCGCCGTCGTGGCTGACCAGCATCTCCGGCACCAGCTCCCTGGCCTCAAACTCAACCAGAAACGGCTCGACATTGCTCCCCTTCTTGCCATAGGCCAGAGAGTGGTAGGCATAAGGGGGGTCGATCCCGCCCGGCACGCTGCGTCGCGGCATCTTGCGGCTTTCTCCGGCGCGGACGAAGATACACTTACGTGACCCCTCTTCCTGGAAGAAGAAATGCAGGCCGACACCGAGGGCCTTGGCAATACGCAGCAGCGTCGCCAGCGGCGGAATCACCTGCTCATTCTCCACCTGCGACAGCAGCGGCTTCGACAAACCGGTGACATCGGCGAGATCCTGCAGCGTCATGCGCTTGTCCTGGCGCAAACGCCGCACCTTCTGGCCGATCTGTAACTCTTTAACTTCTTCGCGCGCGTTTTCCATAGCATCCAAAATAGCAGGTCGTTTCCTCGATTTCTACCCCGAGGCGTGCGTACAAGTCAAACATTATTGCCGATAGCAGTGACGCGCAAACGCTCCAGAAGACAGCGTAGATCGCTCCACTTGATCGGCTTGGCCAGGTACTCGTCGATGCCGGCGGCGAGGACCTTTTCCCGGTCGCCGGTCATGGCATAGGCGGTCACCGCCACGACCGGAATCTGCGGGTTGAAATCTCCGCTGCGATCAGCGCGGATCGCACGCGTTGCTTCGAGACCATCCATCTCCGGCATCTGGATATCCATCAGGACCACATCGTAGCGGGCCTGACGCAACGATTCGATAGCCCGCCGCCCGTTGTCGGCCACATCGACCCGATATCCATCAGCCTCAAGCATCAGCCGCAGCAACTTCTGGTTGTCAAGATTGTCCTCAGCCAGCAGGATACGCATCCCGCCACCGGGTGACTTGACCACCGGCAATGTTGTCATCTACAGCTCCTTGTCTGCTCTTTCAGTCTGCTGCCGCCAAACCGACCGGTCAGAACTCCGGATCAACCCACACAAATCACCCGCTGTCACAAGCCGAGGTAGGCCTTGCGCACCGCCTCATCCCCCAGCAGGCGGGCAGCACTGTCGGTCAGGGTGATACAACCATTCTCCATCACGTAGCCACGATGTGCCAGCTTTAACGCCTGATTGGCGTTCTGCTCGACCAGGAAAACCGTGGTCCCGGAC
>DDWE01000061.1:0-667 GCA_002345625.1 Desulfuromonadaceae bacterium UBA2294 | reverse complement strand
GCTGTTCGCCGCCGGAGAGGGTCCCCCCCAGCTGCTGGCGCCGCGTGGCAAGGATCGGAAACAGGTCGCAGACCATGGTCAGATCCTGTTGCACCCCCTCTCCGTCACGCCGCAGGTAGGCGCCCATCTGCAGGTTCTCCAGAACCGTCATCTGCGGGAAGATCCGTCGCCCCTCCGGCACCTGTATCAGACCGCGGGCGACAATCTGCTCGGCCGGCAGGCCGAGAATCGACTCACCGTCGAAGACAATGTCTCCGCTTTGTGCCGGAACGATACCACACAACGACATCAGCGTCGTACTCTTGCCGGCGCCGTTGGCACCGATCAGGGTGACAATTTCTCCGGCGGCAATGCTCAGATTGACCTCATGCAGGGCCTGAATATTACCGTAGGCGGTCGACAGGCCGCGAACCTCAAGCATCGCCGCCCTCCCCGAGATAAGCCTCGATCACCTGTGGATTATGGCGGATCTGTTGTGGCGTCCCGCTGGCGATCTGCTTGCCGTACTCCATGACATAGATGCGGTCGGAGATATTCATCACCAGCGGCATATCATGCTCAATCAGCAAAACAGCCAGCCCCATCCGGTCACGAAGCCGCACGATCAGCTCATCGAGTTCGCGCGTCTCTTGCGGGTTCATACCGGCCGCCGGCTCGTCGAGCAGCA
>DDWE01000132.1 GCA_002345625.1 Desulfuromonadaceae bacterium UBA2294 | reverse complement strand
GTTGCGTCGTCGCGGCGTTGCGTGAAACGGCTCTTCACAGTTTCAGTCGCCATCTGCGAGCAGGATCGCCTCGGCAACCTGTCGCAGCGTCTTGCGTTTGCTCATGGCGATCTGCTGCAGTTTTTTGTGTGCCGCCGGTTCCGACAGACCCTGACGCATCAGAGCGTTCTTTGCCTGCTGCACCAGCTTGCGGGTCTCCAGGGTATCGGTCAGGCTCGCTACCTCTTCCCGCAGGGTTGAAACCTCAACGAACTGATGGATGGCGAGATCGATGGCCGGAAACAGTTGCTCACCGCGAAACGGTTTGACGATAAAATTCATCACCCCGGCCAATCGGGCCCGCTCGATGGTCGTCGCATCGGCCATTGCCGTCAGTAAAACGATGGGGACGGGGCGTTCTTTGCCTATTTTTTCGGCAGCAGTGATGCCGTCCAGCACAGGCATAGAAACATCCATGACGATCAACAGTGGCGAGTGCAGGCGGGCAAGAGTGATCGCCTCGGCGCCGTTGTCGGCTTCGATAATGTTTGAAAATCCATAGTTTTCAACAACTTCACGCACCTGGGCGCGGATCATGGGCTCGTCATCGACAATCAGTGCAGTCTTCATGTTTTTCCTCGCTTTTTCCGGTTCGGGCGTTATCCTCAATTAATGAACTGCACAGGGGATGCCGAATTCGTCGTTCCTTTGTCCGCTAATAAAGTTCGCCGTGAATTTTTCTACTTCAGGTTTTGGCTCAATTGGTGGAAAATGCACGCATCCTTATCATTGTAACGCTACAAAAGGGAGTCGCTATATGGCGCGCAAGGTTTTTATTACCGCAACCGGTCAGAACTGTGGCAAGACAACCACCAGCATCGCCCTGATGCGCATGGCGCGCAAAAAGTACAAACGCGTCGGTTTTGTTAAGCCGATCGGCCCGAAGCCGGCCGAGTATAACGGCATGCTCGCCGACAAGGACGCTATTGTCATGGCCCGGATCTTTGGCCTCGAAGACGACCTGCGGGCCATGTCACCATTTGTCCTGCGTCCCGGTGACACACGGGCGTTGCTCGAAGGCAACCTGTCGCACGATTCGATTCGCGACCAGATGCTCTCGGGGATTGAAGAGCTCGATCGCAAAAACGATTTTTTGATTATCGAAGGGGCCGGTCATTCCGGGGTCGGCTCGATCCTCGGTTTTAATAACGCTCAGGTGGCGCGCGAAGCTGGTGCGCCGGTGATCATGGTCGCCGGCGGAGGCCTCGGCAACGTCGTCGACGCCGTACATCTCAATCTCGCCCTGTTCGAGAAGGAACAGGTCTCGGTCAAGGCGATTCTTGCCAACAAGATCACCCCGGACAAGCGCGAACGCAATTTGCATTACCTCGCTCTGGCATTCAAGGATTCACCGTTTCGCATCATCGGCGGCTTCAACTATCAGCCGATTCTCGCCAACCCGACCCTGCGCCGGATCGGTGCCGTCCTTGGTATCCCTATAAAGGCAACGGAAGAGGAGGCACAGCGCATCATCCATCATGTGCAGATCGGTGCTGCCTCGACTCAGCGGGTGGCCGAACTGTTGCGCGAATCATCAGTGGTGATTGTCAACAGCAGCCGCGACGAACTACTGGTCACTCTGGCCAATCTGTACCAGATTCCCGAATACCAGGATAAGCTCGCCGGGATCATCGTTCCCGGTGTTGGCAGCATCAGCCACATCAGCCAGAAGATCCTCGACCGTAGCGGCATCCCTTACATGCGTGCCGGGCGTAGTACCTCGGAGGTGTTCGAGATGATCAACGATGATGTCTCCAAAATCACCGCTGAGGATACACACAAGATCGAGTTGATCCAGCAGCTGGCGGAGAAGCGGTTCGATTTTGATGTGATTGATGCGCTGCTTGATTAATTCCACTGCAGGCTGAGATTTTTTTTAAGCACCTGCGAAGATTCTGAGCGCTGGTTCTTATTCACGTACGATGCTGATAGCGTTTTTTGCCTTTGCGCATTTACCGGCCACTTGTATTGTTAGGGCCGAGACCCCGCTTTCTGCTCAACGAGGTGTTATTATGGGCGCGTCAGTTCTTGTTATTGATGACTCAAAAACAGCTCGGGAGGCTATTGTCACCTTGTTGAAGAAGGAGGGGGTCTTTGCCTCCTATCATGAAGCGGTCGATGGTGAGGCTGGTCTTGAGCTGCTGCGGAATCTGCCTGTTGATGTTGTTATGTGTGACGTGAATATGCCCGGAATTTGCGGTTTCGAGGTTTTGCGCATCTTGCGTGCCGAGACACAGTATGCAGATCTGCCAGTGATTATGCTGACCAGCAACGGCGAGCAGAAAGATGTTGTTCATGGTCTTGAGCTTGGGGCGAGTGATTACGTGACCAAGCCGTTTGATCCGCAGGAATTGATTGCCCGGGTCAAGACTCAGCTCAAAATAAAGATGTTGCAGGATCAGTTGAAAACGCTTGCCAATACTGATCCGCTCACCGGGTTGAGTAATCGCCGCTGTCTGTTCGAGGCATTAACACGAGAGCTCAGCAGGAGCCAGCGCTTTGGGAAACCTTGTTCCCTCGTTATGCTCGACGTTGACAATTTTAAAAATGTTAATGACAGATTCGGGCATTTTTTGGGTGACGAAGTTCTCGTTGCCGTCGCGAATCGACTGCAATCTGCGACACGGATTTATGATTTGGCCGCCCGCTATGGGGGCGAGGAATTTGCCCTTTTGCTACCCGATACCGATTCTGCACAGGCGTTTATTGTTGCAGAGAGAATCCGCAATCAGATCGAAATAATGTTTTTTCCTGACGAACTCGAATCGCTGAAATTAACGATCAGCGCAGGCATCGCCAGTTTCCCCGGGTCGGAGGTTGAGATCGTTGACGATATGGTCAGTCTCGCGGATCGCGCTCTTTACAAGGCCAAGCATGGCGGGCGTAACAGGGTCGAGGTGGGTCTCTGACCTTAGGGCGTGGTGTCAATCTGCTTATGGTGCGGTCGTTATCAAGAGGCTCCTTCTTCTGGCTTTTTCTGCGCGGGCAGATAGGGTGGGCTGCTTCGGGTCGGTGCTGTTCAGGGGTCCTGCAACGTAGGTCGCATGGGGTCTGGGCAGCTTGATGGGCGATGTTGTGTTGAAGGTGGCCCTGTGTGTCTTTCCGCTTGACAGTGCTGGGGCCTTGTTATATAAAAAGCGCCTGCTGGCTGACCGATATTTGTTCCGGTCTTGGCAACATACTGATTTAAAAGAAAAAAAGTCATCTACAAGGCGGTGTAGCTCAGTTGGTTAGANNCATGCGGCTCATATCCGCAGTGTCCGGAGTTCGAATCTCTGCACCGCCACCATCAGAAACGCCCCCTCCGGTGCAAGGAGGGGGCGTTTGTATTTTGTGCACGATGAATGACAAGGAACTGGCTCAATGCTGCAGCGGTTTGAACAAAGCCTTCTTCGACAACCCCTGATCGCGCCACACGACACCGTGCTGTGCGCGGTCAGCGGTGGTGCTGATTCGGTGGCGTTGTTGCTGTTGCTGTATCGTCTGTCAGGTGTTTTCCCTTTTGTCCTGCATGTTGCCCACCTCAATCATTGTCTTCGCCCGGAAAGCACAGCCGATGCAGAGTTTGTCGCCGATCTTTGCGCCCGGTTGCAAGTGCCGCTGTCGCTGGAGGTGGTTGATGTTGCAGCCCTGGCGGCTGAACGGCGCGAGGGGGTGGAGGCGGCGGGGCGCTTCGCCCGCCGGCGTTTTTTTGCGCAGGTTGCGCAGGAGCTGGGTTGCACATCGGTCGCCCTGGCGCATCATGCCGATGATCAGGCCGAGACTATCCTGTTTCGTCTGCTGCGCGGAACCGGGGTTGGCGGCCTGGCCGGTATGTTGCCTCGGCAGGGGGTGTACATCCGGCCGCTGCTGCCGTTCCGGGGGGCTGAACTGCGCGATTGGCTGACGGTGCAGGGACAGGGGTGGCGTGAAGATGCCAGCAACGCTGATCTCGCTTATAGCCGTAACCGGATTCGTCACCAGATTCTGCCAGAGTTGCAGCAGTTTAACCCCACTATCTCTGACGCTTTGCGCCGTCTCGGTGCGCAGGTGGCGTTGGAGGAAGCCGACTGGCAACAGCGGGTGGACGCGTTTCTTGACGCAGAAATTTGCGACACTGCGGATGGTCTGGATGTGTCGATTCCTGCATTGCTGAAGGAGTCGCCGGCTTTGCGCCGTCGCGTGTTGCGTGGGCTGCTGGTGCGGGTACGCGGTGACCTGATGCGCATCGACGCCGGCCATCTCGACCAGCTTGATGGTCTGCTCATTGCTCCTCGTCCGCAGGCGCAGCTTGCTCTTCCCGGCCTCTGGGTGGCGCGCCGTTACGACCGCTTACTGGTTGCCGTCTCACCGCCGGAGTTGTTCGAGTATTCCCTGCTCATCCCGGAGCCCGGAGTCTACGCGCTGCCGACCGGTATATGGTTACGACTTGAAATCGTTTCTCACGCTACTGTATCGGATGACGCAACCGTGGCCTTCTTTGCCGCTGCTGCCATCCCTTTCCCGCTGATCGTTCGTTCGCCCCGTCCGGGGGATCGGTTTAAGCCGGCCGGCATGGACGGACACAAGCGGCTCAAGGACTATTTTATCGATGCCCGTATCGATCATGAAACCCGCCGGCGCACCCCGCTGGTGCTGTCCGGTGAACGCTTGCTCTGGGTGGCCGGTCAACGGCGCTGCGCGGGAGATTTGCCGCAGGCCGGGGCGCCGGTGTTGAAAATGTCGCTTGAATCGCCAAAAGACGGCGAAGAACGCTTGTTAGACCGCTGATTCTGTGCTAGATTTCACCGGTAATTAGCCGTATTTACGCACGATTCAAAACTTCCGGCCCATAACTTGGATAACAGGGGGTAAGGTGAACCAGTTTTATAAAAATCTCGCGCTGTGGCTCGTCATCCTGCTGGTGATGGTCATGCTGTTCAACATGATGACACAGCAGGGGCAGGAGCAGAAGCCGATCAGCTATACGACGTTCCTGGCCGCCGTTGATGACGGGCGCGTCAAGAGCATCACAGTCTCAGGTGCCAATATCGAAGGGCTGTATTCCGATGACAGCACCTTCAAGACCTATGCACCGAACGATCCAAGCCTGATCTCCGATCTGCGCGCCAAGGGGGTGGAGATCGATGCCAAGCCGTCGGAGGACCGCAGCTTCTGGTTTACCCTGCTGGTCTCCTGGGGGCCGATCCTCCTGCTGATTGCCGTCTGGGTCTTTTTCATGCGCCAGATGCAGTCCGGCGGTGGCAAGGCGATGAGTTTCGGCAAGAGTCGCGCCAAGCTGCTCTCCGATACCAATGCACGGGTCACCTTCAGCGACGTCGCCGGCATTGACGAGGCCAAGGACGAGCTCGAGGAGATCGTCGCCTTTTTGAAGGATCCGAAGAAATTCACCCGTCTCGGTGGACGCATTCCGAAAGGGGTGCTGCTGATGGGGCCGCCCGGCACCGGTAAAACGCTGCTTGGTCGAGCCATTGCAGGCGAAGCCGGGGTGCCGTTTTTCTCCATTTCCGGTTCCGATTTTGTCGAGATGTT
>DDWE01000042.1 GCA_002345625.1 Desulfuromonadaceae bacterium UBA2294 | reverse complement strand
CTGAAGCCTGGGGCCTGAAGTCTCTGCCAAACTGGTCAAGGCTTCGCTGCCAAGGGACTACAGGGACCGGTCCGGAACCGCCCCCTCCCTGTTTCCGGAGTCGCTCTCCGCACTTACAGATCCGGGCTTGAATCTCGCGCGGCGGAGGGCTACCAACGTCCCTGTTCAGCGGCCGACGAAGCCGCCCATCCGACGCTGTCCCCAGACGACAAGTAGTTTACAGACGACCGCAAGATGTTGTATCGAGGCGATCCGCTGCACACGACGGGCAGTGTCATCTCGTGAATCCCCGACATCGATAGCCGGACCGTCCGTACCCCGGGTTTCCACACCTTCTGGCCCTCCTCGAAGAGGGCTCGGAGAGCGCATGCACGTCGACTCGTTCCTCCCTGGCAGTCTGGTCGATCCCGGTCTTCTCGCCTCGATGGCCGAACAGGACTGGAGCCAGCACCGCGTCACCCGGCGCAACGGAGCGGTCGCCGCCTTCACCCCGCAGCGGATCGCGGTGGCGATCTCCAAGGCCTTCCACGCGGTCGAGACCGGGATGTCGCCCGAGCGCGTGCAGCGCAAGGTGACCGAGGTGACCGGCCAGGTGCTCGAGTCGCTCACCCGGCGCCAGGCGGCGGCGGGCAACTTCCACGTCGAGGAGATCCAGGACCAGGTCGAGCTCGCGCTGATGCGCGCCGGCGAGTACGCCGTCGCCCGCGCCTTCGTGCTCTACCGGGAGCAGCACGCCCAGCTGCGCGAGATCGGCAACAGCATGAAGGCCGAGCTCATCGACGGCTACCTGGACAAGCTCGACTGGCAGGTCAGCGAGAACGCCAACATGGCCTACAGCCTCCAGGGGCTGAACAACTTCGTGGCCAGCGAGGTGACCAAGACCTACTGGCTCGAGCGCATCTACCCGCGCGAGATCGGCCGCGCCCACCGCGAGGGCGACTTCCACATCCACGACCTCAACCTGCTCGCGGTCTACTGCGTCGGCTGGGACCTGGCGGACCTGCTCACCGAGGGCTTCCGCGGCGCCCCCGGCAAGTGCGAGAGCCGCCCGGCCCGCCACTTCCGCGCCGCGCTCGGCCAGGTCGTCAACTTCTTCTACACCCTGCAGGGCGAGGCCGCCGGCGCCCAGGCCTTCTCGAGCCTGGACACCTACCTGGCGCCGTTCATCCGCTACGACGACCTCGACTACCGCGAGGTCAAGCAGGCGCTGCAGGAGTTCGTCTTCAACCTCAACGTCCCGACCCGGGTCGGCTTCCAGACCCCGTTCACCAACATCACCCTCGACCTGCAGGTCCCCAGGACCCTGGCCGACGAGGCGGTGATCGTCGGCGGCGAGCGGCGCGAGGAGACCTACGGCGACTTCCAGGCCGAGATGGACCTGTTCAACCGCGCCTTTCTCGAGGTGATGTCCGAGGGCGACGCCAAGGGCCGGGTCTTCACCTTCCCGATCCCGACCTACAACATCACCGCCGAGTTCGACTACGACGACCCGCGCCTCGACAAGCTCTGGGAGGTCACCGCGCGCTACGGCATCCCGTACTTCGCCAACTTCGTGAACTCCGAGCTGTCGCCCGAGGACGCGCGCTCGATGTGCTGCCGCCTGCGGCTCGACACCCGCAAGCTCTCGCAGCGCGGCGGCGGGCTGTTCGGCGCCAACCCGCTGACCGGCAGCGTCGGGGTCGTCACCCTCAACCTGCCGCGGCTCGGGCACGTGGCGGGCGACGAGCAGGACTTCTTCGCCCGGCTCGACCGGCTGGTCGATCAGGCCGCCGAGAGCCTCGAGATCAAGCGCAAGGTGCTCGAGCGGCTCACCGACCGCAACCTGTACCCGTACGCGAAGTTCTACCTGCGCGCGATCCACGCCCGCAACGGCGAGTACTGGCACAACCACTTCTCCACCATCGGCCTGCTCGGTATGAACGAAGCCTGCCAGAACCTCATCGGCTGCGGCATCGACACCGGCACCGGCCATGAGCTGGCGGTGGAGACCCTGCAGTTCATGCGCAAACAGCTCGAAGCTTTTCAGGAAGAGACCGGTCACCTCTACAACCTCGAGGCGACCCCGGCCGAGGGGACCAGCTTCCGCCTGGCCAGCGCCGACCGCAAGCGTTTCCCCGACATCATCTGCGCCGGCACCGACGAGCCCTACTATACCAACTCAACCCAGCTGCCGGTCGGTGCCACCACCGATCTGTTCGAGGCGTTGACCCATCAGGACGGACTGCAGACCCAGTACACCGGCGGCACCGTTCTGCACGGCTTTCTCGGTGAGCGCCTGGAAGACTGGCGCAGCGCCCGTCTGCTGGTCCGGCGCATCGCCGAAAATTTCCATCTGCCCTATTTCACCATCAGCCCGACCTTCACCGTCTGCCCGGTCCACGGTTACATCACCGGCGAACATTTTTCCTGCCCGCACCACCAGGCAGCTTAACGGCAGCAAGCAGGTATCAGGTATCAGGTATCAGGTTTTAGAAGCAGTGATAGTCCTGAAACCTGACGCCTGAAACCTTCCTTTAAAGGAGGCAAAAAATGGCAACCAAATGTGATTCGAAAACCGAAGTCTACTCCCGTGTTTGCGGTTTCTTCCGGCCGGTCCAGCAGTGGAACCGGGGCAAAAAAGAGGAGTTCAAGGAGCGCACCGAGTTTGTCATGGGCGAGACGAGCGACAAGAAGTAACGCCGCATGAAGATCAAAGGTTTCCAGGGAACGAGCCTCCTCGATTTTCCGGGGAGGATCGCTTCCCTGATTTTTTTCGGCGGCTGTAATCTCACCTGCCCGTTTTGCCACAATCCGACCCTGGTCCTTGATCCGGACCAGTACCCGGATTACCCGTTACCGTCAATTCTGCAGGAGCTGGAACAACGGCGCACCTTTATCGATGGCGTCGTCATCTCCGGTGGCGAACCGACGCTCGACCCGGAATGCATCAACCTGATACGCGCCATCAAGGCAATGGGCCTGCTGGTCAAGCTCGATACCAACGGTCTGCGCCCGGACCGGATAGAGCGAATGCTGACCGAGGGGCTGATCGACTATCTCGCCTTCGACCTCAAGACCGCCCCCGCCCGCTACGGCGAACTGCATACGGCACCCGTCGACCTCAACGCCCTGCAGCGCTCTATCACCCTTGTCATGGGTAGCAGCATCGATTACGAATTCCGCAGCACCTGCGTCCCCGGGCTGGTCGAGCCTGCCGACATCGACGCCATGGGCGAAGCGATCTCTGGCGCAAAGCGCTGGGCGTTGCAGCAGTTTGTGCCGGGCCACGCCCTGGATGACACCCTGCGCGAGCACCCTCCCCACGACGCAAGCATTCTGCAGGATTACGCCAGCAGCGCCCGTCGCTATGCCGGCGAAGTCATCCTGCGCGGTGTCTGAACCGCTTCAAGAAGGGTTGACAGCTTGTGTGCTGATGCGCTAACGTCGTAGCACGTTTTCCATTCCAGTAGCACAGGAGTTGTTTCATGCACATGGCAGATGCTCTGCTCTCGCCCACCGTCGGCGCTACCCTGTGGGCAGCAACCGCCGGCACCATTGCCATCGGCAGTCACCGGGTGGCCCGCTCTTTCGACGATCGCCGCATTCCGTTAATGGGCGTTCTCGGCGCTTTCGTCTTTGCCGCCCAGATGATCAACTTCACCATCCCCGGCACCGGCTCAAGCGGCCACCTCGGCGGCGGTCTGCTGCTGGCGATACTGCTCGGACCGCACGCCGCTTTTCTCACTCTGGCCTCGGTTCTGATCGTTCAGGCGCTGTTTTTTGCCGATGGCGGGTTGTTGGCATTGGGCTGCAACATCTTCAATCTCGGTTTCTTCCCCTGCTACATCGCCTACCCCTTTATCTACCGGCGTATCGTCACGCCGGGGGCCGGACGTGGCCGGTTACTGACCGGTACCCTGCTCGCCGCCATTGTCGGCCTGCAACTCGGCGCCTTTTCCGTCGTTTTAGAGACCACCCTCTCCGGCGTCGCCGAGCTGACCCTGCCGGCCTTTACCCTGCTGATGCAACCGATCCACCTCGCCATCGGCGCCATTGAAGGGCTGGCGACAGCCGCCATCGTCCTGTTTCTCGCCACAGCCCGGCCCGACATCCTCAACGGCATCAACCCGGAGGCTCAGTCCGGCCTGTCGCTGCGGCGGCTCGGCATCGCCCTGCTGCTCTGCACCGCACTGACCGGCGGGCTGATCTCCTGGTTCGCCTCCGATCTTCCGGATGGCCTCGAATGGGCCCTTTCACAGGCCACCGGTCATGAAGAGGTAGCGGCGCCGGCAACCCTGCCACATCAGCTGTCGACGGCACTGCAGGAGAAGACCAGCCTGATGCCCGATTATGCCCCGTCCGGACAATCCGAATCCGGGCGACTCGGCACCAGCCTCGCCGGCCTGATCGGCAGCGGGCTGGTCCTGCTGCTCACCGCCGGAGCGGTACGGCTGCTGCGGCCACGACGGGTTCGTTCCGATAACAGCACCCCGAACTGAAATTCCCTCTGTCACAAGGAGAACTGCGGCAATGGATCTGAATAAATTCTGGTTGAAACGGGACGAGACCGTTCTGGTGATTATCGATGTTCAGCAACGCCTGGTACCAGCGATGCCGCAAAAGGTCTACCGGCGACTGCTGACCAGTATTCAGGTGCTGGCGCAGGCGGCAAAAGAGCTGGGGATTCCGGTTCTGGTCACCGAGCAGTACCCGCGCGGCCTCGGTCACACGGTCGAAGAGCTGGCGACCACAGGGACGGTCCCGGCTCTGGAAAAAGTGAGTTTTGGCTGCTGCGGCGACCAGGGGTTTCTCGATGCGCTGGCCGCGACCGGGCGGAGGCAGGTTCTGGTTACCGGCATGGAGGCACACGTCTGTGTATACCAGACAGTCCTCGGCTTGCTGGAAGAGGAGTATGGGGTCCATCTGGTCAAGGATGCCATCTGCTCCCGCAGCAAGCAGGACTATCTGTCCGGGGTCGAAAACGCCGGCCGCGCCGGTGCCATCATCACCACCACTGAAACAGCCCTGTTCCAGATGCTGCGCCAGGCAGGCACGCCGGAGTTCAAGGCGGTCTCGGCCTTGATCAAGACCCGCGAATTTTAAGTCGATAAAAAGGGGGCGACACCGCGGTGTCGCCCCCTTCAGGTTATTGATCCGACGGATCCGTCAGATCATTCACTTTTCATCAGCCGCCCGCCCGCTTAACCTTCCAGCCCTTCTTCTCCAAAAACCCCACCACCAGATCGCGGTGATCACCCTGCAGTTCGAGCCCGTCGGGTCGCACGGTGCCACCGGAGCCACAGCGCTGCTTCAACTCTTTGGCCAGAGCCTTGACGCCATCGGCATCCAGAGGCAGACCGGTGATAATTGTCACCCCGGCCCCCTTGCGCCCCTTGGTCTCACGGCCGACCCGCACGATACCGTCGGTTGGAACCTTGACCGTCGGCTGGCGACAACGGCAGCGGGCCACCGCTTCACGACATTCGGGGCAGACCCGCCCCTGCTCGCTGCTGTAGACCAGTCGATTTCCGCTCATCACTCCTCCTGACTAAACATAGGAAATAATGGATATTCTTTACAATACCGGTGAGATTATTTATAACAAAACCTCATCAAGATGGCTGCAATCACTTTACCTGATCCCGCATCACAAGGAAAGACCCGGCCATGGACAGTCCGTCCGAGCAGACCGTTGTCCCTCCTGACACAACGGCCCGTACGGCAATATTCGTAACCTGCACCGTGCTGACGGTCGCCGGCCTGACCTGGATGAGCCGCATCAATTATCTGTTCTTCCACGTCCTGGTCGAACTGGCCAGCGTCGCCACCGCCATCACTCTCTTCAGCATCGGCTGGCACACCCGGCGTATCTCCCATAACCCGGCCCTGGTGGTGCTGGCGGTCGGGTTTCTGGTCATGGCCACCCTCGATCTGCTGCACATCCTCTGCTACAAGGGGATGGGCATCTTCCCCGGAATCAGCGCCAACCCGGGCACCCAGTTCTGGATCGCCGCAAGAGGGATAGAAGCCATCGCCTATTTGGCCGCCGCCGGTGTCGTTGCTGTGTCGCACCTGCGCAGCGGTTGGGTGTTGACCGCTTTCATTGCCGCCGGCGCCGCGCTGACTGTGGCGATCTGGCCCCTGGAGATCTTCCCCGACTGTCTGATCGAGGGGCAAGGGCTGACTCGCTTCAAAATCGGTGCCGAGTACACGATCTGCGCCCTGCTGGCGCTGGCGGCGTATCTCGACTGGCGCGCCCGCGCGCTGTTCGACCGGCGCTTGCTGAACCTGCTTCTGGCCGCCATCGGCCTGACCATCCTCTCCGAGCTCGCGTTCACCCTGTACAGTGACGTCTACGGCGTGATGAATCTGACCGGTCACCTGCTGAAGCTCGCATCGATCGTACTGGTCTACCGCGCCATCATTCTTGGCGCCCTGCGCACCCCTTACCAAGGTCTGTTTCGCGAACTTGCCGTCTCCCATGCCGAGCTTGATATCGAACTGCAGCAACGCCGTAAAATTGAGCAGGAACTGCGCAGAGCCAACCGCGATCTCGACGCCTTCGTCCGCAGCGCTTCACACGATTTGCGCACACCGCTGACCATCATCACCTCGGGGGCAGACCTGCTGCGCCAAAATCTCGTCGATATCCCGAACGATCTGCGCGACATACTCAAGGAGATCTCACACCAGGGGCTGCGCATGGGTGATCTGCTCAGTGATCTGCTCTCTCTGGCCAGGCTCGGCGAAATCAGCGAACCACCGCAATCGCTGGCGGTCGAGCCGGTCGCGCGGCGAGTGATCGACGATCTCGCTTTTGAACTGATTGCCAGTGGCAGCACGGTGCAGATCGACACCATGCCGAAGGTCACCGCCCACCCGGCTCTGCTCTACCAGCTGCTACTCAACTACATCGGCAACGCCGTGCGCTATGCTGCAGAAGGCGGGCCGATTGAGATCGACAGCCGACTCAAGGATGGCCGGGTGGTGCTGTACGTGCGTGATCATGGCGCGGGAGTTGTCGAACACGAACGGGATAGGATCTTCGACGTCTTTTATCGCGGCGCAGCGGGAAAAGAGCGCGAGGGGACCGGCATTGGTCTAGCAACGGTACGGCGCATCGCCTCGCTCTATGGCGGCAATGCCTGGGTGGAGGAGACTCCCGGTGGTGGCGCCACCTTCTGCATCGACCTGCCGGCGGGGTGATAATCTCGCCGATTCACGACCGACTCTAGCAAGACAGACTCAATTGACCCCTAGACCGAGGTGACCAATTTTCGTGGTCAGCACGGGAGCCTAAGGTCTGGGCCAAGACGCGCGCTATACCGGTGCTTTCAGGCGATTTGTCATGTGGGATTCAATTCTCCAATATCTTCATTCCACAATTCTGGATTATCTTCGATAAAAGTCTCCATAAGCTGGCGACATTCCTGGTTATCAACAACCACGACTTCGACACCGCGCGACCTAACATAATTCTCTGGTCCACAAAATGTATGATGCTCGCCAATAACGACCTTGGGAATCCCGTAGAGAAGCACTGCCCCACTGCACATATCGCAAGGGGACAATGTCGAGTACAAAGTTGCTCGGCGATAATCTGCAGCTTTAATACGTCCCGCGTTTTCCAGACAATCCATTTCTGCATGCAAGGTCGTACTCC
Organism: Desulfuromonadaceae bacterium UBA2294; assembly: GCA_002345625.1. Taxonomy (GTDB): domain Bacteria; phylum Desulfobacterota; class Desulfuromonadia; order Desulfuromonadales; family UBA2294; genus UBA2294. Next base: position 11,012 of record DDWE01000042.1, on the reverse strand, counting down.
CTTTTTGGACACGCTTGTTGTGACCTCTCCCAACTATTTGGCCATCAATAACGAGTACAGACCCGATAGGGATACCACCCTCGGCCATCCCTATTTTTGCTTCATGAATTGCAGCCTCTAAAAAAGTATCCATATTTCACTCTCACATAACGCGACTGAAAGGAATCCTCAGAGCGAACAAAAACACTCGAATCTGAGGGTATTAAATATTCCAAAAAAACAATCAATAGTAGCGCAACTTTGAGGCCTGTTTTTTACCGACTCAAATGTTGCGTTGGTTTTTCTACAACCTCAACGGCCCGAGCAAAGCGGACTGGACTCGGGCACTTCCAATTGTGTATAAACTTTTACGTGAACAACCTATGAATCACCCAGTCCGCTTCAACACATTTTGTGTTCTTATGTGCCTCTCACATTGACGATAATCAGAAGAGAAAGCACTGTGACTAAAACTGAGATAGTAAGTCCGCAGAGAAGTCCTTGAATGATTTTTCGATCGGCAGAACACGATTGCAGGCTGAGATATCCACCCCACGCACCAGCCATTACTACACCACAAATCAATATTGAATGGGTTCTGCACCCGTCAAAAAATCTGGGCAACACCCACACGTACGTGGCTGAGATGGCAGTCACGAAACCCACTGTCAGGAAGATAAGCTTTGTTGAATTATTGCCCGTGATTGTCATTTAACTTCTTACACATAACTTGTTAATCAACTCGATTTCCGGCCCTCAAAAAAAACAACCCGCCCGGCATTGTTAGCCGGTGCGGGTCGCGGTGTTTTGTCACTTCGTGTGCCATGTCCCCTCACCTGAACAACCGTAAACCGAACCCCTTTTTAGCGGAACATCTTGCGGAACAGTCCCTTCTTCTCCTGCTCGCGCTTCTCCAGCATGCTACGCAGCCCCTTGCGGGCCAGCCCGTTGCGGGCATCGACTTTCAGAGCTTTATTAAACTCGGCTTCCGCCAGATTCTCCTGTCCGGCATCGAACAATAACCAGCCTTTAAAGGCATGCCCGGAGGCGGTGCGCTCCAGAGTCAGCGCCCGGTTGATCATCTGCCGGGCCCGTTCGCGCATGGCGGAGCTGCGATCATTGGCCGGGTTCTTGTAAATCGCCCAGCCCAAATGGGCGAGATAGTCGCCGTTTTCCGGATCGAAGTTGACCGCATCCTGCAACGCCTTGATGGCGTTGTCCCACTCTTCCATTTCGATAAACACCTTGCCCGACTGCGATTGCACCTGGGCCTGGAAGGTGTCGTCCCCCTTGTGGCCAAGGCCGACCCGGTCAGCGCCGAGGAGCTCGTCATAGCGCTCTTTTTTGACCACATCGGACAGGGTATTGTAGGCGGTGGAGACCAAAGAGAGGATCTCCTCGACCAGGCTCGCCTCTTCACCGGAGAGCTGCATGAGCAACTCAGGGCCGAACTCGTGGGTGTAGGAGAAGTATTTGCTTTTGAGCTTGTCGAAGGAGAACTCCCCCTGCCGCAGATCAAACATCTCGTAGTAGTTCTTGTCTTTGATCTTGGCCAGGGTCTGTCTCACTTTTTTGCCGATGGCCAGATCGTAACCGTCCGCCGATGACGGGACTTGCGCCGCACTTTGTGCCGAACTCGGAGTGGCGGCCGGCATCGCGGCGTCATCGCGCTCACTCTCGTCAACCAGATCGGTGAAGTTCTCCAGCGGTTCCACCGCGGCGAAGTCGGAGGTATCGTCGGTCTCCGGCAGATTGAACAGGCGCCGCATCGGCATACCGGCATCGGCGTGCACGGCGGGCTCTGCGGCAAGCTGCACCATCTCCAGGCTGATCAGGGTCTGCAGCAAGGGGAGCAAGGCATCACCGGCACCGAGGCAATCCTGCAACGGCGTCTTGCCATCGAGACACTGCAGAAATTCCTGCTCGTTCTGATGCAGGACCAGAAAATTCGCGTGCTGGTAGAAGTTGGCGGTAAAGACCGGATAATGCGCGGCGTACCGCTGACGCAGCTGTTGCCAGGCCGCGGCGCGCGGGTGCATGTGGAAGCCGCCATAAAAGATGCGCGGCAGATTGACCGATATGACCTGCATCTGCGGCGGCAGAGTCAAGGGTGTTGATTCGACGGAAAAAGGGGGAAAGGCAAAAGCGGCTATCAACTCACTGCCGAGATAAGAGAGTTTCTCCTGCATCAGCTCCGGCCAGTCGAGACAACCCATCTGAACCAGGGTCTCCTGACGGCACTCGCCGGCGTTCAGATAGTAAGCATACTCCTCAACACTGATCGTACCGCGCTTGCGCAGGAAATCGCCAAAGTTTTCGTACTGGACACCGGCACGCATGAAAACCGGCCGGCCGTTAATAAAGCCGAGCTGCTGCTGCCGGCCGCCGATAGCAAACTTCAGCACACCGGAAAAGCGGCTCAAATGCGCGCGCAGCAGGTGGCGGTCGATGGGCTCTCCGGCGCCGGCGCCCCCAAGATTCCGAGCAATGGCAGCCAGCAGGTCGCCGGCCCGAAACGGTTTCTCCAGGTAGGTATCGACCCCCAGAGCCCGGGCGGCGGCGATATTACTGTCGCCACGGTAGACACCGGTCATGATGACGACCGGCAGGGCTTTGGTCTTATCACTCTGGCGCAATTTTTTCAGCAGTTCGACGCCATGCAGGCGCGGCATCTTCAGATCGAGCAGCAACAGATCGGGGGGCTGGGCGACGATCCTCTGCAGCGCATCGACACCATCAACAGCGCGACGGGTGTCGTAGCCGGACTTCTGCAGCAGCTGCTCGAGGGGAGCAGCAACACTGTCGTTATCTTCAGCAATGAGGATGGTCTTTGCCATGTCCGGTATTCTAACCGATCAGCGATGTAACTGAAAGTCTGCAACAGCGCGGTTGTGCTCTTTGAGCGTTCGTGAAAAAGCATGGGTGCCGTCACCACGCGCGACAAAATAAAGATAATTGACAGCTGCCGGAGCAACCACAGCCTGCAGTGCTTTGGCACCCGGGCTGGCGATTGGACCGGGGGGGAGGCCGCGTTGGGTGTAGGTGTTGTAAGGAGTCGGCTGGCGCAGGTGTTTTTTGGTCAAATTACCATTAAAGGCGTCACCGAGACCGTAGATTACAGTTGGGTCGGCCTGCAGGGGGATTCTGCCCCGCAATCGGTTGAGGAATACGGCGGCAATCACCGGCATCTCCGCCTCGTTGCCGGCCTCTTTCTGAATGATGGAGGCCAAAGTCAGCCAGTCGTTGACATCGAGTCCGCGGGCCGCCACCGCAGCTTTGTCAGACTCAGGCAGGTGGCGCTTCAACTCATCGATCATTGCCACCAGAATCCGCTCCGGTGGCAAACCAGCCGAGATCGTATAGGTCTCCGGGAACAGGTAACCTTCCAGACTCGGAGCTGTCACCCCCTGTGCGGCGAGAAATTCTGGATCATGTGCCAGGCGCAGAATCTCCGAGGCGGGCGCAATACCAGCCGCTTCCAGCCGCGCCGCAATCTGCCGCAGATCGAACCCCTCGGGGATCGTAAACTGCAGATGTCGGACATCACCGGCGACCAGCCGATCGAGAATATCGCCCGGCGTCGCGGCGCGATCGAAATCGTAGGTGCCGGCATGGATCCGGGCCGCGTCGCCCCGCCAACGCGCCAGCAAGGTAAACAGGCGGGCATTGCGAATGACTCCAACCTGTTCGAGTTGCCTGGCAACCACGTGTAGTGACGAGCCGTGCGGGAAGGAAAGGGTTTGTGATGAAGCGGGGGAGACAGGAGCCAACAGGAAAAAAGCACCGAAACAGACGACGCTGACCAAAAGGACCAGAAGTGTCACCCAGACGCAACGGCGCCCTAAACCACATTTTCTCGACATAGCGTGTCTTTTCAAGGTGTTGAGTTACGGCTGATTCTAGGGGAGCCGCTCGTCGGTGTCAAGCGGATGACGGGTTCCAACCTCATCGGAAAAAAATGACTGTCGGCGCCGGGCCAAGGCAAGCCGCTCAGAAGTCTCCTTGGCTTGAGCACTAAAAAAGCTCCAAGTTTGGTAACTATACAAACCGAGGATAGTGAGACCGGAAGCGAACACCGCCAGAAAATTATCGGTGAGTTGCCCACCGTACTGGTAGAAGAGGTAAAAACCGGTGAGATAGCCCAAATGGGCAAAACCGCCGCGCAGGGACGGTTCGCTCCCCTGCCGGGCCAAAAGCAGAATGATCGCTGAAAAGCTGTAGACAACCAGAGCCAGACTGATCAGTCCAGTGGGGGGGGATGCGCCAAGAGCCGCCCTGACGTTTTCCGGCAGGGAGGGGAAGAGGGGAAACCCACCATACGCCGCCAGGCTGAGGCCGAGAAACAGCGCCAACAGCCAGAGCCCGGCGATGGCGCGCGTTTCATAGCGACGAATTTCAGCCTGTAGCGATGCCTGGGCATCCGCCACGTTTTCGTCGCGATCTGGGGCGGAAGAAGAACTCATAGGCCACCGGCACCGTCCCCGTACTGCATGGGTGACGGTCTAACTATGATCAGTTTCGGCGTCAGGCAACTTCCCGACAACCGGCTGGAGAATGTCCAATTCGCGCCGCATTCTATCACGTTGATCTGCCAGGTGGCAAAAATTGCGTGCAATCTGCTGGACTTCTTCGGTCGCTTCAAACACCGGTGGCTTGTTGTTTCCATTGACCACGTCGTCAGAATAGGCTGACAACTGACAGATCGGCAGCAGTACATTGCGATGTAACAGGCCGACCGTCGCGCCGACGGACAGGAATAGGATCAGCAGACAAAAGATCATCATGCGATTTCGCAGTAAGCCAAGAGTCGCCTGCAGCGGGGCCATCGACAGTCCGACATCGAGGGTGCCGAGAATCTTTTGCGAGGCATCATGGGCATGACAAGAGTTGCTGCACGCCGCCTCATTGTAAATCGGCGCCGTGATTGCCATGATTTCGTCGCCGGCGCTGTTGGCATACTGACGGGCCTGATCCATTGGCCCGAGCCGCGTTGCCGGCTGACTACCGGCATGACAGCCGATACAGCCTGCATCGACCTTGTCGACCAGCGTCCCGACTTCCGACGCTGTGCCCGAAAACATGATCAAGCCCTGCTTGTTAAAAATCCGCACGTGCTCAACTTCCTGCTGCTCACCGATACTGTTGATCGTATTCATTAAAGAATCGCGGTCGTCCTTGAGCATGGCGTAATGGGTCGCCTTGACCACAGTCGCCGTCAAATCGGTGGAGTGGCGTATCGTATAGCGATTCAGATCGCCCTTGATCACCGTATAGAGCAGGAGACAACAAACCACAACGAATCCGGTCAACGTAGCAGCAACGGGGACGATAGCCCGGATACTGATTTTCTGTCGCAGCATGGCGGCACCTCGACAAAGAGTGGGTCCGGCCGGCCGTAAACACCCGACCGGACCCACAGGTTTTCAATCACGGCTTCGGTAAACGGCACCGGCCGGGCTTGGGTTGCTCTGGGTGGGGCAAACGGTCTTCGCCCGAACCGCTTCCGGTGCTTCGGCAGGCTGCGTCTTCCATTCGAATAGAATCGGCAACCGGTAGAGTATGAAACGATAAGTGACAATGTAGAGCGTAAACAGGGTGATGCTGATTGTGATCTCTTTCCAATGCGGAATATCCTGATAGAGCTTCCAGTTAAAGGCGATCAGGGCGGTGTTCAGACGATTCAGCACCACACCGAACACTGTCAGCAAAGCCGTGAACCGGATAAGACCGACCTTATTATAGCGAATACCGCGGGCGAACAGGATCAATGGCAACACAACGCCGATGCCCATCTCAAACAGGTACCAGCTCCCCCAGCCGGTGGAGAGATAAATCCACTCGTTATCATGGGCGACACCGATCAGTTTGATCACCAGGTAAGTGATCAACCCCATGCTCGCTCCTTTGGCCAAGGCGATGGTCAACCGGTCAAGGTTTGCCATAAAGCGCTCATCGCAGCGCCAGGCCATGGTCTTCTTGACGATGGTACTGACCACAATCACCATGCACAGGCCGCCGGGGATCGCCGAAACAAGGAAGTGCAGCCACTGGAATGACGCGGAATACCATAAAGGATGCAGCTTGCCCGGAGCGTAGGTAAACAGGGCACCGAGTGCTCCCTGGTGCAGGGTCGAGAGGATGATACCGGAGACGGTCAGGCCTATGGTGATACGCCGGATAAACTTTTTGCAGACGGGCCAGTTCATCCACTCAAAGAAGGAGACCGACACTTCAGCCACCTGCACGGTCAGGTAGGTGGCGACATGCCAACCGACCAGAAAGAGCACCGCCGCCGGACCGAAAGCAACCGCCATCGGATACGGCAGACGCCACGGCTGACCAAGGTCAACCAGCAGAAAGACCACTGCAAAGAAGTACCCGAGCAGGCCATTGAGCATCGCCAGACGCTCGACCGGCTCGAAATCATGTCGACCAAAAATCTCGACCGCCGTTCCAAGCATGAATCCGGAAGCCGACAGCGGCACCATGGCGAAGAGGCCGAAACTCAAGAACAGACCCCAGGGATAATCGTTGGAGGAATGAGTCACCGCACCGAGACCAAAAACAAAGCGATACAGGACCAGGGGGATACCGATGGCAAAAATGATCGCAATCACCCAGTTAAACGGATTGCGCACTGCCTGAGACAGGTACTGCCTGAACGTCAGACCAAGCCACAATTTGTTCCACAGGGTGAGAGTCTCCTGCCCTTCCTTCGCCTCAGCATCGACCGGCCTCCAGCCCTTGACAAGAAACTGTTTCATTTGTGCGCCTCCTCATCAATATTCTGGTGATCATCACCGGCATGATTTTCCTTGTGCTTGGCCAGCAGGTGAAAGCCACTGAACAGCGCCGGCCAAATTGCCAGGACCATTGGCACGGTACTCAGAAAATCCTTGACGTTGGACAGGATCGGTTCCTTCTGCAGTGTCGTGTCGAAACCGACTTCCTCAAACGGGACTGCCGACAAGTAGATCCAGGCCGTTCCGCCGACCTCCTTCTCGCCGTAGATATGATCGATGTAGCGGCCGGGTTGATGCCGCATCCGCTCGCGGGCGATCTTGATCAGGCTGTTGCGATGACCGAAGGTCAGGGCTTCCTGTGGACAGCCGGCCACGCAGGCCGGTGGCAGTCCCTGCTTCAACCGCGTTTCGTGACAGAAGATACACTTCTTGATCATCGGGTTGAAGGCACTGGAGTAGCTGTAGGCCGGGACATTGAACGGACAGGCGACCATGCAGTTACGGCACCCGACACAGACTTTCGAATTGTAGACCACCGCCCCTTCGCGGGTTTTGGTGTAGGCATTGACAAAGCAGGAGGTCAGACAGGCCGGTTCATTGCAATGGTTGCATTGGATCTTGCGATAAACCGGCTGCGAACCATCTTTCGGCTCGTAACGGTTAACCACGGTGTAAGCCTTTTCCGTTGTCCGACGTTTCTGTGTCCCGCCGTGAAAGGTCTGGTCAAATACGGCCGGATCGTCGAAAGGCAGATCCGGCGTCGGCAACTTCTGCTCCTTGTTACAAGCAGCTTCACAACTGCGACAGCCGACGCAGCGGGTCAGATCGACCAGCACTCCCATCCCCTCAGAATAGCCCTCAAAGGTGGCGGCAAGGGCCTTCTTGGTCGGAGCCAGGGTTATCGCGGCGCCGCCGGCCACACTGGCGGCCAGGAACCTTCTGCGGCTGATTTTGCTCATGGTCTATCTCCTGTTCTGAATAAATGACCGGCCAATGGCCAGCATCAGTGTGAATTTCCACCAGTCGGAGCCTGCGCATCAGCGCGGAAGGTCTCATCACCTGCAGCGGTCCGCGCATGACACTCCTGACAGCCGGTTGGAGCGCCCATCTCAGTGTGACAGCCGAGGCAACTCAAATGGTAGGCCCCTTTCAACCCCGGCATGTCTATGTGGTAACGCTCACTGTCGACCTCTTTAGAGCGCATATAATCGGCCGAGAACGGTTCAGCCACATGGCAATCCCGGCAGGCGACCGAAGCGTTGGTTTCATTACCGGAGTGACAGCGGACACAGCGGGAACCGGCTTCCGGTTGCCCGGTCGTCTGATGGTGACAGATAGCGCATTCCGCGACATCTGCATGCATTGCATGATCAAACACAACGGGTTCATAAAGTTCGGCCAGAACATTCAAGGTGATCGTATCGGGAGCTTCTGCTGCCGGTACGGTGACGACCGTGACCAGCAGCAGTGCCGCGACCAACAGGACCAGCTGAAACAGAGACGGTTTGGAGTGGGTCTGATTCGTTGCCATGGGGTGCATTCCTCCTTGTGCCTACTCAATATGATCCGAGTTCTGGCCGCTTTTGTGAATGTAGCGGTAGAACATGGGGAAGGCGAAAAAGAACCCGATGCAGATCAGGTATTCCACCCCTTTGATGTACTGGTAGAAGTCGACCATGGTGACGACTTCACGCACCTCGCCAATTGATAAAAATAACTGCTCGAGAAATTCCTTCATATTCCGCTCCTCATTGTTAATCGGTTCATTGACAGCGAAGCTTTACTTGACAGCCGCTTTGGCTTTCTTCGCTTTGCCTTCACCGGTGACCAGCGCCTTGGCCCAGCCCATCAGCATGACAATGGTCGGGATCAGCTGCGCGACCAGAATCACAGCGCAGACCGCAAGAAACACTAAAACCAGAACGCCACTGTTATAGGTGTAGGCGGTTTCATTGGCAGCGAGCGCCGGCGAAGCCGCAGCACACAGGGCGGCAGCGGCAGGGATCAGGGTACGGATGTTTTTCATAGCGTCCTCCTCGAGTGGGTTGTTGCGTTACGTTTATTAAAGGTGCACATCCTGCTTAATGTGAACGCGTACGAAATGCGCACTGAACGGCCTGACGAATCTCCTCCCGGTCTTCCTGGTTGGCCGGCTTCAAGGCGTGATAAAAAATCCCTGCCCGCCGCGCCCTGCGGATCGAGGGGAGAGGGAGATCGTCAGAGACCAGGATGATGGTCAGGTCACGATTGCACTGCCTGAGCAGTGGAATCAATTCACTTGCCGTCAGCTCATCAAACTGGCTACTGAGAATCACGACCTGCGCTGTCTTCTTGATGATGCCGTACAGCGCGTTGGCGGCCGAGGTGGTGACCATGACGTTGTAACCGGCCTCGATAAACAGATCGGCCATCGTCTTGCGGCAGATGACATCGTCTTCAGCAATCAGAAGCCCTTGCATGACCTAACCTCTTCACGGTTTCGTGGGTCGTTTCGATGTCTTTACATCCACAAAGATCGCCACAACGATCAATCTTTATCCGACTGACCAGTCACAGCAGCAACCGCCTTCTTCTTGTCGCTACTGACCAACTCCTTGAGCATCGAGAACAGCAACACCACACCCGGCACCAGCTGCAGCACCAGGAGCACGCCAAAAAAGGCGAAGAACGCAATAACGACAGGGCTGAATCCGGACGACTCCGGCGCACTGGCGGCCAAAACCGGGGTGGCAACCGCCAGGCTGACGGCACACAACATGTTAGACATTTTTTTCATGACAGCCTCCTTGACTGAATGTGGTGGACGATTTCGTGATAGTGCATTGGCCGTACCAATTATTAGCATGTGCTTATATTTAGTCTATAAGTACCTGTTTTTGTGGGATAGTTGCGAACAAGAATGAGGTTGAACCGGAACAAAAAAACGATGGTTGGCATCAAATGCGTATAAAAGATTTATACGCAGGAGGGATGTTCACGGTAGCTACGGGCTGACAAAACCACGCAACTCACTGTATTTGCGTACATTGTTGATACAGATCAGGTGTATTATTAATTTATTCTTAATGTTTGGGTCTCCACATAAAGCCCCGACGACCCAGGAATATTGCGAGCTTTTGCGCTCTTTGGTCGAGAAAGCTTGACTTTAGCCACCTGCATATTTTAAATAGTCTTTAATTTATATGCATTCACATTTCGCAACTGCCGGCCCCGTTCCGGCAGTAGTAAAAGGCACATCATGGAAAAAATACGGATCTTGTTGATAGACGATGACGCCGTTATTCGCGATGGCCTGCAGCGGATTCTCGACGGTGCCGGGTACTCCACCGACACCTTCTTCTGCGGCCAGTTGGCGCTGGAGGCATTACAAAAGAACCCCTATGACATGGTCATTACTGACCTGAAGATGCCGGGCATGAATGGCCTCGAAGTGGTCCGTAACGTCAAACTGCTGCAACCCGACCTGCCGATACTGATCATTACTGGCTACTCGACGGTCGATACGGCCGTCGAAGCGATGAAAGGCGGCGCGGCCGACTATATTTCCAAGCCCTTCTCACCTGAAGAGATTTGTCACAAGATTCGCAGCGCCCTTGAGCATAGAGCTATTCTGGTCGACGACATCTACCTGTCGAAAGAGTTACGGGACAATCAGGGGTTCGACCGCTTCATTGGCCACAGTCGGGCCATGCAGAAGGTTTATCGCCGCATCCTGCAAGTGGCACCGACCGACAGCAACGTCCTGGTGACGGGTGAAAGTGGCACCGGCAAGGAGCTACTGGCCCGGGCCATTCACAATCACAGCCCACGCAAATCGCAACCGTTTGTCGCTGTCGATTGCACCTCTTTGGCCGAGAGTCTGCTGGAGAGCGAACTGTTCGGCCATATCCGTGGCTCCTTTACCGGTGCAACGCAAACGAAAATGGGTCTGTTCAAAGTTGCCGACGGCGGCACCTTGTTCCTCGNNTGCGCGTGCTGCAGGAGCGTGAAGTGACCCCCATTGGCGGCACCCGGCCGATTCCCATCGACATTCGCCTGGTCGCTGCAACCAACAGGAACCTCAAAGAGATGCTACTGGAGGGTTCTTTTCGCGAGGACCTTTATTTCCGGCTTAATATTATCCCGATCGATCTCCCCCCGCTGCGCGAACGGGATGGCGACCTCCCCCTGCTGACTGGACACTTTCTGAAAACCTTTAGCGAGGAGTTTGGCAAGGAGATCCGCGGTCTGGCACCTAACGCCATGGCGTTACTGGAGAGCTACCCGTTTCCGGGCAATGTCCGTGAACTG
>DDWE01000083.1 GCA_002345625.1 Desulfuromonadaceae bacterium UBA2294 | reverse complement strand
TGCTACACCCAGATCCACCCGACCTGCATTCCGCAGACCGGTGAGCATCAGTCGAAGCTGACTTTGATGTCCGAGTCGCTGCGTAATGACGGCCGTTGCTGGGTGCCGAAGAAAAAAGCTGATTGCGACAAGCCGGCCAGTCAGATTGCCGAAGACGACCGTGATTACTACCTTGAGCGTAAGTACCCATCCTTCGGGAACCTGGCACCGCGCGACATCGCCAGTCGCGCCGCCAAGGAGCAGTGCGATGACGAGCGCGGCGTCGGCCCGGGCAAGCGCGGGGTTTACCTCGACTTCTCCACCGCCATCAAGCGCGTCAGCGAGGCCACGATCGCCGAGCGTTACGGTAACCTGTTCCAGATGTACGAGAAGATCACCGACGAGAACGCGTACAAGCAGCCGATGCGTATCTACCCGGCACCGCACTATTCCATGGGTGGTCTGTGGGTCGATTACAACTGCATGAGCAACCTGCCGGGCCTGTTCGTTCTCGGTGAGGCCAACTTCTCGGTGCACGGCGCCAACCGCCTCGGCGCGTCGGCTCTGATGCAGGGTCTGGCTGACGGTTACTTCGTCATTCCCTACACCATCGCCAACTACCTGGCCGGCGTCAAGCCGGGCGTGGTGACGACGGAGCACGCCGAGTTCAAAAAGTCGCAGGAGGAAGTCAAAGGCCAGATCGACAAACTGCTGTCGATCAACGGCAAGAAGACCGTTGCCGAGTTCCACCGCGAACTGGGCAAGATCATGTGGGAGAATGTCGGCATGGCCCGCAGCAAGGAGAGCCTGACCAAGGCTCTCAAGCTGATTCCGGAACTGCGCGAAGAGTTCTGGAAGAACGTAAAGGTCACCGGCGGCAAGGATGAGCTCAATGCCCAGCTGGAGAACGCCGGCCGCGTTGCCGACTTCCTTGAGTTTGGTGAGCTGCTTGCCAAGGATGCCTTGTCCCGCGAAGAATCGTGTGGTGGCCACTTCCGCACCGAGCATCAGACTGACGATGGTGAAGCGATGCGTGATGACGAGAACTTCACATATGTTGCGGCCTGGGAGTTCAAGGGCGTCGGCGTAGAGCCGGAGCTGCACAAGGAGCCGCTGAAGTTTGACAATGTCCATCTTGCCGTAAGGAGTTATAAATAATGGCTGCGACCGGAATGAATCTGATACTGCATGTCTGGCGTCAGAAAGGCCCCAATGACAAGGGTCGTCTGGAGCAGTACGAGGCGAAGAACGTCAGCCCCGACTCCTCCTTTCTCGAGATGCTCGACGAAGTTAACGAAGACTTGATTAAAAAAGGCCAGGAGCCGATCGAGTTTGACCATGACTGCCGTGAAGGAATCTGCGGCATGTGCTCCCAGGTCATCAACGGCATCCCGCACGGTCCGGACAAGCTGGTTACGACCTGCCAGCTGCATATGCGCAAGTTCAAGGACGGCGATCAGATCTATATCGAGCCGTGGCGCGCCAAGGCGTTCCCGATCATCAAGGACCTGGTGGTTGATCGTGCTGCTCTGGATCGTATTATCCAAGCATACGGCTACACCTCGGCCCACACCGGCGGCGTTGCTGACGGCAATGCCATTCTGGTGCCGAAGACTGACGCCGATGTCGCTATGGATGCTGCCGAGTGCATCGGTTGTGGCGCCTGTGTTGCCGGGTGCCCGAACGCTTCGGCCATGCTGTTCACCGGCGCGAAAGTTGCCCAGATGGCCGTGTTGCCGCAGGGGCAGGCTGAAGCAGCCCGTCGCGTCAAGGAGATGGTCAAGCAAATGGACGCCGAAGGCTTTGGTAACTGTACCAATCACTTCGAGTGCAACGCCTCCTGCCCGAAAGGGGTCAAGATCCCGTTCATCGCCCGAATGAACCGTGAATTGATCAAGTCCCTGCCGACGGCGGAGTAGAATATTTCATCGCTGGACACGCGGGCGGATCGCAAGATCCGCCCGCTTTTTTTTGCTTTCTCACCGATCGACCGGTTGCTTGGCAGGAGGGAATCGTGTCCTTTCCAGCGCGTCTGGACGGCGTCGAGTTGGCGCAAGTCCGCTTTCATCTGGCATTTCACGATGCCTTTGCTCTCCCGTCTCCGGCATTGATGCATCTGCGCCGGGAACTGTTGCGGGCGGCGCATTGGCTGCAGGAGGCAGCTGACCCTGCTGCCGGGGCTTGTTTGCAACTTCTCGACCCGCCCCCCCCTGTGGACCCTTTGTTGCGCCGGCGCGTACAGAAGCCGTCTCCCCCTTTTGCCTTTGCGTTTCCGGCAGATGAGATTCTGGCCGGTAGCGCTGGTGATGAATTACTACTTGAGGTCGTCCTCCCCGGCAATCCCGCCCAGACGGCTATGTTGCTGGCGCAATTACTGACTCACCTGGGGACCACGGGTCTGTTTCGTCAGACCGGTCCTTTCAAGCTTGCGGCTATTTCCGCCCGGAGTCATGACGGTGTCTGGACCGACGCCTGGCGTGCTGGCAGCGCTCTGGGCGAGCTCTCCATCTCCCTGCTCAATCTGCGCTGGCTGGTCGAAGAGCAGCTCGCGCCTGAGGAGGGCTGGCAGGTGCGATTTGTCACTCCTGCGCGCCTGCTCAGTCATGGGCGTCCTCTGTTCCAGGTTGAACTGGCAACTTTGGCCCCTTTTCTGCTGCGGCGAGTCACTTCGGTGCTGGCTACGGCGGCGGCGATCGACCCCTGGGATGATGCTGACGCATTATTGGCCGCTGTCCGCAGTCTGAAAACCGGTTCGAATACTTTGCGCTGGAGCGATTGGCGAGTCGTCGATGGGGAAGGGGGGCTGGTCGATCTCGGCGGCGTGACCGGGACTCTGCAGTTCCCGTCTTTGCGCAGCGAAGAAATCCAGGGTTTGTTCTATCTTGCTTCCCTGTTTAATATTGGTCGCGGTGCCAGTTTTGGCTCCGGGCATTTCTGTCTGGAGCGCTGGACATAAGTGACGTAAAAAGCGTTGACAAGGAGCAGGTGCTCTTCCTATAGTGCTGCGGTGCCGGGGTGTTCTCCTGGCTTTTCTGTTACTGGCTGCTGTAGCGGCCGCGCTGATAGCCGGTTTGTTCTGGTTTGAAAACAGTGAATTGAGGAGATGAGATGATGAGCAAGGTTTTGAAAATTGCGGTTCTGCCCGGAGATGGCATCGGCCCGGAAGTGATGGCTGAAGCGATCAAGGTGCTTGAAGTGGTGGAAGCGAAATTTAACCTGACGTTTGAACTGACTTATGCCAATGTCGGCGGCGTCGCCATCGACGAAGAGGGCAAAGCCCTGCCCGAGGGGACAGTCGCTGCCTGTCGCGCCGCCGATGCGGTGCTGTTTGGCAGCGTCGGTGGCCCGAAATGGGAACACCTGCCACCGGACGAGCAGCCCGAGCGTGGAGCCCTGCTGCCGTTGCGCAAAATTTTCGGTCTGTTCTGCAACCTGCGCCCGGCGATCATCTTCCCGGCCTTGACCGGTAACTCCTCGCTCAAGCAGGAGGTTATTGACGGCGGCTTCGACCTGCTGGTGGTTCGTGAGCTGACCGGCGGCATCTACTTTGCCCAGCCTAAAGGGATCGAGGGCACCGGCGATGATCGAATCGGTTTCGATACCATGAAGTACTCCGTTGCCGAGATCGAGCGCATCAGTCATGTCGCTTTTCAGGCGGCACAGAAGCGTTCCGGTAAAGTCTGCTCCATCGACAAGGCCAACGTCCTCTCGTCTTCGGTTCTTTGGCGCGAGATCGTTGAGCGGGTTGCCAAGCAGTACCCTGACGTCAAGCTCAGCCACATGTATGTCGATAATGCCGCCATGCAGTTGGTGCGCTGGCCGAAGCAGTTTGACGTGCTGTTGTGTGAGAATATGTTCGGCGATATTCTCTCCGATGAAGCGGCGATGTTGACCGGCTCCCTCGGTATGCTGCCGAGTGCCTCGCTGGCCGAAGGGACCTTCGGACTTTATGAGCCTTCCGGTGGCAGTGCGCCGGATATCGCCGGACAGGGGATCGCTAATCCCATCGCCCAGATCCTGTCGGCGGCGATGATGCTGCGCTATTCGTTCGGTCTTGGTGGAGCAGCTGAGGCCATTGAGAAGGCGGTTGAAAAGACCCTTGATGACGGTTTCCGTACCGGCGATATTTTTCAGGGTGTTGCCGGCGAACGTAAAGTGTCAACAGTCGAGATCGGTGCAGCCATCGTTGCCCGGATCTGACCGGATATACGTCACGTAGCCAGACCAAAATTATGACAGCAGAGCGGCCCGCAGCGGGGCCGCTCGTGCTTTTTCTCCGGTTCTCGCTTGATTGGGACAGATATGAACCCTGGCCGCGACACGTCCTTACATGCTGCGTCGCTCGCATTCCTGCACAGGGTCGATCCCCGTTTGCAGTTAGGCGCAGCAGTGTGTGGCATGATCGCGGTTTTCTCTGCCCGAACTTTGTCCGGCTTGCTATTGCCGACGGCGGTCCTTTCCGGGTTGCTGCTGCTGACCGGCAGTTGGCGCCGGTTGGCGCTGCTGCTCTGGGCCATGCGCTGGCTGCTGCTGACGATATTTCTGTTCCACCTGCTGCTGACCCCCGGGCGCACCCTCCTGGGGAGTCTATTGCTGTCGCATGACGGTCTCCTGCGTGGAGCGTTGGTCTGTGGGCAGTTGATTCTGGCGGCATCTCTGGCTCTTGTTCTGGCGGCTTTGTGCCCTGCAGAGAGTCTTGCGGCGGCTCTGCGTTCTCTGCTGAGTCCCTGTGGCCTGTTCCGGCGCCCGGTGCAGAGCTTTGCCGGTCAGGTCCTGTTGACGCTGCAACTGGTGCCGCTGCTGCGTGCGCAATGGGCCGGTGTTGTGTCGTCCGGTCGGCAATGGTCGCCGCGCTGGCTTCAGACTCAGGTCAGCCCGCTGCTGGCTGCTACGGTCGAGCAGATTGACCGCATGGCGCATGCCAGTGCGGTCGGGCATTCCCCTTTTGCCGCATTGCAGCGGCTGCCGCGCTTCAATCCGGGCGGTTTGCCTAATCTTCTGTTTTTGTGCTTGTTTGGTGCTGTTTTGGTCTGGTGGCTGATGTGACGACAAAAATAAGACTGGTGGTTGAATACGATGGCAGCGCTTATGTCGGCTGGCAGCGACAACTCAATGGCCTTTCGGTTCAGGAAGTGGTTGAAAAAGCGTTGCAGCAGGTTTTCGGCGCGCCGATCCGGTTGCACGCGTCCGGGCGGACCGATGCCGGCGTCCATGCCTGTGGTCTGGTTGTCCATTTTGCGGCTCCCAGATCCTTGCCGATGACGGCTTGCCGAGAAGGAGTCAACAGCCTTTTGCCGCCGGATATTGCTATTGTTGCGGCTGATGTGGTCGATCCGGAGTTTCATGCCCGTTATTCGGCGCGGGCCAAGTGGTACGGTTATCGGGTGTGGCAAGGGGCGGTGCGGTCGCCGTTGAACGGCCGTCAGGCCTGGCATTTGCGGGACAATCTCGATCTTTCGTTGATGCAGGCCGCCGCCGCTGATCTGGTCGGTGAACACGATTTTGCCGCTTTTCGCGCCAGTAATTGTGATGCAAAGACCACCCGCCGGGAGATTTTTGCCGTCGCTCTGCGGCAACACGGTCAACTGTTGCAGGTTGATATTGCCGGCAGCGGTTTTTTGCGGAATATGGTCCGTATTATTGTCGGTACTCTGGTCGAAATTGGACGTGGCCGCCGTCCGGTCACGGCGATTCGTGAGCTGCTCGAAAGCGGCGATCGCACCGCCGCAGGAGTTACCGCTCCGGCGCAGGGGTTGTGTCTGATGCAGGTCATGTATAGCGGAGAGCGGAAAGATTTCCGGAATCTGTTCGGAGCACGAGAAAACTCCTTGACAACCGACCGCGAATCAGATAGTTTTCGGATTTCTGTGAGCCCCGTAACTCCACAGAATTGTATATAGAGAGGACACGCAATGAGCACGCAAGTTGCCAAGCAAAATGAAGTAAATCGGTCCTGGTACGTGATTGACCTGAACGAGCAGGTCCTCGGCCGCGCCGCTACAGAGATTGCCCGGATTCTTCGTGGCAAGCACAAGCCAATCTACACGCCGAGTGTTGATACCGGCGATTTTGTTGTTGTCGTTAATGCCGAAAAGGTCAAACTGACCGGTCGCAAGCTCGGGGTGAAGACGTACTATCATCACACCGGCTACCCCGGCGGTATCCGCGGCATCACCGCTGATAAACTTTTGGAAAAGCGTCCGGAAGAACTGCTGCGGATCGCGGTGCGTGGTATGCTGCCGAAAAACAAGCTCGGTCGGCAGATGTTGCGCAAACTGAAGATCTACAGCGGTGGCGATCATCCGCATACCGCTCAGCAGCCCAAAGCGATGTCCCTCTAGGTCGAGGCAGGAGATAAATCATGGCAGAACAGAAATTTTACGCCACCGGCAAGAGAAAAACTTCCGTCGCCCGTGTCTGGTTGTCCCCGGGTACCGGGAAGATCACCGTCAATCGGCGTGACATCGATGAGTACTTCGGGCGTGAAACCTCGAAAATGGTTATTCGTCAGCCATTGGAACTGACCGAGAATGTTGGCCGTTTCGATGTCTGGATCAACGTCAACGGCGGTGGCCCCTCCGGGCAGGCCGGTGCCATCAAGCACGGCATTACCAAGGCGTTGCTTGAAGTCGATGTGGCTTTGCGTGGTACCCTGAAAAAAGCCGGCTTCATTACCCGTGACAGCCGCATCAAGGAGCGCAAGAAGTACGGCCGCCGCGCGGCGCGCCGCAGCTTCCAGTTCTCCAAGCGCTAATCGGCATTGCTGCACAGCGTTGCAAAATGCTACACAAGGGGAAGCCGCGCAGGCTTCCCCTTTTTTGTTCAGTGGGTTAACGCTTACCGATATCAGTGAGGACTTCTATCATGAAACGCGTTGCCATCGTTGGCGCCAGTGGTTATACCGGCGTCGAGCTTGCCCGCATTCTCTCTCTCCATCCGCAGGTGGAGTTGACCTGTCTGACTTCACGGCAGCATGCCGGGGCCGCCTTCTCCGAGGTGTTCCCCTCGCTGCGCGGGCTGGTTGACAATGTCTGTGATCCGGTTGAGGTCGATCTTATCGCTGCCAAGGCGGATATCGTCTTTACAGCGTTGCCGCACAAGACGGCTATGGAGATTATCCCGTCACTTCTGGCCGCCGGTTGCACGGTGATCGACCTGTCGGCCGATTATCGTCTACACGATCCGGCAACCTATGCTCACTGGTATGAGACTCACACCAGCCCGCAGCTGCTGGCTGAGGCGGTTTATGGCCTGCCTGAACTGTATCGTAGCCAGATCGTCGGCAAACAGTTGGTGGCCAACCCCGGCTGCTATCCGACCAGTGTTGCTCTGGCTCTGGCTCCGGCGTTGGCCGCAGGGGTTATCGACAGTAAAACTCTGATCATCGACAGCAAGTCGGGGACCAGCGGAGCAGGGCGAGCGGCTAAAGAGGGGAGTCTTTACTGTGAAGTCAATGAATCGTTCAAAGCTTATGGCGTTGCCGCCCACCGGCACACTCCGGAGATCGAGCAGACTTTGAGTGAAGTCAGTGGCCATCCGGTAACGGTCAGTTTTACGCCACATCTGCTTCCGGTCAATCGGGGCATTCTCAGTACCTGTTACGCGACGCTGACCGGCAAGCACGACACCGCTGATCTGATCGACATCTATCGGGAGTTTTTTGCCGGAGAACCGTTTGTTCGCATCCTCCCGGCCGGGCGTTTGCCCGATGTCGGTCATGTCCGCGGCAGTAACTTCTGCGACATTGGTGTCGTCGCCGATAGCCGCACCGGACGGTTGATTGCCATTGCCGCTATTGATAACCTGGTCAAGGGTGCCGCCGGACAGGCGGTGCAGAATATGAATATTCTGCTTGGTTGCGACGAAACCCTTGGCCTGCAGACCCGCCCGTTGTTCCCCTGAGGTCAGCCGGTTGGGTCATTATAAGGACACTTAACTGTTCTTTTTGGATGCCATTGATAAAGGAAGTTATGACATGAGTGAACTGCCTGCTTGCCCCGAATGTGGATCGACCTATACCTACGAAGACCGCAATCTTTATGTCTGCCCCGAATGCGCACATGAATGGTCCGGGGATGATGATGTGCTTTCCGAAAAGAACGATGCACAGAAGGTCATTACCGATGCCTACGGCACAGTTCTTCAGGATGGTGATGCCATCACTGTCATCAAGGATCTCAAGGTCAAGGGCTCGTCTCTGGTGGTCAAGGTCGGGTCGAAGGCCAAGAATATCCGTCTGGTCGATGGCGACCACGATATCGATTGTAAAATCGATGGTATCGGTGCCATGAAGTTGAAGTCGGAGTTTGTTAAGAAAGCCTGATTCATACGGGATTTTCATGCAGAATAGCGAAGGCCAGGATCAATTCGATCCTGGCCTTTTTGCATTTTTGTTGTTTGGATTTCGTGGGCGGAATTACTTCTGGCCGTTTGAGTGGCAGGCAACAACGCAGTTCCGACCGGCCTGTTTGGCGCGGTAAAGGGCCTGATCGGCCAGCTCCAGAAGCAGGTCGATATCAGCCGTATCCTCGGGGAACGTTGCGGTGCCGAGGGAGAGGGTGAGTTGGCCGCCGGGCTGGCTGTCGGCTTCGCCGTCAAACTCTTCACGATGGATCACTTCGCGCAGTTTCTCGGCCGCAATAGCCACCCCCTGCCGGTGCGTCTTGGGGAGTAGAACGATAAACTCCTCGCCTCCAAAGCGGGCGACAAGGTCGATACCGCGCGTGTTCTGCAGCAGCAATTTCGCCACTTTCTTCAGCACAAGGTCACCCTGGAAGTGGCCATGGAAGTCGTTGTACTTTTTAAAATGATCGATGTCGATCATGATAACGCTGATGTAGGATGCGTACCGCTGGGCCTGGGTCATCTCGCGTTTGAGGATATCCTTGAAATGGCGGCGATTGGCGAGTCCGGTCAGTTCGTCAGTGATCGATTGTTCCTTGGCCTGCTTGTAGAGTTGGGCATTTTCAATGGAGATCGCGGCCTGACTGGCGACGGCCTGCGCAAATGTAATCGAAGTGTTGTTAAATCCGGCCACGATATTTTTGTGCAGATTGAGAACGCCGCACAGTCGGTTGCGCGACAGCAGCGGCAGTGACAACATCGACCCGCCGCCCGGTAGTTTTCCTTTGTAGGAGAGGTAGCGAGTCTCCGTATCCAGATCATGGATGACGACCAGATTGCGGCTGCGCGCCGTCTCGCCGGAGATCCCTTCCTCGAGCCGGAAGGTGACATCGTTGAGTTCATCTATGTCGATGCCAAGGGTATGGCTGACCTCTAGTGTTTCGTCTGCCTGGTTGTACAACAACAGGATGGCATGGCTGCAATCGATAAAATCGGCGACAGAGTGCAGTAGACGATTGATCAGGATGTCGAGTTCCAGGGTTGATGCCATTTCCTGATTGATTTGCAGCAGAATTGACAATTCCCGATTGTGCTCGCGCATATCGTCATTGATGAGAGCAATCTCCTGGTTCTTTCGTTCAAGGATCTCCTTGTAGCGCAACTCTTCCTGAATGCGCGCCAGTTCGCGTTCATCGCGGATACGGTTGTCATACAGCAGGCCGAGGTCGGTCATCATAAGGTTGAAGGCTTCGGCAAGGTTTCGGAACTCCCCTGCCGATTCAGTCTCGATCCGGTAACTGAGATCACCTTCGCTGATGGCGCGCGTCGCGCGCAGAATGTTTTGAGTCGGCTCGGTAACATGACTTATCAGGCGATAGTAGATGTACCCACCAATCACCATGGCCACCAGCAGCGACAGAGCGGCTCGGGTAAAAAGGATGGCGAACAGGCTGTCGATGTCGGTCATCGGCATTTCGATGGTCAAAATCAGGATGTCGGTGGTTCCAAGCGGAATGGCGCTGTACTGCTGTCGGTTGGAAAAGAAATTACTGTCGGTCCGATAAAGATGTGCTCCATCCAGTATTTTGCTGAGGCTCTCTTCGTCCAGGGGGTGCGGGTCGGCCCCTTTTGTGCTTCTGATCAGCATATCGCCATTCATGTTGGACAGGGCTACGTTGACGCCAAGGGGAGTCGCGATACCTTGCAGAAAGGCTTCGTCCACCACGGCCTGGAGCAGGACAAACTGGACAACTTCATGGTTAAGCACGATCGGTGTCACCGAGGTCATGGCCGGCTCCGACCCGATATCAGTTGTGAACCGTAGCCGCATCTTGCGGCTTGAGCGTGCCTGATCCAGGAGTTCCTTCAGGGTCGAGTTGGGCGAATCAAGTTCTGTGACCGGATTGATGAAACTGGCCCGTATATTGTCGGAACCAAGGGTCGAATCGAGGAGTTTTTCGAAAACGAGGGATTGATCCTTGCCAAGACCTGGTGTGTTGTTGAGACGGTAGGAGAGTTCGAGCAGCTTTGATTTAAGAAACAGGTCGGTTTCAAGCTTGCGGATTTCACGGTAGACCTGCTGTTGAAATGACGCCAGACGCCCATCCGCGGTTTTCACCAAAGAGTCGTTGATGACAATCAGGCTGCCGATAGTCGCGGTCGTACCAAGGGTCAGCAGGATGATGAAAAATGGGATCAACACCCGGCGTCGTAATGACGCTTCATCGAAACTGGAGCGGAACAGTTTTGCTAGCATATCGGTAACCGGTCGCTATTGGCTGCTGAAGCGCGGCCGGATCCCCTGAGTCTGGCACAAATCGATGAAGTTGCTGACAATGTCCGGGTCGAATTGGCTGCGGGCGCAGTCGTTAAGTTCCTGCATCGTAACTTCATGCGACAAGGCGGCGCGGTAGGGCCGGTCGGAGGTCATGGCGTCGTAGGTATCGGCGACAGCGAGAATTTTAGCCTCGAGCAGGATTTCGGTGTTGATCAACCCGTTCGGATAGCCGCTGCCGTCGAAACGTTCGTGATGCTGCAAAACGATTTTTCGTGCATCCTTGAGGAACTCGACCGGTTCCAGGATACGGTCGCCGATGGCCGGATGGCGACGCAAGAGGTCGAAATCGGTCTCACTGAGCTTGTCTTTTTTGTGTAGCAGGCTGATGTCGATGCCAATTTTGCCGATGTCATGCAGGATCGCAGCCTGCTCCAGTCGGGTCAGTGTTGCCGAGTCGAGCCCCATGTGTTGCCCAAGGGCGAGGGCGTAATGGGTCACACGCTCCGAGTGGCCGCGCGTGTAGGGATCACTTGCTTCCACCGCAGTGACCAGCGCATGGATGGTGCTTAGGTAAGTGTTTTTCTGTTCTTCATAAAGGCGGGAGTTGTTGATTGCAACACTGGCCTGAGCGGCGATAGTCGACAGCAAAGAGAGGTCATCGGGAGTAAAGGATGAGCCATCGACCTTGTTCGACATAGTGATGGTACCTATGGTCTCATCCTTGATCACCAGCGGTGCACAGACGACCGATTCGCGCCTGAATCCCAGGCGACTATCGATGCTGAATTCTGTGGCTTCGGCCGTGCGTGGAACCAGCAGGGCCTGCGAATTGACGATGACCCAGTGTGAAATTCCGCCCGGCTTAACGGGAATGGCCTGCCTTTTAATCGCATCAGGATCGGGGACGCCATGGACGCCGGCGATATTGAGCATC
>DDWE01000001.1 GCA_002345625.1 Desulfuromonadaceae bacterium UBA2294 | reverse complement strand
AGCCAATCGATGGACGGCTTCCCTCGGTTCGCCATGGCGATAGGCAAGAGTCCCGAGGAAAAAAAGGACCGGTGGGCTGTCGGGGACCAGAGCCAGAGCCAGGACACATTCCTGGCGTGCAGTTGTGACATCGTCAATGGCTGCAGCTTGTTGCGCCCGGTTGAAATGCAGGGCGTACAGGTTTTCCCGGGCAGACTGGTCGTCCGGGTAATGTTCGAGGTAAGTCGTGAACAGGCTGATAGCCTCAGTGTCCTGACCGGTGCGCGCGGCGATATCCCCGAGAATGCGGTAAATTTCAACCCGTTGAGGATCAAGGACCAAGACCCGTCGGAACAGCGCCTGTGCTTCCGTAAGGGCGTCTTTTTCAAGGTACAGCAGGGCGACATTGTAGAAGGCATTGACCAGCGGGTAGAGGGCGGGGGGTGTCAGAGCGCCCAGCGCTTCCGCTTGATCGAGGTAGAGCAAGGCGCTGTCGGGGTCTCCGATGCTCGAAAAAGCCAGCCCCATATTGTATTGCATTTCAATCGAGTCAGTGTAGGCCGGATAGGCCTTGCGCAAGGCGACAATTGCATNNATGCAATTGTCGCCTTGCGCAAGGCGACAATTGCATCCTGAGTATCGCCATGTTGCAGCAGAGTGACGCCGAGGGCGTATTGCAGGGTCGGGTTGTCGGGGTCGATCTGGAGTGCCTGGCGGTAGCGATCGATGGTCAGGGTGTCGACCTCCTTCGCCCATACCTGTGACACGATAAACAGGCACAGCACAAGGCCAAGGCCAAGTCGGCAGAAGGAGGCGGTTCCGGAGGACATCAGCGTGGCGTCTCTCCCGCTGCGCGCACGGCGTTGCGGCAAAGTTTTCCGGCAAACATGGCTTGATCTGCCAGGTCGATCAGCCTGGCCCGTTCTTCCGAATGGTCGGGGAAGGTTGAGTAGCCGAAGGTTGCGGTGACCCGGGCACAAATACCTTCCTCTTGCAGGTAGGGCGTGTTGGCGATAGCGGAACGCATACGCTCGGCGACAATCTCGGCGCCGGCCGCATCGGTTTCGACCAGAAGAGCGGTGAATTCGTCACCACCGTAGCGGAACAGGGTGTCGACCTCGCGGACGTTGTGGCGTAACACCTGGGCGACTTCAGCCAGGGTTTTGCTGCCGCAGAGGTGGCCGTGGGTATCGTTGATCTCCTTGAAGTGGTCGAGATCGATAAAGATCAGGGAGAATTTCATGCCGTAGCGGTGGGATCGTCCGATCTCTTTTTCGATCGCCAGATGGAGATAGCGATGGTTGAACAGGCCGGTCAAGTCGTCGGTGTAGATCAGTTCGCGGGCGCCGGAAAAACGACAGGCATTCTCAAAACCGAGGCTGCATTGCTCAGCGAGAAACTGCAGGTTGTCCAGATTCGGTTCTTTCGGGAAGGTTGCCGAGCGGCTGGGGTTGCAGACGACGACAATCCCTTTGGCAATGCCCTGTGTCAGCAAGGGGAAGAGGGCCAGTCGGTGAATGTTTTGCGGCCAGCCCGGTTGGGGGGTGAACTCGTTTTCACCAAGCAGGCGCATGGTGGTCAGCTCGGAAGGGCGGACCGGCAACGACAGGGCCAGGGCTCTCGCCTCGTCGTCATTCATACTGGCCTGGGCCTTGATGTCGGGGCGATCCTCGCGCTCACTGATAAACGCAAAACCCCGACCACCGCCGAATTCCTGAAGAAAAGTGTTCAGGGTTTGCGGCAGCAAGCGTTCGAGGTCGATCAGTGACGCCAGGTTCTGGCCCCGCTGAAACAGCTGGATCTGGCTCTTAAGCAGGGTGTTTTCGTTGAGCAGGCGACGCTGTTCAATACAGGTGTGAACCAGATGGAGCAGCTCGTCGGGATTGAATGGTTTCGTAATATAATCGCGAGCGCCGTTTTTCAGGGCCTGAATAGCGCTCTCGGTCGTCGCATGCCCGGTGAGCAGGATCACATCCGGAGGGTTGCTGGTTGCCCGGGCAACCCGAAGGACTTCCAGTCCGTCGATTTCCGGCATCACCATGTCAGTCAGCACGATATCGATCCCACCGCGCTGTATCCGTTCAATGGCCGCTTTTCCGGAGGAGGCGGTCTCGATCAGGAAGCCGCCCTGCTTCAGTGTATCTTTGTAGAGGTGGAGAAAAAAAGGTTCGTCGTCCACCGCCAGAAGAGTCGCTTGTGCCATTGAAACCCCCATTCATTCGGGTATGTTAAAACCCTGATATAAGAGCAATATTTGCAATATTTGTCAACGGAAAAGGCCGTTTAACCACCGTCGCTGCTCCCACTCGCTCCCGTTTGATGTGTAACGCAAGGTCCCGTCATGGTCGGTGCGCAGCAACGGAACCCCAGCCAACTGTAGTTCATCAAGAACCTGGGGATGCGGCTGACCATAGCGATTGTTCAGTCCGACGGAGACAAAGGCGGCTTGAGGTTGCAGCCACTTCAGCAGCGGTCCCGGCAGTGACATACGGCTGCCGTGGTGCGGAATCTTCAGCAGGGTCACAGGCCCGGGCGGAAGCGCTGTGGAGAGGGCGAGAATCCCCTCCTGTTCAAGATCGCCGGTCAGAAGCACCCCTGAATCGCCATGGCGGGCGTAGGTGACCAGGGAGGCGTCGTTGCCGGATCGTTGCGTGCCGGCAACAAAAACGGCCAGATCAGGGTTGTCCGGATCGGGCCGACTCCAGTCGGCCGGAAACGTGCGGATCGGAATCTTCCGGCTGGCGAGGGTCTGTCGTAAAACGAATGGCAGGTCGGTTGCCGGTAATGGACTCCAGAACTCGCTTGTCGGGAAATGACGCAGGATGTAATCGAGTCCGTTGGCATGGTCGGGATGCGGATGGGTGAGCAGGACCGCATCGAGGCGACGGATACCGAGCCTCCCGAGGGCTGGAGCGACCAGTCGTTCGCCGGTGTCAAAGCTGGAATTGTATAGCCCCCCACCATCAATCAGGTAGCTTTTGCCGGAAGGGGTCTGGAGCAAGGTGGCGTCTCCTTGTCCGACACTCAGTGCCGTTACGATCAGGCGCTGCTTCTGGGGTGGAACCAGCATCTGTGCGATCAGGATGAGGCTGCAGAGCGCAATCGTCATGGCGCGCCGCGACCGGGACCCGCGCGGAATCAGTATTACCCAGCCGAGCAGTCCGATGCTCAGTAAGGCGACCGGTGGCAGAAACTGGAGGTGGCCACCCAGACCGGGTACGGCGAGGGTTTTGACGGTTAAGGCCAGCAGTCGGTCGAGACAGAAGGCGGCAAGGGTGAAGAAAAAGGTTGCGGCCTGGGGGAGCCAGGGGAGGGTGAGGATACCGGCCAGGGTCATCGGTACGGCGAGCAGGGAGATCACCGGAACGGCGATGAGGTTCAGTATCAAGCCGGCCGGCGCCAGAAGGTGGAAGTGAAACAGGACAAAAGGGAGTGTGGCCAATGTTGCGGCACCGCTGGCGACGGCAATCGACAGGGGAAAAGCCATGAGCTTGGGCAGGCGACGATGGACCACGAGCCAGCGTGGCCATACGGCAACAATCCCGGCCGCGCCGGCAAAAGAGAGTTGGAAAGAGGCTTCAAACAGGGCCAGAGGATCGACAACGAGTATGAGGCCGGCGGCAGCGAGCAACAGCCGGGCTCCGGTTGTCCGTCGCCGGGCCAGACCGGCAAAAGCGACGAGTGACAGCAGTAAAAGGGCGCGCCAGGTCGAAAGGGCACTGCCGGTAAAGACCAGATAGGCGGCCAGAAGCGGCAGGAGCAATGGCGGGNNGCGGCGGGCAGAACAGCAACAGTCGCGGACAGCGGCTGTAGATAGTACGAACGAGGAGGTAGAGCAGGCTGGCGACCAGACCCAGATGCAGCCCGGAGATGGCAAACAGGTGTGCGATGCCGCCTTTGGCCAGCAGCTCCCGCTGGCGGGGTTCAATGCTGCCCCGTTCGCCGGTTGCCAGAGCGCGTAACAAGGGCGCATTCTGCGGGTCGATCTGTGCGGTGATATAGTCGCCCACCTGTTGCCGCCAGCCCTGTAACAAAAAAGTGACTGATTTTTCCGGTTGGTCAGCGCTGCGGACAATGTCGCGGCTGTCGCGAACAAAGCCGGTGGCAAAAATACCGCGCCAGGCCAGATGGCGAGGTGCATCGAACTCACCGGGCGTGCCAAAACGTTGTGGTCGACGTAAGGGCGTTTGTACACGGATCCGGTCACCGGGGTGCAACGGTGCACTGTCGGTCTCAACGGTGATCCGCACCAGGCCGCAGGCAGGTTGTAGCGGCGCAGCCTGTCCACGGCCACTGACATCGATCAACAGGGCGGCACCATTATCCAGCCGTTTTTCCTGTTGGACAACCGTCCCTTCAAGCAAAAGGTTCCCTTTGCCCGTCGACCAGTGGATATGCAAGGCGTTGTCCGGCGGTGTGGTCTGCAGCTGGTAGTGGATTGCGCCGGCGCATAAAAATGCCGTCAGCAAAAGGAGGGGCTTAAGGCGATGTGCCGGCAACAGAAACAGGGCGAGGCTGGCGGCAATAAACCCCGTCAGTAGACCGGGCAGACTGATTACGGGGAGGAAGGAGGCTGAAATCAAACCGGCAATATAGCCGATGAGTGGACGCAGCAGGGGCATCGCTGTCAGCGACGGATTCCGAATGCTGCTAACAGCCGGATCACCGCATCCAGTTCGGTGCGTGTTGGCGCAGGTTCGGCATGCAGTCCTCCAAGTCGGGAGAT
Source organism: Desulfuromonadaceae bacterium UBA2294 (assembly GCA_002345625.1). Classification (GTDB taxonomy): domain Bacteria; phylum Desulfobacterota; class Desulfuromonadia; order Desulfuromonadales; family UBA2294; genus UBA2294. The sequence continues at coordinate 7,405 of DDWE01000001.1, read as the reverse complement.
TGCCGTTGGTGAAGCATCGTGCGGGATCAGCCTGATGCAGTCGAGCCCTGCAAACGGCGGGATGAAAAAAGTCAACTGGTTGGTCCCTTTTGCCAGGGGGAAGGCCCCGGCAACAAAGTCGTTGAGGGCCGGTCCCGGCTTGACCTGAAACGCAATTCTGTTGTTGATCAGGCCGGACCACTCCTCTTTGCCTCTGAGGCGCAATCCCAGGGAGTAGATGCCGTCGGCAGGGACGTTCACGGTTGCCTGCAGGGTGGCTGGATTTGCTCCGGCCCGGATCCATGCTCCACAGCTTGGGGCGCCAAGGTGATGACTTTTCTGAATCGGCAGTGATGGCGGCAGCGACAGGTCTTCAGCCTCAACCATGATGGTTTCGCCCTTGAGCGGGAGTTGGTCGAACCGGTCGAGGAGTTGCAGGGCGACACTCGACAGATCAGCCGAAGTCAACGTTCGCTCCAGAACCCATCCCCCCGGCGGGGCGATCGGCTTTGCCGGCAGGGCGTCGAGTTCGATAAAGTCCATCCCGCCGCGGGCGGGGAAGTCCACCCTGATCAGCTGCGGACCGGCATTGAGGGTGACGGTCCCTACGTCCGTATCGGTCAGGCGCGTGCCGCCGTCAACCTGCAGGCGTTCAATGCCGAAGTTAAAGGTAAATCCGTCTGACATCAAGCGGGCGCGGACCTTATACGTACCGGAGAGAGGAAGCAGGAAGGGGAGGGTTGTTTTGACCGTTTCGCGCGGTCCTTGCAACCACCCCTCACCGCTGAAGTTGCCGAAGCTGAAGGTCTCTTTGGTGATCAGTGGCGTGTCGTTGCCGACCAGTCGCTCCACCTCCAGACGCAGATGGCGGCGGCCGGAAAGTATCTGCAGGTAATCGTCATCCGTCGGCTCGTCCGGTAACCCGAAGGACCAGCCAAGACCATTGACCAGGGCAATCATCAGGTCGCGCTGGGTCAACGGTGTGGTCTCCGTTGCATGCGCGGCAGGCAGCGCACTGAGGCAGAAGGTCGTCAGCAGGCAGATACAGAAAAATCGTCGCATCATCGGTCGGAAAGGCTCCTCGGATCGATTTAAAATAGAGTTCAGACTAGCATAGTCCGTTTTGTAAGGAAACATGTTCAGTAGTCTTATGAGCGTTCCCGGTCTGGATGAATGATAGTATTTCTTCCGATACATTGTGCATCGTCTGACCACTCGCTCACGTCTTTAGCGGTCTGTCTTCAGGCTGTTTCATCGTCGAACATGGACATGGTCTACGCGACCCGTTCAATCCAACCCATGAAACGACTGAGCGCACTCCCCGCTCCGCACTCGATGCTCCTTGCCTGTAAGGTTGATATTTCTGACCCTACGCGTAAATCCTGGCCACCGGTGAGACCTGTTGTGAGCCACAGCACAGAACTTCGTTGCATTGATACTGACTGTTTCAAACCAGATAGGCCTGTGCTATCATCGTGAAATTCGAGAGTTCTTCGCGACAGGTTGCCGATGCGGATTGTCAAAACCCTCAAAAATGCCCTGACTCTCTATTCCCTGGTGGCGGCGACCCTTCCTCTGGCACTCTTTGCTATTGTGGTCCTTTATTACGCCAACGATTACCTGACGCACGATATCCTTAAAAATAATGCCGAAATTGCGTATAAACTGCGTGAAGAGACCCAATCCTTTCTGCTGCAGCGACGGTTGTTGCTGGAACATATCGGCGACAATCTGTTCATCGATCACCTGGTCGACAAAGATGACATTGATCGCTATATGCACGGCGAGCTGGCGAAATCAATATTTTTTGACATTATCGTCGTTGTCAATCGCAGCGGACGTGTTCAATATTTTGCCAGCCGGAAGACGGCCCCCTCGCTGTACGAAGACATGCGCAATGTCGATTTCTCCGGACACGAACTGTATCAGCGTTATATACGGCAGGAAAGCCCTGACTGGTCGGGAGCCCATGCGTCTCTGACCTCGGGCGGTCCAGCGATCAGCTTCGGCACTGTTGCCGGTGATTTTTTACTGATCGGGACCATCGGTCTTGACCAGATCCCGGCGCTGCTCGGTCATTTCGGGGCTGCTCCAGACAGTCTCACTCTTCCGTCGTCCGAAGCCGAAGTTGTTTTTGCCCTGGCCGACCAGGATGGTGTCGTGATTGCGCATACGAATCCCGACCACGCCCAGCGGCGTGAAAGTCTGCGCTTCCATCGTGGTGTCGTCGCCGCCCTCGCCGGTGACGATAATACGATCATCGAGAGCCATGCTGATCATAAGCTGGTGGAGACGGCGGCTCTGGTTCCGGAGACCGGGTGGGTGGTCTGGGTGGCCCGTGATTATGAGACAGCCATGTCCCCTCTGATCAAGGTGCGCAATCTTTTTTTTACGGTTTTTTTTGCCGCAGTCCTGATGGTGTTATTGGCTGTTGTTATCACCGGGCGCAATCTGATGTTGCCGTTGCGCCAGTTGCTGAACGATGTTCGTCTTCTGGGGTTGGGCTGTCACCCCATGTTGCCGCCACGTCAGTCCTATCATGAGATCGATGAGCTTTCCGTTAGCTTCCAGAATATGGCGATGGCCGTACAGGAGAGAGAAGCGTCCTTAAAAGCGGAAGAGCGGCGATTCCGTTCTCTGGTGAATTCCGTTGAAGGGATCGTTTTCGAAGTGACCCTTCCGGATATGCAGATGACGTTTGTCAGTGAGCACGCAGAGGTATTAACCGGCTTTTCGCAAGAGTGCTGGCTTGCCGATTCTGAATTCTGGCAAAAAAGAGTACATCCGGAGGACCGGCAATGGGCCGTAGATTACCGGACACAGCAGAGCCTTCTTGGTCACCCCTTTCAGTATGAATACCGGTTGCAGCACAAAGATGGCCGGACCCTCTGGCTGCGGGAGATGGCCAGTGTTGTCACAGAAGTCGAGGGTCCCGCCCGTCTGCTGGGTGTCGCCATCGATATTACAGCCAGCAAGGAAGCCGAGCTCTCCCTGCAGGAGAGCGAACAGCGTTTCCGCAGTCTGGTTGAACAGGCTGCTGACGCCATATTCATTCACGATCTGCGTGGCCAATTGCTTGATGTCAATGAGCAGGCCTGCCGCAGCCTTGGTTATCATCGGGACGAACTGCAGGCGCTGCATATCAAGGATGTCGAACTCATCCAGCACCCTCTGCAATTCTCTTCACTCTGGAACTCAGTCCAGCGCGGAGGCTCCCTCACGTTTGAGGCAGAGCATCGCCGCAAGGATGGGTCCCTGTTTCCGGTCGAAGTCCGACTGGGTGCTTTCCAGTATCGGGACCAGCCGATGCTGTTGGCTCTGGCCCGCGACATTACTGATCGAAAACGGTCCTTTCTGGCTTTGCGCGAAAGCGAGGAGCGCTATCGTTCGGTCGTTTCGGCAATGACCGAGGGGGTTTTGCTGACGGACAATAATGGCATCATCGTGGCGTCCAATCCGGCCAGTGAACGCATCTTTGGTCAGTCCCATGCCCAGATGCAATCGCGGTTGATCTCGGAGGTTCTGCCGCAGTTTGCTGATGAAACCGGTCCGGTCCTGTCACAAGATCAGCTGCCTGAGGCCCGGACAAGAAAGACTGGTAAGCCGGTACGCCAAGCCGTTCTGGCTCGACTATCCGCCGGAAAGGCGCAGAGCTGGTTTGAAATTAATACCCAGCCGGTATTCCACTTCGGCGAGACCGGTGTGGCGGGGGTTGTGACCACATTTTCGGATGTGACCGAACGCAAGATGGCGATTGCAGCCCTGCAGCGCAGTGAGGAGCAGGTCCGTCTGTTGCTCAATTCGACTGCGGAGGGGATTTACGGTCTCGACTTGCAAGGGCGTGTTACGTTCTGTAACCCGGCGGCCTTGCGCCTGTTCGGCTATGATAAAGAGCGTGATCTGCTTGATCAGGATATGCATACACTGGTGCATGCACATCATGCCGATGGCAGCATCTATCCTGTCGATGACTGCCCCATGCGCGCGGTTCGGTTAACTAACGAAGTGGTGCATCGGGACTCCGAGGTGTTCTGGCGTGCAGACGGAAGCAGTTTCGACGTCGAGTACTGGGCGCATCCGATTCGAAAAGGGGGGGCGCTTTTGGGGGTGGTGGTGACGTTTCACGATATCACCGAGCGCAAGCGGATGCAGCAACAGACTATTCGCAACGCCCAGCTTGCATCCCTTGGCGAACTGGCGGCCGGTGTTGCCCATGAAATCAATAACCCGGTCAGCGGGGTGATCAACTATGCTCAGATTCTGCTGAATCAGGCAAAGAAGCAGGGGGCGGAGACCGATCTGGTTGAGCGCATTCTTCACGAAGGGGAGCGGATTGCAACCATCGTGCGAGATATGCTCTTCTTTGCCCGTGAAGGAGGCGGGGAGATGCGCCTTTCCCGGCTCGTCGATCTGCTGCAGGACGCCATCTCGCTGTCGGCCGCACAGCTGCGCAAAGAAGGGATCGCTCTTCAGTTGAATATTCCGGAGGATTTGCCGCCGATCCGGGCGCGGGCGCAACAGATTCAGCAGCTGTTTCTCAACCTGCTCAGCAACGCCAGGCACGCTTTGAAAGAGAAGTATCCGCAAAGTGACCCGGATAAGGTGATCATTATTTCGGCCCAGGTCATCCAGGCCAAAGAGGGGCCGTTGGTCGGCTTCGTGGTCGAAGATCACGGAATCGGCATCCCCGAGAAAATGCTGCCGCGGATCATGAATCCGTTTGTCACCACCAAGCCGGCCGGTGTCGGCACCGGCCTTGGACTGAGCATCGGTTACGAAATCATCAAGCAGCATGGCGGGGATATCCGCATCGAAAGTCTGGAGGGAGAGATGACACGAGTGTTTGTTGAACTGCCGTCTGCGAAAGGTGAGCTGGTATGATGCAGCACATCCTGGTCGTTGATGACGAAGAGAATATTCGCTATACCTTCGCGACCTTCCTTGGTGATGAAGGCCATACGGTTTCGGTGGCCTCGTCTCTCAAGGAGTGTTGCCTGTTGCTGGATCAGAGCAAATTCGATCTGATCTTTCTCGATATCATGCTGGGTGGCGATAGCGGGATCGACGTCCTGCGCCACTGCCGCAAAGAGCAACCGTCCTGCCCGGTGATCATGATTACCGGTTCTCCGGAGGTGGAGACCGCCACCGACGCCCTGCGCCTCGGTGCGTTTGATTACATCCCCAAGCCGATCCGCCACGAAGCTCTGCTGCGTCTGACCCAACGGGCTCTGGAGCACAAACGGCTACTGGACCAGAAGCGGGCTTATGAAGCCCGACTGCGGGCTATTTTTCAGAGTGTCAAGGAGGGGCTTGTCACCGTCGATGGCGAGCTGGTCATCACCGAACTCAACGAAGCGGCGCAAGTGATGTTCGGTTGCGGTAATGAGGTGGTCGGACTTGAACTGAGTACATTGCTGCCGAATAGCAGTGCCTGCGTCGACCTGGTGCGCAACACCCTGCACACGACGGTGCCGACCGATATTTTTCGGGTCGAGATGTGTCTGCAGGGCGGTGTGCCGCATGTCATGAGCCTGACGACCGCACCGTTGCTCGATGAGATGGAGCAGATTCTGGGGGTTGTCATGACCCTGCGCGACGAGACCCGGCTCGATTTTCTTGAACGCGATCGCAGCGAGCGGCAGCGTTTTGACAAGCTGATCGGCAACAGCGCGAAGATGCAGGAGGTCTACCGGTTGATCGAGGTTCTGGCCGATGTCGATACGACGGTGCTGATCACCGGCGAAAGCGGGACCGGAAAGGAGCTGGTGGCTGAATCGCTACACCTGCGCAGCCCGCGTCGCAACTCCTCACTGGTGCGGATCAATTGTGCCGCTTTACCGGAAACCCTGCTCGAAAGCGAACTGTTCGGACATGTCAAGGGGTCGTTTACCGGGGCGACGCAGGATAAAATTGGCCGCTTTCAGCGCGCCGACGGCGGTACGATCCTGCTGGACGAAATTGCCGATATCTCCCCGGCCCTGCAGGTGCGCCTGTTACGGGTCCTGCAGCAGCGCGAGATCGAGAAAGTTGGTGGCTCCGGACCGATTCCGGTCGATATCCGGATTGTCGCGGCGACTCACCGCAATCTACTGGAGAAGGTTCGTGCCGGCGAGTTTCGCGAGGACCTTTACTACCGGTTGAAAGTGGTCGAAATTCGGTTGCCGCCGCTACGTTCCAGGCGTGAGGATATCCCGCAGTTGATAGAACATTTCATCGACATGTACAATAAACGCTTTCAGCGCCAGATTACCGGCGTCACCGCCGCGGTTATGGATATCCTCACCCAGCATGACTGGCCGGGCAACGTCCGCGAACTTGAACACGTCATTGAGCATGCTTTTGTCCTGTGTCGCGATCCCCTGATCGGCGAACGGCATCTGCCGCAAGAACTTGGTTCGCGCGACGTGCCCGCTACGGATGATAATCTCTCTGCCGACTTCGGGCGCCAGGAACTGATCGATAGCCTCGCGGCGGTCGGTGGCAACAAGAGTCAGGCCGCAAAGCGTCTCGGGATCAGTCGGCGGACGATTTATCGCAAGATGGAAGAGTTTGGGCTCGACAGCAATGGTGATGACTGATCCGATTGCTATTTGTGTCACGGCTGATGCGGTGGTGGCTGGTTGTCCCGTGACGTTTTCGATGCCGGCTGATCTGTGCCATGACACATTTTTGGGTGTGCAAGTTCTTCGATGGCACACTTGATTTCGGTGCTCAGGTGTCTGCTTTTTACTTCGATTTTAGACGCGTCTCCGCGCCCCTCCTCGTGCCGGGTTTGCTTTCTTTTCATTAGTAATCGTTTGGCATGATTATTGATGTTTAAAGCGTTCATGGTAAAGTCACTTCTGCGAAATATTTCGGCACCCGGGCGGCCGCGTATTCTCGTTGCCGACGATTCAATCATCGCCCGCCGGATGGTTCTCTTTGCCCTGCAGGGGCTCGACTACGATCTGATCGAAGTTGAGAATGGTGCTGAAGCGCTGGCGTTGTTGCAGACGACGGATATCGATTTGTTGATCACCGATCTGTATATGCCGCGGCTTGACGGGCTGAGTCTGATCCAGGAACTTCGCGGCGCGGTGCGTACGGCCGATCTGCCAATTATTCTGCTGACGGCAGAGACCGATGCCCAGAAGGAGCTTGCCGCGAGGCAGGCAGGCGTCTCCCTGTTTATGAGTAAGCCGTTTCAACCGGCGTATCTCGCTGGCCTGGTCCAGCAAGTTTTTGCGTGATGTGCATTGTCGTTTTTATGTTGGAGATGATGGAGTGATAAACGCCTCCCGAAAAGTTTCGGGTGACCTGTTTCGGTGGGATCACGCCCAATGGCATGATCGACTCAGCCAGCCGGGTCGTGACCTGCTTGAACTGCAGGCCCTGACCGAGAACAGTTTTTTGTTCATCGGCGAGCAGTTTCGTGATTTTCATCAGC
>DDWE01000053.1 GCA_002345625.1 Desulfuromonadaceae bacterium UBA2294 | reverse complement strand
GTTCCGATGCCTCCTGCTGACACCGGTTTGCTTCGGCGACGGCTTGAATCTGCTCTTCCCGTTCGGCCAGGCCGCGATCCAGTTCGTAGGTGGCACGCAATTGCTCTTCCATGCCACGCGCCACCTGGTCGGCCGCTGATTTCATTTCAACGGTACCTTCCTGAATTCTGACGATGCCGCTGCGCTGCTCATTCATCGCCCGCGCGACGGCCCGCACCGAACGCAGACTCTGCCCGGCATCGTTGAGCATCGCCTTGGCCCGTTCCCCCTGACTGCTGGTCAACTGGCTGATCTCGTCACTGGCGGCCGAGGCCAAGCCGACGGAACTGACAATCTGATTGAGGGCCTCGCCGGTCAGCAGTGAGTTTTCCTTCCCCTGGGTGATCCGCTTGGCGGTCGCTTCAACCGCCTGCAGTGCTTCTTCGGTGTCTTTGCTGATCGCCTGAATGATCCGCTGAATATCCTGAGCACTGTCGGTGGTCCGATCGGCCAGGTCTTTGATTTCGTCGGCCACCACGGCAAAGCCTTTCCCCTCGTCGCCGGCTTTGGCGGCGATGATCGCCGCGTTAAAAGCGAGCAGTTCGGTATCGGAGACCAGATCCTTGATCACTTCGATAATCTTGGTCACCTCTTCAGTCTGCTCACCGAGTCGATGCATGGCCGCTGTCGCCTTGCGACTCTCGGCATCAATGCGGTCCATCTCCTCGATCGATTCATTCATGACCTCAAGACTGCCTTCCGCATCGGTGCGGACCGCTTCGGCGGCGCCGACACTCTCCGTGGCGCCGGTCCGGATCGTAGCCAGAGCCTGCTCGATGGTGCGCAGATCGGTCAGGGCGCTGGCGGTGCGCTTGGAGAAATCGCCGGTCTGTTCCGTCACTTCACGGGCACTGGAAGCCATCTCATCGACGCAGGCCGAGGTCTCCAGAAATTTGCTGTTGGTATGCTCCATCGCATCGGCCATCTCGCGCAGCGACGAAAAAAGCTCACGCGACAACGCCGCCTCATCCTGGGTGCGCGCCGACAAGGCGTTCATCTGTTCGGCGACCTCGCCGTACTGCAACTCCATCCCCTTGACAATCTGGTGATTGTTGGACGCTGCCCGCAACCCTTCGGCCGCCCGCTCGGACAGATAGCTGCTGCGCTCGGACATGGCCATGTGATGCGGCGACAAATCCTCAATCGTATCGATGATGGTCTGCACCAGAAGCTCAACCTGCTGCACCGCGCCGCGCACCGCCTCGCTCATCCCCTCAACCGTCTGGTCATCAATCGTCAGTCGACCGGTTAACGGTCGCAGCAGCTGCAGTTGTACCCCGAGTTGTTTTTTCAAGGTGATACGGACGAAAAAGTACATGCAGGCGCCGGTGGCGTACCCCATGGCGAGACAGGCGATAAAAAACGGGACAATCGGCACATTGGCGCCGAAAAAAGGGAGGGTAAATACAGGGAAAACGACGCCGGCCAGCAGGCCGATGCCGTGGGTAAAGAAAAAGACCTTGCGCAGATAAGGGATATTGCTAATGCCCGGTAAAGCCATCCTGCCCCCTGGATCGTCAAACGCGAACCGCAATCAATCCTGTTAAACGAATTAACAGATACTATAAAAAGTCTGTTATCACAAGTAAAACCTCGTTGTTTGCAGGGCTATACGCCTGTGCTAGACTCGGCGCATGTTATTCGACAGTCACGTCCATCTCGATTGTCTGCCTGAAGTTTGCCTGGCGGACGAAGTCGCTGCGGCACAATCTGCCGGCGTCGGAGGCTTTCTGGTGCCGGGGATAAACCGCGCCGGCTGGGATCATTTGCTGACAACCGTGGCCCGAACACCATCAGCACTGGCGGCACCGGGGCTGCATCCGCAATCGGCACACGATTGGAATGCGGATTGCCGCCGGGATCTGGCCGGTTATCTGACGCAACCAAAGTGCGTGGCCCTTGGCGAAATCGGGCTCGACGCCGTGGTCGAGGTGCCATCGGCCCTGCAGGAGACGGTCTTACGCGACCAGTTGCGCCTGGCCGTTGACTGTGGCAAACCAGTGCTGCTGCACGGTCGACGCAGCACCGGTCGCCTGCTGGAGATTCTGCGTGAAGAGCGAATCGAGCGCGTCGGTGGCATCTGGCATGCGTTCTCCGGCAGCCTGGAGACGGCACAAAGCGCCATCCGTCTCAATCTGGCACTGGCCCTTGGCGGCCCGCTGACCTGGCCCGACAGCCAGCGCGCCGCACAGGTGGCCCGCGCCCTGCCGGCAGAATGGATCGTGCTCGAAACCGACGCCCCATGGCGCGCTCCCCATCCGCACCGGTCGGAGACCAACCGGCCGCAGTGGCTGGGACTGATTGCCACGCAGCTGGCAGAATTACGCGGTTGGAGTCTGGCCGAGACCGCTGCGATAACCACCGCCAACGCCCGACGCGTCCTGCGCCTCGGGGAGGATTCTGCACCATGAGTACAGATCGTTTTCATCGCCTTGAACTGCTGGTCGGCAGCGCCGGCCGGGCGCGCCTCGCCGCCGCCTCGGTCGCGGTGTTCGGCCTCGGCGGCGTCGGCAGCTACGCGGCCGAAGCCCTGGTTCGTGGCGGCGTCGGCCGGTTGACCCTGATCGATTTCGACACGATTGACATCACCAATCTCAACCGTCAGGTCCATGCGGTCGAAGCCACCATTGGTCGACCGAAAGCACTGGTCATGGCTGAACGCTGTCGCACCATCCACCCGCAGGTGCAGGTCGAGCCGGTACAGGATTTCTTCGGCGCCGACAGCGCCGAGGAACTGCTCGGACGCGGTTACGATTTCGTCCTTGACTGTATAGACCAGGTCACCGCCAAACTACTGCTGCTGGAAGAATGCCGGAAGCGCGGCCTGCCGGTTATCGCCTCCATGGGGGCGGCCAACAAGATCGACCCAACCCGGATTCTGGTCGCCGATATCGCCGACACCACCAAGTGCCGTCTGGCGCGGATCATGCGCAAGGAGCTGCGTCGGCGCGGTATCGACGCTGGAATCCCGGTGGTTTATTCGACGGAAGAGTTCCGCCCCTTAATCGATGGCCGGAGCGCTGAGACCGAAGTCGATCATTACCAGCAGCGCCGCGCCCCACTCGGCAGTTCGTCAGTGATCCCGCCACTGTTCGGATTAACCATGGCCGGAGAGGTTCTGCGCCGTCTGATTACGGAGATCCCTGCCTGATGGAAACCCTGTACTGGCAAATCCCCCTGCTCGCGGTCATCGGCGTCGTCGCCGGTATCCTCAACGTCGTCGCTGGTGGCGGCTCGCTGCTCACCCTGCCGCTGCTGCTGTTTCTTGGCCTGCCGGCGCCGGTCGCCAACGGCACCAACCGCATCGCCATCTTCTGCCAGAACATCTTCGCCATGCGCAGTTTTCGCCAGCAGGGGGTCTTTCCGCTGCGCCTCGCCCTGCTCTGCACCCTGCCGGCACTGTTCGGCAGCTATCTCGGCGCCTCCCTGGCGGTCAACATCAATGACACCCTGTTCCGGCAACTGCTCGCCGGCGTCATGATCGGCGTCCTGCTCCTCACCGCCCTCGATCCGGCCAAGCGCTGGCGGCGCAACGAACTACCGATGACCCGGCTGCGCCTCGGCGTGTTGTTACTGACTTTTTTTGTTGTCGGCGTCTATGGCGGCTTCGTTCAGGCCGGCGTCGGTTTTATCATCATCGCCGGCCTGCTACCGCACGGTCTCGATCTGGTCCGGATCAACGCGGTCAAGGTTATCGTCATTTTCGCCTTCACCATCGTCGCCCTTGCGGTCTTTATCAGCCACGGCCAGGTTGATTACGGTCTCGGTCTGGCGCTGGCGGTTGGCAACTCCATCGGCGGCGTGATCGGCAGTCACCTGGCGGTGAAAAAGGGGCACGTCTGGTTGCAGCGTGTGGTCAGTATTACCGTGCTGGTCTTTGCGCTAAAATTGCTGATCGGCTAGTCCAAGCTGTACCCGTAACAGCAAAAGGGCGACCTGGTGGCCGCCCTTTTGAATTGCTACATGACAATTCTATTCTTTCTCCACTACTCGCGGGCATTCACCACATTACGATCCGCCTCGACCACTTCGGCTTCGGCGGCATTGCGGTAACGGTACTCTTCGTTGCGGTAGTTGCGCAGGACCACTTCATCGCCCATGCTCTGCAGGTAATCGGGGAGCAGCGGAATCTTGCCGCCTCCGCCGGGGGCATCAATGACATAGGCCGGCACCGCCATGCCACTGGTGTGACCGCGTAAGCCTTCCATGACCTTCAGCCCCTCCTCGACCGTGGTGCGAAAATGCTCGGTCCCTTGCACCAGGTCGGCCTGGTAGAGATAATAGGGCTTGACGCGGATGGTCAGCAGCTTGCGCATCAGCTGCTTCATGGTCTCCGGATCGTCGTTGACACCGCGCAGCAGCACGGTCTGGTTCCCCATCGGGATACCGGAGTCGGCCAGTCGGGTGCAGGCCCGCGACGACGCCTCATTAATCTCGTCCGGATGGTTGAAGTGAGTGTTGATGTACAACGGGTGATGCCGGCGCAGAACGCGGATCAGCGACGGCGTGATGCGCTGCGGCAGCACCACCGGCACCCGGGTGCCGATGCGGATAATCTCCACATGCGGGATGGCACGCAGGCCGGACAGGATCTGATCGAGACGCTCATCGCCGAGCAGTAGTGGGTCGCCACCAGAGAGGATGACGTCGCGAATCTCCGGGTGAGCGGCGATGTAAGCGATACCGTTAGCGATGGTCTCGCCGGTGATGCGCATCTCCTCGCCGCCGACCTTGCGCTTGCGGGTACAGAAACGGCAGTACATGGCGCATTCGGAACTGACCAGAAACAGCACGCGGTCAGGATAACGATGCACCAGGTTCGGCACCGGGCTCTGGTTCTCTTCGTCAAGGGGGTCGGCGACACAAAGAGTATCGCGCAGTTCATCGGCGTCCGGCACCGCCTGGCGCCAGATCGGGTCACCGACAGAGCGGATCAGCGACAGGTAGTGCGGGGTAACGCGCATCGGGTAACGATCGGCGACCGCTTCCAACGGGGTTGGGTCGACGCCGAAGCGTCGCGTCAGGTCGCGCGGCCGGGTGATGCTGGCCTGTAGATGTTTTTGCCAGGTTTCCACGATGATGCCTCCTTAGAGGAAGACGCGTTTGACGTAGGTAAGACGGTCATCGCCGGGCTTGTAGAAATCGCGGATACACGACTCCATGACGTAGCCGGCGCGCTCGTAAAAAGTGCGGGTCCGCTCGTACCCCCCCTGCGAGGAGGTCTCCAGACAGACCATGCGCGCACCCCGCTTGCGGGCATCGGCCTCGGCATGCTCCATCAGCTTGCGGCCCATCCCCTGACCCTGCACCGCCGGGTCGGTGGCGATCCAATAGATGTCGAAGTTCCCCTCGGTCACCGGAACCGGCCCGTAGAGGATATAGCCGCAGACCTTGCCTGCATGCTCGGCCACCGTCACCAGGTAATCGGATTGCGTTGGATCGTTGAGAACGATCTCCAGCAGTTCCATGGCGCAGGCGACCTCGGGACCATTAAAGGCACCGGTAGCAATCAGGATCTGCTCCAGCTGCGGCAGATCGCTTCGTATCAGCTCACGCATGGCCAGCCTCTTTACGTTTTTGGGCCATCCCGACAATCTTCTCCACCAGGTCAGGGTAGGAGTGCCCACCGACGCGGGCACTGCGCGCCAGACCAGCATCGGGCGAGATATCGGGGTTGGCGTTGATTTCGAGGATATAGGGGATGTGGTCGCGCATGCGGATGTCGACCCGCGCATAATCGCGGCATTCGAGCAGACGGTAGGCGCGCAGGGCAAGATGGCCGATGAGCAGTTCATCCTTCTTGCTCAATCGGGCCGGGCAGATCGGCTCGGTGGCAGTGTATTCCGGCGAGCCTTCCAGCCACTTGCCGGCATAGCTGACGATGGGGCGATCGAGCCCTTTGGCGAAACGGATCTCGGAGATCGGCAGCACCTCGGCCGGGTTGTTGCCGAAGATGGCGACATTAAACTCGCGGCCGTCGATATACTCCTCGACCAGCGCCCCCTGGCGATAGGTGGCATGGATGTAGGCGATCCGGCGCAACAGCTCCTTCTCGTTATGAACGATACTGTCGCTGGTGATACCTAAAGAGGCATCCTCAAACCGGGGCTTGACGAACAGGGGATAGTCGAGGCCGCGGACGCGGGGGAACTTTTCGCCAGGACGCACCAGAGCCGATTTCGGCGTCGGCAGGCCGTGCTGGAGAAGAATGTCTTTGGTCCGCGCCTTGTCCTGGGTCAGCCCGAGACAAAGTGGCGGCGAACCGGTACGGTAGACACCGAGAAGGTCGAACAGGGCGGCGACATGCATCTCGCGCCGGCTCTCGCCCCAGAACCCCTCACAGAGGTTGAAAGCGACGTCGGGCGCAAAAGTACGCAGTCCAACGATGAAGCTATCGATCTGCTCACCAAGGGGGATCAGCTCGGCGACATGGCCGCGCTGACGCAAAGCGGCGGCAACAGAAAGCGCTTCAGCCTCTGCCCCTTCTTCCGAGATGCGATCAACGGCTTCGCCCTTGCCGGCAACCGCCGGAACGGTGTTAAAGCAGACCGCGACGCGCATGATCCTGCTCCGCAACCAGGTTGTGGCGGACCGCGGCAGCATCGGCCACGGCCAGAATCAGGTCATCATAGGCCAAACCGGCGGCCCGGGCAGCCTTGGGGAAGCAGCTGTTCTGTTCCGGCCGCGGCAGGATGCCGGGCAGCGGATTGAGTTCGATAATATTCGGATACCCGGCCGCGTCAAGGCGGACATCTATCCGGCACCAGTCGCGGCAGTTGAGTACGGTGTAGGCGCGCCGGCAGAGCTCTTCTATCTGGCGCTGCAGCAGCGGCTCGAGAGGCGCCGGGCAGGAGAAGATCTGCAGCGGGTCCTCTTCCCGGTCCCAGAGCCATTTCGCCTCGTAGGAGTAGATCGGATTGACCCCGTCGGGCAGGGTATCGAAGTTGATCTCGACGATCGGCAGGACGCGCAGATCAGCGCCATTGCCGAGCAGGGCAACGGTGAACTCGCGACCGGGGAGAAACTCCTCGATCAGGGCCGGCTGTCGGTAGGTATCAAGCACCCATTCGACCTGGCGACGCAGTTCGGCCCGATTGGTCACCAACGCCTTGTCGGTCACCCCCTTGCTCGAGCCTTCAAGAATCGGCTTGACCATCAGCGGGTAGCGCAGCCGTTTCGGCAGCTGGGTCAGCGACTCAACCAGCTCAAAACGCGGCGTCGGCACCCGGTGCCAGGAGAGGATCTCCTTGGTGCGCCGTTTGTCGAGACACAGGCCCAGGGTGACCGGGTCGCTGCCGGTATAGGGGAGGCCGAGCATATCAAGCATTGCCGGCACCTGCGCCTCACGGCTGGCGCCGTGCAGGCCTTCGGCGATGTTGAACACCAGATCAGGGCGCAGCTCGCGAAAAGCGGCGAAGGCATCGAGGTCAGCGTTGACCAGACTGACGCGATGACGCTTGGACAGGGCGGCCTCAACGGCACGAATGGTGTGAATATCATCCCATTCGGCGTAGAGATCATTGCCGGGTTGCGGAGGGTCTAAAGATGGTTCGGCGGAGGGAGGTTGGTCGTCAGAAGTGGACGACTCTTCCCGCAGATTGAATGCGAGTGCGACGTGCATAGCGATACCCCTTTTCGTAGCCTGGCTTACAGACGAAGCGTTGCACCCTTGTCATAAAGGGTGCCTCGGAAGAGCCATGGGGACTGGGAAGCCTGGGAGGCGGGCGGCAGTAAAAAGGGGTCTCTTTTTATGCGTCGTTCTTGCGCTTTTCCCAGCCCGGTCTCATACCGATGGTTACGCTATACTCCTGTTCGGATATGCCGTCAACAGTATTTTTTCATGCAAAATTGCGCTTATAATTCATGTACTTACAATTGCCTAAAAATAATTAATCCGTTTTTTTGTAGAGGCGATGAAAAAAAAGGCGGAGAGCTGCAATAAAAAGGTCCGCGGCAAAATCAGCCGCGGACCTTTTATGAATGTTTTGGTGGAGCTGATCGGGATCGAACCGACGACCTATACGTTGCGAACGTATCGCTCTCCCAACTGAGCTACAGCCCCATCGTAAAGCTGGGCAACGTTACAAAAAGCAACCGGCTTTGTCAATGTCTTATCCCAGGCCTGGCCCTTAACCAGACATGAAAAAAGCCGCCGGTGACACCGGCGGCTCAAACAAGTTTTTTCAAAAGAACTCAGTCTTTAGCCGATCTTCTCCTGGCGCTCCTGCTCGGTCTTGCAGTCGATGCACATGGTGGTCACCGGCCGGGCACGCAGACGGGCCTCGCCGATCTCTTCCTCGCACGACTCACAAACACCAAAGTTCCCTTCCTCAATCCGCTCGATCGCCTCGCGAATTTTGGAGATCAGCTTGCGCTCACGATCGCGAATCCGCAGTTCGAAGTTGCGGTCCGACTCCAGCGAAGCGCGATCGGTCGGGTCAGGGAAGTTGGTCTTCTCGTCCGCCATTTCGGTCGCAGTTTTACCCGCTTCGCGCAACAACTCATCCAGCTGCTGCTGCAGAAGTTCGCGAAACTGTTCTACGGTCGCCTTGTCCATCATCAACCCCCGTTTTAGAATTCAACAAAAGTACTCGAAACACCCGATCTTGTCAACAGAAATGACCCTTTACTCAGGCAAACTGCAGACACAGAATCAGGGCCATCAGCAACGTCGCAACCCAACAGGAGACGATATCGGCGCTCTTGACCGGGACATCGGCCGCCAGCACTCTGGTCTCCTCGCTGACCACTGCCGGAGCCACCCGGGTGAGCAGTTCCGCCACCAGTTGCGGGAAGTTGGCGTAGGCGTTGGACAGGATGATGAAGTCCTCCTCGGTACTTAAGGTGAGGAAAACCCGCTTGCGTACCTGCACCGTGTCGATGGCGGTCAGGTCAGCGAACAGCAGGCTTTTTTCACGCAACGGCTTGTGGACGGTGATTGAAACATCATTGAGGACCACGCGGCGAAACAGGCTTTCGGCGAACAGGGTGGCCACCGGCAAGATCAAGACCCCGAGGATAATCGCCTTGGCCTTGGGCTGACCCTGAGCAAGGACAACGACAAACAGCGACAGGGAGAGGATCAGCAGCAACCCCAAGGGGAGTAAAAAGCTGCGCCGGATCAGGAAATTCTGCATAAAAGTGAACCTTTCCGTTTGAGATCAGTCGGCGCGAAGCCAGATCCCGCTCTTGCCACCACGCTTTTCCAGCAGGCGGATATCGCCGAGGACCATGGAACGATCGATCGCCTTGCACATATCATAGACGGTCAGGGCGGCAACGGAGACCGCGGTCAAGGCCTCCATCTCGACGCCGGTGGCCCCGGTTACCCGCACCGTCGCCTGCAGGTCGAGACGACCTACCGCCGCGTCGCTGCTAAATTCGAGGCTCACCGCGTCGATGGCCAGAGGGTGACACAGGGGGATCAGATGCGGCGTCTGCTTCGCCGCCATGATCCCGGCCAGGCGGGCGACAGACAGCACATCCCCCTTTTCGATGTCGCGATCGAGAATGCGGCGCAAAGTCTCCGGCGCCATGCGCACACTGCCGGCGGCAACCGCTACCCGCTGCGTCGCCGGTTTACCACCGACATTGACCATGATCGCCCGGCCTTCGTTGTCAAAATGGGTCAACTTATCGTCCATGTCCGGATACACTCCTTTTAAATAACGCCGTCATCGGCAAAAACCGCCGCCAGCATCTCGCCCACATTACGCACCCCACACAGGTCTATACCGGGGGGGTGTTTCAACCCCTTAAGGTTCCCCTGTGGCAAAAAACAGCGGTCGAAACCGAGTCGCGCTGCCTCATTAATCCGCAAATCGGGCTGGGCCACGGCCCGCACCTCACCGGTCAGCCCGACCTCGCCAAACAGCAGAGTCCGCGCCGGAACCGGACGATTGAGGTGACTGGACGCCAGGGCGGCGACGATACCGAGATCGATGGCCGGCTCGTCCAGACGCACGCCGCCGGCGACATTGAGAAAGATATCCTGTGCCAACAGGGAGAGCCCGACCTTCTTTTCCAGCACCGCCACCAACAGGGCGACCCGATTGTGATCGACCCCCATCGCCGTCCGGCGCGGGGTGCCGAACGAAGCGCCGGAGACCAGCGCCTGCAATTCGACCAGGATCGGTCGACTCCCCTCCAGAGACGGAACAACAACACTGCCGGCGGCATCGAGCGGCCGCTCGGCAAGGAACAGTTCCGACGGATTGGGCACTTCGGTCAAGCCGGTCTCGCCCATGGCAAAGACACCGATCTCATTGGTCGAGCCGAAGCGGTTTTTCACCGCCCGCAGGATCCGGTAGGGGTGGCCCGCGTCCCCTTCAAAGTACAGCACGGTGTCGACCATATGCTCCAGCACGCGCGGCCCGGCGATGGCGCCGTCCTTCGTCACGTGACCAACGAGAAAAGTCGAAACCCCCTCTTTTTTGGCCAGGTGCATCAGGCGACCGGCACATTCGCGCACCTGACTGACGCTGCCCGGTGCCGATTCGAGGCTGGCGGTGAAGATGGTCTGGATCGAGTCGATCACCAGAAAAGCCGGATTAACTTCACGGACCCGATCGAAAATAGCTTCCAGAGCGGTCTCGGCCAGCAGGAGCAGCGATCCGGCCTTGACACCGAGCCGGTCACCCCGCAGACGGACCTGCCGGGGCGATTCTTCAGCGGTGACATAAAGAACCGGGCCGTGGACGGCAAGACGATCGGCCGCCTGCAAAAGCAGCGTACTCTTGCCGATGCCGGGATCGCCGCCGATCAGGCTCAACGAGCCGGGGACGACGCCACCGCCAAGGACCCGATCGAGTTCAGCAATCCCGCAACCGAGACGATGGTCAGCGGTTAAGGCCACGGCCTGCAACGGCTGCACCGTAGCCGGGGCCGGCAACGGCCTCCCCCCTTTGCGCACCAAAGGTGCCTGCTCCTCAACCAGGGAGTCCCACTGATTGCAATCGGGGCATTTCCCGAGCCACTTAGGGCTCTGGTAACCGCAGTGCTGACAGGTGTAAAAACTCTTCTGCTTCATCAAGCCTCTCCGTCTCCGGCGTATCAATCGGCGCCAGTCTGCCACAGATTATAGTTAGCGGCAAGGGACGCCAGCAGTACCAAGCCGCACAACAGCAGGGACAGGTAATATTTTTACTGCTATAGTGCGCACTTAAAGACGTGCAGGACCAGAGCAACCCATGCCACCTTGAATCAATTGTTGACGCGACGATCGAGACTGCCCAGTGATGCTCTACAACGAAAAAAGAACCGTGGTGCAGCAGGCTCTCGAAGGCACAATTGCCGTCGCGATTGTGCTGCTCTTTTTCTTCATTATCATGCTGGTCTTAAACGTCCTGTTTCCCTACGGCGGGATGCAGCTCTTTTCAACCTATGCCACCAACTCCGCCGGGACCCAGGGCTCCTCCTTACGCCCGTCTGGCGCCGGGTTATCCACCCTGAACGGTAATGACCCGCCCCTCACAGTCGATGACAGGGTAGCAACCCTGATCGAGCTGCACAATCTGGTCAAAAGCAAACATGCTGACGACCTCACCTGGGAGCCGGCAGAAGTCGGCATGCCCCTGTACAGCCTCGACGCCATCCAAACTCTCGATGATTCCAGCGCCCATATCCGATTTGACCCGCGCAATGAAATCGCCCTCGGACCCAACTCCCTGCTCGTTATCCGTCGTGTCGAGCAGAATCTCAATTTTCTCGAAAAACGGCACTTCAACGTCGTCATTGACGGGGAACTACGCGACCGGAGCGCCGACCCGAAGGAGGGAGGGCGCCGTGTCCCGCATGATTCGGTCGACCGATTACGGCAGCACAAACACGAGCCAGCCGAAAAATCACATATTCAGATCGACGGGTACGCACAACTGACAACCCTGTCCCCCGACTCCAGAGCCAACGGACAGATTGAGCGCCGCAGCCCTGCAACCGAGTTGGGTCGAACGAACACCAACCCGGCTGCAAACTGATGAGGCGAACAGCTTTAAATCTGCACAGTCATGTCGCGTCGCAACACACTGTCGTTTCGATTTAACCGCCCTGGCAAAATGGAACTCTTTTTCCGGGCACCGCTGGAGACAAGGCGATGATCCATCACATCGATCAAAGGACTTTCCCGTGCTGAGCCAACTCCGTTTTCCGATCCGGTTCAAAATCCTGCTGACGCTGCTGGGGGTTGTGACCATCGCTGTCAGCCTGATCACCTTTTTCATGGCCAATATGTTCCACAACGACAAGACGATCTATATCCAGGACCTCTCCGTAATGACCGCCGTCAGCCAGGCAGAAAAGAGCCGGGCCCTGTTTGACAGCTACGGCGAAAGCCTGCATGTCTTTACCCGTCTGATGCTCGACCGTTCGATCCCGGCTGCCAGCCGTAAGCAGATCCTGCGCGATACCTTCGAAACCTTCAGGGACTTCGTCGCCATCTCTCTCTACCCGCCCGAAGGGGAGTCGATCACGGTCTTTGATGCCGCCGTGCTCGAGCAGGCCGGACTGCAGCGGCGGGACCTCGATCGCTTTGTCGAGGAACACCCGCTGCCCATCGAAATGATCCGCAGCGGCAAAACCGAGCTGATCAATGCCACCCTGGATGCCCAGCTGCCGGTCCTGCGCATGGCGGTCGCCCATGTCGACGACGACGGCAGGACCACCGTTGTTACGGCCCTGATTCGCATGGAACGGTTGCTGGCGTTGTGCAGCCAGTCAGAGATCTTTGTCACCTTTCTCACCGATGCCTGGGGCCGCTATCTGATCCACCCTGAGCAAGGTGCGCTCATCAAACATATCGAAGAGACGATTCCGGTCCCGTTCGCGCAAATCGAGCAACTGGGCAGTATCGGCATTGTTCGTGAGTACCGGCTTCCCCAGGGAGAGGTCATCGCCGGGATTGCACCGGTTGGCGTCGCCGGATTGCTGGCCATCGCTCAGGTACCGAAACGGGCCGCCTACCTGACCACCCGTGCCCTTTTGACCAACCTGTTCTATCTATCCTTGGGCCTGCTGGTTTTTTCTGCCTTGCTCAGCATCGCCTGGTCACGCGTCATCACCCGGCCTCTGGAACAGCTAACTCTCGCCACCCGTGAACTGGGTCAGGGCCATTTTGACGTCAGTGTCCAGGTCCACACGCGCGACGAAATCCGTGAACTGGCCGATTCGTTCAACGCCATGGCGACCGAACTGGACGGGCGCGAAAAATCGTTACAAATGACCCAGGCCGCCCTGATCCAGGCGGAAAAGATGTCGGCGTTCGGACAGCTCGGTGCGGGTATCGCCCATGAAGTGAAAAACCCGCTGGCCGGCATTCTCGGACTGACCCAGTTGGCCTTGCGCCGTCTCGATCATGATTCACCGGCCCATCACAACCTCGAACTGGTCGAAAAAGAGACCAAACGCTGCCAGATGATTATGGAGAACCTGCTCCGTTTCGCCCGCAAGGAAGAAGTCGCCTTTGATGCCGTCGATGTTGCGAGCGTTATTTCCGACACCGCTGCAATCGTTGAACACCAACTCGGAATCAATCAGGTCAACCTCAAACTCGAGCTTGCCGACAACCTGCCGACGGTTGAAGGGAACGCCAACCAGTTGCAGCAGGTGTTGATTAATCTGGCGATCAACGCGCAACAGGCGATGAAAGGCGTCCCGGGAACGGTCACGATTCGCACCGATCTCGACACAAAAGGCCGGTTGCGCATCCGGGTCATAGACGACGGTCCAGGAATGCCGGAGTCGACCCGGGATAAAGTGTTTGAGCCCTTTTTCTCGACCAAACCATCCGGCGAAGGGACCGGTCTGGGTCTATCGGTCAGCTACGGCATCATCCGCGAGCATCACGGTGAAATCTCCGTCGACAGCAATCCCGGTCTCGGCTCGGTCTTTACCATCGTTCTGCCGGCAATGACCACAGGGAGTTGACAAGGCCTTGAGGCTCCACCATACTTCGCACATCAGCGGAGCTCTTTAAATGCGTATCCTGATTGTCGACAACGATACTCATACCCGAACGGCGTTGAGTGATTTTCTCACCGACGAAGGGTACGAGCCGACCACCGAATCCAGCGGCAGTGCTGCCCTGACGCGTTTTCGTCAGCAGCCATTTCCGCTGGTGATCCTCGATCAGGTTCTGGTTGGTATGAACGGGCTCGACCTGCTGGCGCGGATCAAAGCCGAATGTCGGGAAGCCGTGGTGATCGTCATCACCAGCTTTCCCGCCCTGGCCGCCGCCGTACGCGCATTACGCCTTGAGGCCTTTGACTACCTGATCAAAACCGGCGATGAATTCGCCCAATTGCAAGGAACCCTGCTGCGCGCCACCGCACTTATTGGCCAACAACAGCAACGGAATGAACTGACCGACTCCCTGCAGCAGCGGATCTCCAGCCTGCAAGAGGAGAACAGGCGGTTGATCGTCGATCACCGCGATCCGACGACCGGACTGGAAGAGACGGGCCAGTTCATGAATCGGGTCCAGGCCGAGATCGATCGCAGCTACCGGCATCAACGCCATTTTTCCGTGGTAATCCTGCGTTTCAATGCGGAAACAGAAATAGGAACGACCCAGTACAAGGTTCGCGCCCTCGACGGGAATCTACCCCTTTTGGTGCAAAAGGTCCGCGACCGTTTACGACACTCGGACGTTCTGGCCCGCTACGACGAGAACACCCTGAGTCTGATTCTGCCAGAGACCGGCCGCGAGGGTGCCCTGCTGGTTGCACAAAGCATTGTTGCTTTGTGCTCTGACATCGCCGCCGCTCTGCTCGGCGAGCAGTTCACCGTCGGCCATGGATTGCTCCAGGTTGGGGTCGCCTGCTTCCCGGATGATGGTCTTGATCAGAACGAACTCATCGACCGGGCCACCCGCACAACGACCGATATCGGGTCGTCCAGCGTCCACTGAAAAGACCGCATTGGCTTATGATACCGGAGGAAGCATGCAGACACATGACCTGACCAGCCGCATCCTTGTCGTCGATGACGAGTCGAGCCTGCGCATCGTCCTGTCACAGGTTCTGGCCGACGACGGGCATAAGGTGACGGTGGCCAGCAACGGTGAAGAGGCCCTGAAGCTGTTCCGCGAAGAGCCATTCCCTCTGGTTTTCACCGATATTGTTATGGGCAAGATGAACGGCCTCGACCTGCTCTCACAGATCAAGGAGATGGCCCCGAACACCCAGGTCATTATCATCACCAGCCACGCCTCACTCGATACAGCCATCAGCGCTTTGCGCAGTGGCGCTTACGATTATCTGGTGAAGCCTTTTGCAGAGCTGGAGATGATTTCCAACGTTGCCTTTCGCGCCATCGACCACCTGCGACTGGCCGACGAAAACTCCCGTTTGCTCGCGGCACTCAAAGAGAAGAACGACCAGCTTCTCGCGGCCAATATGGCCTTGAAAGAACTGGCGGTGCGCGACGGATTGACCGGGCTCTACAACCACCGCTATTTTCAGGAAGCCCTGACCGTCGAAGTGTTGCGCTGCCGGCGACACAGCCGCGGCTTTTCCATCCTGTTTTTCGACGTCGACCGCTTCAAGACGTACAACGATAACAACGGTCATCCCGAAGGAGACCGGGCTTTGCGCATTATTGGCGAAGTCATCGGCAACGCCCTGCGCGCCTCCGATATTCTGGCCCGCTACGGCGGCGAAGAGTTTGTCGCCATTCTCCCTGAAAGCACACGTGAAGTCGCCTGTGGCCTCGGCGAACGAATCCGCCAGTTGATCGAAGACCTGCCGTTTCCCGGAGAAGCGTCGCAGCCCTTTGGCAAACTGACCATCAGTCTCGGTGTCGCCACCTACCGCGACGACGGCATGGATGGTTCGACCCTGATGGAGACAGCAGACCGACGACTGTATACAGCCAAGAGTCAGGGACGAAATTGCCTCTGCTGTGAGGGATAGATTACCGCACGGCGCCCGATACAAAGGGAATTGGATTGACTTTTCCCCTCCGGTTGTGCTAACTGACGTTCCTGCAGTTATCGAAGGAGACGCGCCATGAATAACACCCCGGCAGGGACAGCAGCACGAGCCAGCATTGCAGCGGCCGCAAGCAAGGCCGCCCAGTGGTGTGCTGCAGTCCGACCGGTCGCTTGATCCCGACGGTACCGGACATCATGATCGAAAGGCCATGGCAGCGCGAACCATGGCTTTTTTTTATGCACTCCCGCGGAACCGCCGCGGCCGCTTTGTCAACAGGAGAGTCTCATGCGTAACAACATCGTCCATATCGGGGCGGGAGAACTGACTTACGAAATCCGGGCCATTGTCGAGATCGCCGACAAGCTGAAAACCCTTGGCATCAAGACCAACATGGAGAATATAGGCGACCCCATCGCCAAAGGGGAGAAGATTCCCCAATGGATGAAAAAGATCGTCGCCGATCTGGCAATGAAAGATTGCAGCTACGGCTACTGCGCCACCAGGGGGGTGCTGGAGACCCGGGAGTTTCTCGCCGAACGGGTCAATAATCGCGGCAAGGCACAGATCACCCCGGACGACATCATCTTCTTCAATGGCCTTGGCGACGCGATCCAGAAGGTTTACGGCCTGCTGCGTCGTGAAGCCCGCGTCATCGGCCCGTCGCCAACCTACTCGACCCACTCTTCGGGCGAAGCGTCGCATGCCGGCCAGCGTCCGGTCTGCTACCGCCTCGATCCGGCCAACAACTGGTACCCCGATCTCGACGATTTGCGGCTGTCGATCAAGTACAATCCGGCCATCTGTGGCATTCTGATCATCAATCCGGACAACCCGACCGGCGCCGTCTGGCCGGAGCGTTTTCTGCGAGAAATCGTCGCCATCGCCAAAGAGTTCGACCTGTTCATCATCTGTGACGAGATCTATCTCAACCTGGTCTACAATGGCCAATCGACCAAACCGATCTCTGACCTGATCGGCGATGTTCCGGCGATCTCGATGAAGGGGATCAGCAAGGAAGTCCCCTGGCCCGGCTCACGTTGTGGCTGGATCGAAGTCTACAACGCCGACAAAGACCCGATGTTCAAGCGTTACATCCAGAGCATCGTCGATTCAAAAATGGTCGAAGTTTGCTCAACCACGCTGCCGCAAAAAGCGATTCCGCCCATCCTCAGCCACCCCGACTACCCGGCCTGGCTGGCTGAGCGTGTCGCCCGTTACGAAAAGTTTTCCAACATCGCCTTCGACATCCTCAAGCAGGTGCCGGCGCTCAAAGTCAATCGGACCAACGGCGCCTTCTACATGAGCGTCGCCTTCAAGGAGGGTCTGTTGAATAGCACCCAGACCCTGCCGATTGAAAATCCGGAAGTGCGCGCCCTGGTCGAAGGCCTGGTCAATCAACCCGGCGTCTCGGTCGACAAACGCTTTGTCTATTACCTGCTGGCTTCGACCGGCATCTGCGTGGTGCCGCTCTCCTCCTTCTTCACCACCGAGCAGGGGTTCCGCATTACCCTGCTTGAACGCGACGAAGCAACCTTCACCCGCATCTTCAAAAATATTGCCGCCAATATCGAGGCCTATCTCGCCTCCTAGAATAATGGCGGCCGGCACCCTGAGGGGATGCCGGCCGCCGCTCAGGCCTCTATGTCGACCCTGACCCCCGTCGAAACCGACCGACCCATCACCGACCGATCGGAATTGATCAGCTGGCTTGCTGCCGGCGCACATGCAGCGGATCAACTCTTCATCGGTGCCGAGATGGAGGCCCTGATTGTCGACACCGCGACCGGTGCCGCCGCCGATTTTGCGCGCATCGAAGCCCTGTTGCTGCAACTCGAAAACATCGGCCCCTGGCGCGGCCAGTATGAAAACGGCCACCTGGTCGGCTTGATGGGCGAACGCTCGTCCATCACCCTGGAGCCCGGTGGCCAGATTGAACTCTCCGGCGCCCTCTGCCGTGACGTCCACTGCAGCCACCGCGACTACCTCAGCTATCTGGCCCAGATTGCCCACCGCGGCCGTGAACTGGGTCTGACGTTCCTCGGCCTCGGCACCCAACCCTTCTCGCAACGCAACGAGATCAGCTGGTTGCCGAAGGACCGCTACGCCATCATGGCGCACATCATGGAGAAAACCGGGCGTTACGGTCAGGATATGATGAAGCGCAGCGCTGGCCTGCAGGTCAACCTCGATTTCACTGACGAAGCCGACTGCATGGCCAAGTTGCGTCTCGCCCAGCAACTCGCCCCGCTGCTTTACGCCCTGTTCGCCAACTCGCCTCTGCTTGATGGCCAACCGACCGGTTATCTATCGACCCGCGGCCTGATCTGGGGCGATACCGATCCGACCCGCTGCGGCCTGATCCCGACCCTGCTTGCTGACAATGCCAGTTTTGCCACCTATGTCGACTACGCGCTGCAGGTGCCGATGTATTTCATCATCCGCAGTGGCCGCTACATCGATCTCACCGGCCAACGCTTCACCTTTGGACAGTTTCTGGCCGAGGGCTATGCCGGTCACCGTGCCCTGCCCGGCGACTGGAGCCTGCATCAGTCGACCCTGTTTACCGAGGTGCGCCTGCGACCGCAGATTGAAATCCGCTCTGCCGACAGTCTCCCCGGCCCCTTGACCCTGTCGGTCAGCGCCCTGCTCAAAGGGTTATTCTACGATGCCGATGCGCGCTACGAGATGGGGCGCCTGCTCGCCAAACAAGACCTGACGGAAGCCTACCGTCTGGCGCCGCGTCTCGGCCTGCGCACCCCCTGCGGTTCGACCACACTGCAGCAGATCGCCATCGAAGCCCTTGCTCTGGCCCGGGACGGCCTGCGCCGTCAGCGCCGACCCGATTGCAGCACCGATGAAACCGCCTACCTCAACGGCCTCGATGACATCGCAGAAAGTGGTGTCACCCTCGCCGAGCGACTACTGTCCCGCTGGCACGGTTCCCACACCGACAAACTTGCCGCCCTCTACGCCCACGCGGCGCTGCCGGCCTGACACCTGAGCACCCCGGTGGACTGTGCTTCCGCACAGCCACCCCCTGCACATTGCTGATCCAAATTTTACGGCTTCCCCCCTGTTTCATCCTCCATGATTCCTTTATGCTCGCACCAACTTCGAAAACAACTTCTTCTTCTCCTTAGTGATACAAAAGCTCCAACAAGAAAAGCGCCGACGGGCGCTTTTCTTGTTTTGGCTATTGCAATTCAAATGTTGGTTTTCGAGCTCTGTCGGCCGTCAAAGGGTCAAGGATTTAAGATCAGCACACATCATTTGTGCCCATGTATGCTGCTGCAAGTCGGCATATTCCTTGTAAACGCTCTGGTCGCGGACACGGAACAGAATCTTCGGGTTTTTGTCGGTGATGGAGTTGTCATATACATAACCACGATCAGCGATGAGCATCGCCACAGAGGCATTGGCGATCGACTTGGAATACCGGGAGATGATTTTAGCAATGGGAACTTCGTGCCCGCCAGAAAGAACCCGGCGGACGACACGCGACGCATTGATTTCGGGGCTATCGGTTCCGATGAAAAAGAAACGAATGAAAAATCCAGCTTTTCTGGCCTGATGCAAAAAATCCAGTTTGTCCGGTGCGGAGAAAACCGATTCGATCAGCATGCTCTGCCCGGACCTGAGACACTGCTCGCGCAGTTCCTGCGCACGCACGACGGCTTTTGCGACGGCAGCGGGAGAATTCCAATCACCAAACTCGTTTTTGGCGATCTCATCCGGATTGATGAACATACAACCATCAGCCCAGTCGTGCTTGAGCATCAGCGGGGTGAAGGTGGTCTTGCCGGAACCGTTTGGTCCGGCTATGACGATCAGTTTAGGCCGCAACGGTTTTTTGTGACTTGAGCAGCTTGATGGCCTGTTTACGCCGGGCGGCAAAAGCGGCCTTGAGGTTGGTCTCGACAATTCCGGAGACAACAGGGGTCTGTGCGCGAATAGTGTTGCCCACCGCGCGGCTCAGGGCGAGCAATTCTTTATCCGGCAGTTCTCGCAGGTTCTTGTCGACAGGACTTCGTTTCATAGTTCACTCCAATTGGTTTGCCTTCAAAGAGTATCTGACTATGCAACGTCGGTCAAATTGTTTGACGGATCAGGCTTCTGCAGACATAAACAATTTAAGAACGCCCCTATGACCGATGCCAATCAATCGCCAGCCGCGATCAGCATCTCCAGTTCATCCAACATCCCGTCCATAACATCATAACCGTTCTGCCAGAAGGCAGCGTCATTGAGATCCAGCCCGAGCTTTTGGACCAGCTCAGCCGGCGCTGCGCTCCCGCCGGCAGCGAGCAGTTCCAGGAATCCGGGGACAAAGCCGGCCCCCTCCTCCTGGTATTTGCGGTACAGAGCCAGCACCAGCAGTTCGCCAAAGACGTAACTGAAGCAATAGAAACGGGCATGAATGAAATGGCTGATATAGCTCCACCCCCAGCGGTATTCATCAATCATCTCGACCGCGCTACCGAACAGCCGTGCATTCTCGTCCCACCACAAACGGCAGTAATCGTC
Organism: Desulfuromonadaceae bacterium UBA2294; assembly: GCA_002345625.1. GTDB lineage: Bacteria > Desulfobacterota > Desulfuromonadia > Desulfuromonadales > UBA2294 > UBA2294. The sequence continues at coordinate 11,876 of DDWE01000053.1, read as the reverse complement.
GGCGGCCAGGAGCCGCTCACCGCGCAATTGATGCGCCTTCTGCTCGAAGCGGGTCAGCACCGTCTGGCGAAAGGTGGTCGCGATCATATCTTCGAGTTTGCTGCAGAGCAGAGCGATGCGCAGATGACGATCGTCCTGCTGCAACAGGTGCCGGGTCAGGAGCATTTCGCCAAAGACACTGGCCGTCTCCGCCAACGGCAGCGGGGCATGGTAATGATACAGGTTCTGCTGTCCGGAGCAGCTGTAATGCACGGCATGACCGAGTTCGTGTGCCAGAGTCGAGACGTCACGCAAGGTCCCGGTAAAGTTGAGCAGCACAAAAGGCTCCTCTTCCGGCGTCATCCCCATGCAAAAAGCTCCGCCGCTTTTCCCCGGGCGCGGCGCCACATCGACCCGGCCACCATGAAGAATCCGCTCTGCCCGCTGCGCCAACTCCGTGGCGAAACCGGCAAAGCTCTCCAGAACCAATGCCTGGGCCTCTTCATAGGAGAACGTGCGGCTGCTTTCGGCCACCGGTGCATACAGATCAGTGTTGCGCATAGTCTCGTAGCCGAGCAGACGCCGCTTAAGCTCGAAATAGCGCTGCGCCAGCGGATAGTTGGCCTCGGTGACACTCAGCATCTGCTCCACCATCTCCGGTGAGGTTTCACTGGTCAGACAGGTCGGCGTCAGCAGATCCGGATAGCCACGCAAGTCAGCTTCGCGTCCATGATCAAGCAGCAGATTATTGAAACAGCTGGTCAACACCAGCTGCTGCTCGGCGTGGCGCTGTAAAAACGTGGCAAAGGCAGCATGGCGCAGTTCGCGGTCGGCGTGGTAGAGCAGAGCCAGGAGCTCCTCACCGGTCACATCGCGCTCTTGATCCTCTTCCGGCAATGTGAACCGATAGGTCAATCCTGAGGAGAGTTCGTCGAACAGCTGGACAAATGCCTCTTTGCCCGACAGATCCTTGCGCCGGATCACCTGCTCAACCTCTTCACTCAGGGTGTAAGGCGCCTGGAGCAGCAGATTCTCCAGCCAATGCCGGTAAGGGGCAAGGACGTCTCTGGCCAGCAGTTTTCGGCACTGATCAGCGTCCAGCCGAACCAGCTCCAGTTCGAAGAACAGGGTCGCCTCCGTCACCGTGCTCATGGTTTCACGCACTTTCGCCATCAGCGCCCGGTGGACCGGGCTGTTGCCATCGGCGGCAAAGAGCAGGGTCGCATAATGATACGGGCGCAGAATAAACCGCTGCAGCGCCTCATAAGCGACAAGCGCCGAGGTCAGGCACCCGGCCGTCAGGGCCGGATCGGCAATACGCTGACGCCAGTCATGACGAAACCGGTCCGCCTGTTCCTGCGCCATAGCAAGGTCTGCCGCCAAGGCCGGATCATCAGCACTGCGGTACAAATCATTCAACTGCCACTGCCTGTCTTGCGTATCCTGGTTCATTGATCGCCTCTCCGTCACATCATAAAGGATCGAATCGGGTCACGTTAACCATCCCGTCCGCTGCTGTCAACCTTTACACCCGTCGTCCGTCCAAACGTTATCAGCCACTGACAAAAGGTCACCTTTGACAATGCTCGCCACCCCGACAATTGACATGCCGCCCGTGCGCGGGTACGCTCCCGACATGGAACTCGCGCAGGAGATGCACCTGCTCCACCAGGCCCTCAGCGGCTGTGATGCCAGCTTCCGGGCTCTGGTCGAAGAGCACTCACCGCAGCTGCTGCGTCTCGCCTGGCGCATGCTCGGCAATCACAGTGATGCGGAGGATATTGTTCAGGAAGCCTTCTTGCGCCTGCACCGCCATCTGCCGACCTTTCGCGGTGACAGCCGACTATCGACCTGGCTGTACCGCACGGTCACCCGCCTCGCCATCGATGTTTTACGGCGGGAGAAATTGAAGCGGATACTGTTCTTCAGCCGACGCGATAACGATGCCCCCGATCCGGTAGAACTGTTCGCCGACCCGCGTCCCGGGCAGGAGAGTCAACTCATCGCCAAGCAACAGCTTGCCGTTGTGCGCCGGCAGCTGGACAAACTGTCGGCCCAGCAGCGCGCGGTGCTGACCCTGCGTCACCAGGAGCAGCTCCCCCTGCTGGATATTGCCGAGCTCCTTGGCATCAGTGAAGGCTCGGTCAAAACCCATCTGCACCGGGCGGTACGCTCCCTGCGTAGCGCCCTCGATAAGACGGAGGTACTGCCATGATCCGCCCCGACTGCCCTGAACAGTCACTGCTGCTTTCTGCTACCGGCGACGGCCTCGACGCAGCCAAGCGTAGCGAACTCGAACGGCACCTTGATCACTGCCCACACTGCCGGCAAGAGCTGGCCGCGCTCAAAATAATTCATGCTGCGCTCCCGGCCACGGACTGGCACTGCTCGCCGCAGGAGACCGCCCGCTTTGCCGCGCGGGTCAGCCGCGCCGTCCAGCGCCCCTCCGCTCGCCGCATTATTTGGCAAGCACCGTTGGCCGCTGCGACCATTGCCGGCATCGCCCTGTTCCTGATGCCGATACCCACCCAACAGCCGGTCGACAACGACCTGTCTACCGCGCCCCGGATGGAGTTGGCCATTCTTGCCGATCAGGATCTGCTGGAGAATCTTGACCTGCTACAGCAGCTCGACCTGCTGGAAGGGCTTGAGGAATCGGGATGAGACACCTGACGCTTATTATCTTTGCGGTTCTGTTCCTTATGCCGATGGCCGCACTCGCTGAGGAAGCTCCTCCAACACCGCTTCCGGCGCTGGAGGAGGTATCGGACCAGGATGCCGCCGTCATCGCCGAACTCGAACTGCTCGAACTGCTCGACCTCCTTGAATCCATCGACCTCGAGGCGGAAACGGAGTCTACGCCATGATCGTCATGACCTCTCGCTACTTTTTGCTGCTGACCTTCATTCTGCTCCTGCCCCTGGCCGGTTTCGCCGCGGATGCGCAGACCAACCCGCACGAATCATCCCGGGCCATGGAACGCTGGCAGCAGATGACACCAGAGCAACGATCGGAATTGCGCCAGCAGTACCGCCGGTTTCAGGAGCTCCCCCCCGAGCGCCAGGAACGGTTGCGCCAGCGGCTGCAGCACTTTCGTCAGCTTCCGGAGAATGAGCAGGATGAGCTCCGCCGCCGTTCACACCATTGGCGTGAGCTGCAGCCGGAGCAGCAGGAGCGACTGCGCAAGCAGTTCCGACGCCTGCAGTCCCTGCCGGAAGAGCAACAAAGAGAGTTGCGCCGCGAAATGGAACAGCTGCGCACGCTTCCTCCCGATGAACGCCGCGCCCGCCGCCATGAACTGCGCCAGCACTTTTTCGGCTCACCTGCAGCCGGAGCGTCACCCGATTCCGGCCAGTCAACCGGCACCGGCGGCCACGGACCGCGACGTTAACCCTGCTTTTACACCTGCGCTCAATACACACTCTTTACGCGGCTAGGGAAGCTGTGCTAATACTCTTGCTATACTTTTGATGTCATTGGATAAAGAGAGGAAATCGGTATGGGCATCGATGACTACTGCAAAAAACTCGACAGTCACCTCACCGGAATAGACAATCCGGAAAAGCGTCTCGAAGCGGCGGCCGGCATCCTTGGTCAGGCCTACAAGGTCAGCGCCGATGAAGTCGCCATTTTTGTCCTCGATGATGAAAAAGATATCCTGCATTTCTGGTGGCCGCGCAAACTGAAGACCATCGGCTTTCTGCCGTTGTCCTCCATCGACTCCCTTGCTGCGCGTACCGTGCGCGAGAACAAACCCTTCGTCAACAATCGCTTTGCCTCGGTCCACCATGCTTCGATCTTCGAGCGCGTGCGACTGGAGCCGACTTCGGCGGAGAAGCCGTTACCGATCCAGAAAATCGTCAGTGTGCCGATCCCTGGTACCGACCGGGTGCGCGGCGCCATACAGGTCTCACGAAAAGGGGCCAACGTTGATGACGTAAACGATTTCACCCCGCGCGACATGACCTATCTGGTCGATATCGCCAGCGTCATGAGCCGGCATCTCGATTAAAGTGCCAGATCGCTATTTTTGGTCAAAAAAAGGCCCGGCAGATTGCCGGGCCTTTTACATTTTGTGCGGTACGTTCTAGTTCAAAGCCAGGGTACGGATCACCGAGCGCCGACTGCCGAAAGGGTTGCGGTTCGGATATGCGAGTAGCATCACCAGCTCGTCGACACCGTCGCTATCAAGATCAGCAATGGTTACCGCCGGCACATAGCCCTCGATTCCGGTGATATTCCACTTCGGCATCAGCTCCTGCCCCTCCCAGCGCCAACCGACAATCTCGGCCATTGTCATTTGCCGGAAAGCATTTGAACTGGTAAAGCCCGTATTGAACGCCGTCAGCAGAAGCCCATCCGCACTCAGGTGCAAAGGTGCCGGCAAAAAGATATAGCTGACTACATCCTCACTGCCACCACTGACCAGAAACTCCGACTGTTTGAAACCAATCTCGGTATCGCCGCTTTGTTCACTGACCCACAGCTCCCCCAGCTCCAAATTAGCCAGGGTGAGATGGCCACCGTTATTAATGCGCACAAAGCGCTCGGTGCCGGCACCGGGAATCGATGTGATGGCGAAAACAGTTGCGTCGGGCGGTAAGGAGACGGCATCCCCCTCGGCCAGCACCTTGCCTTGCCATTGCAGACGATGCACGGTGGGAGCAAAAGGCTGGATGCCGGGGGTGCGCCGCTGACCGAGCAGGGCCGGACCATCAGTCAGGCCGACGAGATTGATAAACCAGCGCTGATCGTCAGCCAGTTCCCGGTATTTTTTGCCATCAAACTCAAACACCGTGCTGCGCACTTCGTCGATCGAGGCGGCGGTCACAAACAGTTCCAGCTTGCCATTTTTATTCAGGTCAAAAGCAACCAGATTCAGGCCATCACGCCCTTTGACCAGTTCGATTTCCTGTAGCTTTTTATAATTGACGCCGGTCACCCGACCAATCTCCAGACGATCAGCCAGCAGACGGGCCACTTCGTTTTTACCGTCACCGTCCAGATCGGCAATGGCCAGTCCGACCGGCACCCCATCGACGGCAGCGCCGATCCATTTACTCGGCTGCTTCTCAATCGCTTCGGCGGTCTGCGGCACGATGACTGCAGCCCCCTGCGGAGCAGCAGCGACCGCTGGTGTGCCTTCTATCGGTGCCGCCAGTACGGGTGCGCCTGACAGTGCTGCGATCTTCGCCGGAGCCGCGTTGACTGCCAATGGCACCACCGGGACCGAAACCGGAGTAACCGCAACCGGCGCTGCCATCAGGCCAATTGCCGGCAGAGTGTAGCTGTGTAGCATTTCACCATCGCCGCGCACATCGAGATTGCTGCCCTGCAAGGTAAACAGCAGGCCATCCTTGCTCGGCTTTGCGGCATCGGTGGTATAGGGTTGCCAGTCGAGTTGCGGCAGGGCGGCCCGCACTTCACTGAAAACCATCTCACCACGGCCAGCAGGGTCAACAAACCAAGCCTTGACCCGGGCAAAACGGCGAATGATCGTCCCCGGTGCCGGCTCGGCGCCGCTGAGCAGTCGGCCAGTGGCAAAACCGGAGCGCACCTGGGTGATGGCCAGAACGCCACTCACCTTGTCGAGGCGACCGAGAACCGCACCGCTGACCGGATGACGAATCGTCTCACCCGGAGCAATGATGCTGAACAGTTCCCCAACCCGGACTCCTTGCTCCACCGAGGCATCTACCATCACCTCACCATCGCGGGCCAGCAGCACCAGCCCATCAATCGGGGCAAAATCATGCGCTAGAGTCGACGGAACCGCCGCTGTCGCCGTACCGTTCACCAAAAGCAACCCCAGCAGAACCAACCCAACAGACCAACCTTTCATACCCGCACCTCTTATTCAGCCGGCCTTTAACTCCGGACATTTTTTGAAAGCACATCATACCTTGCTTTTAGCTGCAAAACCAGTCCTGTTGCGTGTCCCCTTTGATTTGCTGTCACAAAATTACCGCATCAGGGCAGGTGAAAAGCCAGAAACAGTTTATGCCGACGCTCTAGAGATGCCGGGAAACCTTCTGTTGTCAATGGATAAATGTTTCAACCTGTTTTACACTGATCTTTCGCACAGGCAATGATCCATAACGAAGCCAAACCTTATTTTCGAACGCAGATAAGAGCAGATCAAAGCGGATAACAGCAAGACTAAACGGTTTTCAATCTGCGTGCATCTGCCTTTATCTGCGTTCGATAATGCTTTTTGTATATAGTGTGTTTATACAACTAGCCCAGAATCAACGACTGAAAATATCCACCAAACTCTTATGACCTGAGTTCTTTGCCCTGTATTCTTCGCAACTTAGTGACTTGGCATCAAAACCAGTTGCTACTCTACAATCCTCTAACCAGAGTTTTCTCTGCACCCGGCGGCAAAATCCGATTTTGACTTTCTATCCACCTTTACCTCTCCACACCTTTCTAAAAAAAAGCCCCGAACCGAAGTCCGGGGCTTTGATCTAGCTTGCTACGGTTAAACAGTGATTAAAAATCCATCTGCCACTTGATGGTACCGACAACCATATCGGCACCGTCGAAATCGAAACCATTGACGTTATTGTCATAGTAAGCAATTTCTGGAGTAATGGAGAAGCCCTTGACCGGCTTGATAACAGCGTTGACAAATGCAACAACATCTTTGTCGGTTTTGGCAGTCGTGTCATCAGCATCGACGGTATAGGAAAAGCCGACATTGAACATATCAACACTAACCTGAGCGACACCACCGTAACTCTCGGTGTTATTGTTACCTACTGCATTGTAGCTCTTGTCGCGTTTAAAACCGAACTCTGCCAGGTTTTGGCCGTAGTGCAGTTTCATCTGCGCAGTCATCGTCTCCTGCTTCATGACCAGTTCAAAATAAGTCAAGTAGGACTGAATGGTACGCTTGTTGTCAGTGACCGGAACCGCAGCGTTAGGCGTAGCGACACCACCAACGTTGGTTACAGATGAAGCCGCAACAGGCGCAAAAGCCGCACCATAGTACTGGTCATAAACCTGATAAGCCACGCCGAGATTGTAGCTCAATGCCCCGGCTTTGTTCTTGAAGCCGACATTCAGTTTCGGCAACAATGCCTTGGAATTAGCCACAGATTTTTGAATCGCCTGATTCTGGATCGCCGAGACATAAAGACCACTGTTGAAGTCAAATTTGATCTGCGGGGTGCGTTGCTCATAAAGTTCACCAAACCCATTGAGACCATCGTCATTATTGTAAACCATGGCGTAAGCGGTCCAGTACGGATTGTAGGTCTGGCCGATGAGTAGTGTACCGGCATCGGTCTTCAAGGTGCCATACATCAAGCGGGTGTAAACATTGGCAGAACCTGTGCCATCGAGCAGACCCATCTCTATACGACCGCCGATATTACCAGTGGTCGCATTAAGACCGAAGCGTGTGTTGGACTGCAAGCCAAATTGAGAGCTGTCGGAACTGCGATTAGGCTGATCAGCCGTAACGGTATAGCCAGTTTTGAACCGCATAGAACCATAAAAGTTGTAATCCGCCAGCGCCGGGGTGGCGACGGCGACGATTGCTGCCAGGGCAATCAGGGCCAGTACCAGTTTCTTCATGCTTTGCCTCCTGATAAATAAGTCGTACTTTTTGCTGCGGAATGTTCCGCGTGCCCCCAATGGGCCTCTTCTTCACCTAAAAGCTGCTTTGTTGCATCGCCGTCAAGACATCACAACGGACTAGATGCGGTTCTGATAAATTTAACAGCCTGCTTGATTGTACATGCCGGCAAGCCCTGTCCTTCCCTGCGCCAAGCGTCAGTCAGGACAACCTCTCCCCGTCACCTCCTCTCCGGACCGTTCTGCCACAGTGCGGTTAGGTACTCCCATCGGATATCACATATCCGGTAAATCTCTAATAAACCCCTACTTATTCAATAAAGGTGCCAAACACTGTATTAGACTCAAACCGCTGATTCATGTGCTGAATGCCTGCTTTTGCCATCGGGGAGTGTCGTTTTTTCGCTACAGTGTTGCGCATCAACCACGTCAATAAAACACTTGTTCAAAAATTACCACTGGATCAGTCCCCTTACCGATCCAAAGACTTAAGCTTCGCTGCGAGATCGTCTGCGGTGAGCAGGCCGCGGTCACGCTGCACCAGGAAGTCACGATCGATCACCAGCACCCGCGGGATCCCCAGCAGGTTGTACTTGCGTGCCACCTGCCCGTCATCAACGGCGACCACTGAGGCAAGTGCGGTCGGCCTGGTCTGCACATCATTAACGACATCCTGCAACGGTTCATCGATATAAACCTCGATAACAGCGGCGTTGTACGCCTTCAGAACATCCTGTGCGAGGGCCAGCTCCTTGACCTGAACCTTGCAACTTGGACACCAGGTGGTTGCAATTTTAAGCACAATCGGCCGACCACGAAAAGCAGAGAGCCGCACGGTATCGCCTTTGATTCCGGGAAGCTCAAAATCGGGTGGCGGCGCACCGATCTCAAGTGCCCAGCCGTGCAACGGGGTCAGCAGTAGTGTTACTGCCATCAGGATAAGAAGTCCTTTTTTCCCCTGAAACAATCGTTGCAGCATCAAGCCGTTGTGCTCCTCGCTGAATCACTGTTTTCTATTTGACCGCAGCGATTATAACAAACTGAAACCGCACTGCCACCCTACACGAGCCACAAAGACGGTGTCAAGCCAAAATTAAAGTAAAAACAAACGATGTTTTATGTGAATGGTATTTTTTTCTTTACGTAAATCCGCAGACTTTAACTGCAAACCGCAAAACATGATCTCATGATGATAATTTTTTCATGTTGCCTTTTTATAACGGCGGATTGATATTAGTGTCCCGACTGACAAAGTTCGGTCAGCACGCCGCCTGTCGCCTTCGGATGCAAGAAGGCAATGGACGCCCCGTGTGCGCCTTGACGCGGTGCTTCATCGATCAGACGCACCCCCGCAGCCTTTAACTGGCCCAGGGTGGCGGGCAGGTCAGCCACCTCGTAGGCGATATGGTGCACCCCCTCGCCATTTTTCTCGATGAACTTCGCCACCGGGGAATCGTCCACCGTCGCCTCGAGCAGCTCAATGCGGCTCTCTCCGACGACCAGAAAAGCGACTTTCACTTTTTGTTCGGCGACAACTTCAGTCCCCTCGAACTCCATGCCGAGCACGTCGCGGTAAAAGGGGATGGACACATCGAGGCTCTTTACGGCAATGCCGATGTGATTGATCTTGCTGGTCATAAACTGTCTCCCGTCGATTTGGAATTGATGTGTTTTGGGTTTTGTTTCGGTTAGTGTCTTTTGAACGCCTCCAATAAACGCCGAGCCGCAGCACCGGGTGCCGTCACGCCGCTGGCCACCGCGTCCTGCACCGCGTCGAGCAGACCTGCGACCTGACGGTCGCACATGAACTGTTCGCGCAGGCCATCCATTACCAAACTCCACATCCAGTCATTGGCCTGCAGTCGGCGTTTTGTGGCCATCTCACCACTTTTCTGCATGGTATCGCGGTACGATTCGATCATGCTCCAGACCCCTTCAATCCCCTCGCCGTGCAGGGCACTGACCAGTTGTACAGGAACCTGCCAGTTACGGCTTTTTGGCTTGAGGATGTGCAGGACATTGACATACTGCTGGCGGGCGAGTTCGGCCCGGGGACGGTTGTCGCCATCGGCCTTGTTGATGAGGATCGCATCGGCGATCTCCATCACCCCCTTCTTGATCCCCTGCAGCTCATCACCGGCACCGGGGAGCTGCAACAGCAGAAAAAAATCGACCATGGAGGCCACCGTCACCTCTGATTGGCCAACGCCGACCGTCTCAACGATAATGACATCGAAACCGGCGGCTTCGCAGATCAACATGGTTTCGCGGGTCTTGCGGGCGACGCCACCAAGGGTGTCACCGGAAGGGGAGGGGCGGATGAACGCCTGCGTATGACGCGACAACTCTTCCATCCGGGTCTTGTCACCCAGAATACTGCCGCCGGAGAGCTGTGAACTCGGATCGACTGCCAGCACGGCGACTTTGTGTCCACGCGCAATCAGGGCAAGCCCGAAGGTCTCGATGAAGGTGCTTTTACCGACGCCGGGGACCCCGGAAATACCAATGCGGATTGAATTGCCGGAATCGGGCAGAAGGTCATCGAGCAGAGCGGTGGCCGCCAGGGAATGATCAGGGCTGCGACTCTCGACCAGGGTGATCGCTTTAGCGAGAGCGCGGATGTTGCCGGCACGGACGCCGGCGGTGATGTCTTTGATGATGGACAATGAAAAGACCTTTAGCTGTCCACATGGAAAAGATGGGGGTCTCTAGCACAAGCTGACAACCCGAATCGTTTATTGACAGGAGCCATCACTGCTGACCGGGCTGAATTGCTGCATCCTTCATCTCTTCGTGGCGCTTACAAAAAAGGCGGGCCAAAAAGGCCCGCCTTCTGCTTGTTGCCTATTTACGCTTCTCCTCGATAGCATCGAGGGTCTGTTCGGCAGACGTGGTGATCGGCGTCCCCGGGCCAAAGATTTTCGCAGCACCGGCAGCATACAGGGCGTCGTAATCCTGACGCGGAATGACCCCGCCGCAAACCACCGCAATATCATCGGCCCCGAGTGCCTTCAGGGCGGCGACCAGCTGCGGCACCAGTGTCTTGTGCCCGGCGGCCAGAGACGAGACACCGACGATGTGGACATCGTTCTCCACCGCCATTTTGGCCGCCTCTTCCGGCGTCTGGAACAAGGGGCCGACATCGACGTCAAAGCCGGCATCGGCATAGGCCGAGGCCACAACCTTGGCACCGCGATCGTGGCCATCCTGGCCCATCTTCGCCACCAGGATACGCGGACGACGCCCTTCCTTGGCGGCGAAAGCATCGATGCGCTTCTTCAGCGCGGCAAAATTGTCATCACTATCGACCACGGATCCGTACGCTCCCGAGACCAGCTTGATCTCTGCTTTGTGGCGGCCAAAGACCTTCTCCATGGCATCGGAAATTTCACCGACAGTCGCCCGCTGACGGGCAGCTTCAACACAGAGGCCGAGGAGATTATCGTTGTTATTTTCGCACGCTGCCGTAATAGCGTCCAGCGCCTTCTGGCAGGCGGCAGAATCTCGGGTGGCGCGAATCTTGTTGATACGGGCGATCTGACCTTCACGCACCGCGGCATTATCGACATCGAGGACATCGATGGGATCTTCCTTGGCCAACTTGTACTTGTTGACGCCGACAATAACATCGCGGCTGGAATCGATTGCCGCCTGCTTTTTCGCTGCCGATTCTTCGATGCGCAGTTTGGGCATGCCGCTCTCGATCGCCTTGGTCATGCCGCCCAGAGCTTCAATCTCATCAAGAATTTTCTGCGCTTCTTCGATCAGGCCGGCGGTCAGACTCTCAACATAGTAGGAACCGGCGAGAGGATCGACGACATTGCAGACGCCGCTCTCCTCCTGAATCACCAGCTGGGTGTTGCGGGCGATGCGCGCCGAATGATCGGTCGGCAGGGCAATTGCTTCGTCGAGGGCGTTGGTGTGCAGCGACTGGGTACCGCCCAGAACAGCGGCCAGCGCCTCGAGGGTGGTGCGGATGACGTTATTGTAAGGATCCTGTTCGGTCAACGACCAGCCGCTGGTCTGGCAGTGGGTGCGCAGCATCAGCGACTTCTGGTTCTGCGGATTGAACTGCTTGACCATGTGCGACCAGAGGTAGCGCGCGGCTCGCAGCTTGGCTGCCTCCATAAAGAAGTTCATGCCGATGGCGAAGAAGAAGGAGAGCCGCGGCGCGAAGGCATCGATGTCGAGCCCCTTGGCGATGGCGGCGCGCACGTACTCGATGCCGTCGGCCAGGGTGAAGGCCAGCTCCAGGGCGTTGTTGGCGCCGGCTTCCTGGATGTGGTAGCCGGAGATGGAGATGGAGTTGAACT
>DDWE01000134.1 GCA_002345625.1 Desulfuromonadaceae bacterium UBA2294 | reverse complement strand
ATATTGAGCATCCACTGTTCGCGGTCCAGCAGCAGGATGTAGCCGTAGACGGCCCCAAGGCTCTCCATCGATTTGCGGATCAACAGATCAATCAACCGTTCAAGGTCCATGATCGAGTTGGTCGCCAGGCCGATCTTGTATAGCGCCGACAACCGTTCCACCGCTCTTTCCAGGGTGGTGTTGCGGTCTTCGAGCTCGCTTGCCAGGTCGGCAATCTTGAAGTTGGCCTCTTCAATCTCTTCGATCCGCTCTTCGAGGGAGATGTTGAGATACTCGATCTCTTTCAGGCGCTCCTCGAGAGTGATGTTCATGTTCTGGATTTCTTCGTGGTGGGCCAGCTTCTCCTGATTGACAACCAACTCCCGCTCATTGAGCAGTTTTGTCTGAATTAGTCCCTGCAGACGGTCGACCATCCGGTTGAAGCGACTGCCGAGCAGTGCCATCTCCGCCGAGCTGTGGATTTGCGTTATGGCGCCGGCGTAATCTTCCATCTCGACCTGTTTCATTGCTTCGGTCAGACGTCTGACGGGGCGGTCGACATAGATCAGGAAGAAGGCAGAAATCACCAGAATAAGGATGACGGCCATGCCACCGGAAGTGAGCAGGGTGACGTTGCGCCCTTTCTCCTGCAGTTCATTCAGTACGTCCAGCGAAAGATGCAGGTTGAGGATGCCAAGAATCTCTTTGTCGGCGTCGTGGCAGGTATGGCATTGTGGCGCGTTTTTGATGGTGCGGAAGGCATTCATCCGTTCTGTGCCGTTGGGGGCGTCGACGTAGGTGTCTTTTCCGGAGCGGAAGGCAAACAGTTCCGTCGAGGGGATCAGATCGCCGGTCTCTTCCGGGCTTGTCGAAAGAAGAATGCGTCCGCTGCTGTCGAAAATATGGACTGATTCAATGGCGGGCTCGGAGTTGATTTGTTCAAGGAGGCGGGCAACCTCTGCACTCTGCCCTGATTCCATGGCGCCGATAATACTGTTGTGGATTGTTTCGCCGAGAACCCGGCTGGTTTGCATCGCAAATCGATGCAGAAGTGTTTTTTGCGAGTCGAGAGTAATCCAAGTAGAGATCAGCGTGATTACAATTGCAATCACGGCAATCAATCCCAGAATCTTGAATTTGAGGGAATTCATGTCGACGAAAACCGGTTCTTTCGACGCCGTTATTCGGCTGGAAAATTGGGGGAAACTTCTCTATATGGCGGGATCGCATTGAGAGTCGTTCGCGCAACATAGAGGATCCATACGAAATTTCTTGGTGCCAGTCTAAAAATCGGTAAAAGCCTTCCCCCCCGGGATTGCCTCTGAAAATGATCTGAATGCAGATTTCGTTGCAGGCTTACGTCATTGGGACCGCTTGCCATCGAACAGAGTGTGCTGACCCCGCGAAATTCGATGGCATTTTTAAGCAAGATGACTGCCAATACAGCGTGATAGCAGCGGTTAGTGTTGATTCTATATTAAAATTAATATTATGGAAGGCAATTCTGCCTTGAGCGGGGTTTTGTCCGGGCTTGGTTTTCTGTTTAAGGCCGAACGATGCCACCCTGTATGAGCCGGGTGCAAAGGGTGGATTCATTGTCCTGATCAAGCCGATTTTACACTGCAATGTGCGTCGTTAGATCAAGCAGGCTGCAACAGCGCAGGCGGGGTGAAAACGGATTGACTTTGTAGGGCAATTATGGTTGAGTGACGCAGAATTTTCGGGGGGAAAAGGAGCCGTGTCCGCGTCATCCCATGCATCTTTCAGATTATGACTTCGATCTCCCGGCGGGCCTGATTGCTCAGGCGCCTGTCGTCGAACGGACGGCATCGCGCCTGATGATACTGTCCGGTGTCGACTCACTTAAGACCGGTTCGTTTGCCGATCTCGCCGCTTATCTGCGTCCGGGCGACCTGCTGGTACTTAACGATACCCGGGTGATTCCGGCTCGTCTGCTGGGACACAAAGCGACGGGGGGGCGCATTGAGGTGTTTCTGGCCCGCCGTTTACCGGGTGTGCCCGAGATCTGGGATTGTTTGACCCGATGCTCCAAGACGCCGAAATCTGGCCAGCGGCTACTGTTTTCTGGCGGCCTTGAAGGGGAGGTTCTGGATGGGGGCGAGCCGACGTTGCGCCGGATCCGGTTTACAGCGGCGGGTGACGTCGCCACGGCTCTGGAACAGGTTGGTCAGATGCCGTTGCCCCCTTACATTGAAAGGCCGGCAACGACGGACGATCGTGAACGCTATCAGACGGTCTTTGCCCGCAACGCCGGCGCCCTGGCGGCGCCGACCGCCGGTTTGCATTTCAGTGTTGAATTTCTCCAGCACCTGCAGACGATCGGGGTTGAAGTCGCGACACTGACCCTGCATGTTGGCCTCGGAACTTTTCTGCCGGTACGTGACGACGATCTCTCCCGGCACCGTATGCACGCCGAGGACTACGTAATTCCGTCCGAGACCGCAGCGGCGGTGAACCGGGCGCGACAGCAGGGACGGCGGGTCATTGCTGTCGGGACGACCGTGACGCGAACTTTGGAGGCGGCGTGCGACCCTGCTGACGGTACGGTACGGCCCGGTAGCGGGAGTACTGATATCTTTATCGCCCCCGGCTTCTGTTTTCAGGCGGTCGATGGGTTGCTGACCAATTTTCATCTGCCGCGCTCGACCTTGCTGCTGCTGGTGGCTGCTTTCGCCGGCCGGGAGCGGATTCTGGCCGCTTATGCGCGGGCGGTGCGTGAGCGTTTTCGATTCTACAGCTATGGCGACTGCATGTTGATCTTGCCGTCAGCTGCGGATCCCGATCAGGTGACTATCAGTGGCTGAACAGCACTTCGATCTTTTGCAGCGCGACGATCGAACTCAGGCGCGCCGCGGACGTCTGCACACCCGGCGTGGTGTGATCGAGACGCCGGCGTTTATGCCGGTCGGTACCCAGGGGACGGTCAAGGGGATGCTCCCCGAGGCTCTGGTCGATATCGGCGCCCAGGTGATCCTTGCCAATACCTACCATCTGTTTTTACGTCCCGGGCATGAACTGGTTGAGCGTCTTGGCGGCCTGCATCGTTTCATGCATTGGGATCGGCCGATTCTGACGGATAGTGGCGGTTTTCAGGTGTTCAGTCTCGGTGACCTGCGGAAGATCGACGAGAATGGAGTCGTCTTCCAGTCGCATCTGGACGGTGCGCGACATGTGCTCACTCCGGAAGTGTCGATTGCGGTTCAGGAGTCTTTGGGGTCTGATATTATCATGGCCTTTGACGAGTGCATTCCGCATCCGGCTACCCGTGATTACACTGCGCTCTCGACCGATCGTTCCGGCCGCTGGGCGCAGCGCTGCAAAGCGGCACGACGCGATGATGATGCCCTGCTGTTCGGCATTGTCCAGGGCGGGATGTTTCCAGACCTGCGGCGCAAAAGCGCCGATGAATTGGTGTCCATCGGTTTTGATGGTTATGCCCTTGGTGGCCTTTCCGTCGGCGAAGACGCCGATTTAATGTACGCCATGATGGAGCAGACCCTGCCGCATCTGCCCCAGGATGCACCGCGTTATGTGATGGGGATTGGCACGCCGGAGAATCTGATCGAGGCGGTGGCGCGCGGTGCTGACATGTTCGATTGTGTCATGCCGACCCGCAATGCGCGCAACGGTGTCCTGTTTACCCGCGCCGGTCGACTCAGCATCAAACAGGCGCGCTACCGCGAAGATTCCGGGCCGATCGATCCCGATTGCGGCTGCATGGTTTGCCGGCAATACAGTCGGGCTTATTTACGTCATTTGTACCAAAGCAATGAAATTCTTGCATCAGTATTGAATACGCACCACAATCTGGCGTACTATCTCGATTTGATGGCGGGTGCCCGGAGCGCACTCGATGCAGGCACATTTACCGCTTACCGTGCGGACTTCTACCAAAGACGTGCACGGCTGGCGGATGAGATCGATTAAAAAACTTTGTACACTAACGACCAAGAGGGAGATTGCGACCATGAACCTGCTCAACCTGTTTGTTACTGAGGCCCACGCTGCAGCACCGACCGCCGCCCAGGGCAGTGGCACCGGCTATGAAGGTCTGATCATGCTGGTGGCGATGTTCGCCATTTTTTATTTTCTGTTGATCCGGCCGCAGACCAAGCGGGCCAAAGCACATCGGCAGTTGATCGACACCCTCGCCATGGGCGATCAGGTCGTGACCGCCGGTGGCATCCATGGAAAAGTAGCCGGTCTGCAGGAATCGGTTGTGGTGCTCGAGATTGCCTCAGGTGTCAAGATCCGGATAAACCGCGCATCCATCGTCTCCAGCAAGACTGACGGCGTTCAGGCTGACTGATTCTTGCCCCCCTTACTCAAGGAGTAATCAACCGACATGACTGGAAGCATCAAGTGGCGAGCTTTCTTCGTCCTCTTTTGTTGCATTTTCGCCCTGGTGGCGCTGGCCCCGACCTTTATCGGTGACAGTCTCCCCGGTTGGTGGCGTAATTCGTTCCCCCCAATCCAGAAGGGTCTCGATCTGCAGGGCGGCATGCATCTGGTGCTCGGTGTTGACGTCGATGAAGCCGTCGACAGCCATATCGATGCTCTGGTTGACCAGATCGAAATGACCCTGCGCGACAAGGACATTGTCTTCAAGCGCGTCGAGCGGCAGCCCGGCTTCAGTCTGGCGGTCACGGTCTATGACGAGATTGCGGCTGGTCAGGTCGACAGCTTGATGCAGGAGCGTTTCGCCAATCTCGAGCCTTTGACCTTGGGTGCCGAGGGGGCTTATATCCAGAAAAACTTCCGACTTGCCGATACGGAAGTTGAGGCGACCCGTGAATTCGCCGTGCGTCAGGCTCTGGAGACCCTGCGTAACCGGATTGACCAGTTCGGGGTCAGTGAGCCGGTTCTGCAGCGCCAGGCCGGGAACCGTATTCTGGTCCAGTTGCCGGGTATCGAAGATCCCGAGCGCGCCATCGACCTGCTCGGCAAGACCGCTCGTCTCGAATTCAAGATGGTGGTCGAGGATGCCAATGTCCCGGAAGCGCTCAAGGGGAATCTGCCGCGGAACAGCGAACTACTCTACGAACGTAATGTTAACCGTGCCAACGGCGCCGTGACCGAGACGCCGATTGTGGTCGAGAGCCGCTCAGCATTAACCGGCGACAGTATTTCCGATGCTCAGGTGCGGATCAGCAGTCAGTTCAATGACCCCTATGTCACTATCCAGTTCGATGCTATCGGCGCTGACCGGTTCGAAAAACTGACGGCAGCCAATGTTGGCCGTCGGATGGCCATCGTCCTTGACGGCAAGGTCTATTCGGCCCCGGTGATCCGGGAGCGCATCGGTGGCGGCACGGCGCAGATCAGCGGTCGTTTCTCCGAGCAGGAGGCGGCTGACCTGGCGATCGTGCTCCGCGCCGGCGCCCTGCCGGCCACGGTGAAGATTCTTGAAAACCGTACCGTTGGACCGTCCCTGGGTCAGGATTCCATTGATCAGGGGGTTATGTCTGTTCTGGTTGGGGCCCTGCTGGTCGTCATGGCGATGCTGTTCTACTACCGCCTTTCCGGTATTATCGCCAATATCGCCTTGCTCCTCAACGTGATTTTTATTCTCGCCATCCTGTCACTGTTTGGTGCGACCCTGACCCTGCCGGGGATTGCCGGGATTGTTCTGACCATCGGCATGGCGGTCGATGCGAATGTCTTGATTTTTGAGCGGATTCGTGAGGAGCTGCGCAGTGGCCGTCCCGCAGCCATTGCTCTGGAATCCGGCTTCGGCAAGGCGTTTCGAACCATCGTCGATGCCAATATTACCACCTTGATCGCTGCGTTGGTTCTGTTTCAGTTCGGCACCGGTCCGGTCAAAGGGTTTGCTGTTACGCTCTCGATCGGGATCCTCTGTTCTCTGTTTACGGCTGTCTTTGTTTCGCGACTTATCTTTGATTTTTTCCTGGCGCAGGGTAAAGCCAGGAAATTCAGTATATAGGAGAACAGCATGCAACTGATTAAATCTGACATAAATCTTGATTTTGTCGGCAAAAGAAAACTGGCTGTTCTCTTCTCGGCGCTGCTGCTATTAATCAGTATCGGCTCTCTGGTGATTCAGGGTGGCCCGAACTACGGCATCGATTTTGTCGGGGGGACACTGGTTCAGGTAAAAATTGATGCGGATGCGAGCTCCGCCACGATCAAGGATGCCCTTAAAGATATGGCATTGGGTGGGTTGGTCGTACAGAGTTTTGGTGATGAGTCGAATGAGTTTCTGATCCGGGCGCAGTCGTCGAGTGCCGAACTGAAGGATATTTCAAAGCAGATATCGAGCTCTCTGGAGAGCCAGTTCGGCGCCGGGACGGTCGAAATTCGCCGGAGCGAGATGGTCGGGCCGCAGGTTGGAAAAGATCTGCGTGAAAAGGGGATCATGGCTGTTGTTTATGCCATGATCGGGATCCTGATCTACATTACCCTGCGGTTTGAATTCCGTTTCGCCGTTGGCGCAATCATTGCTCTGGTTCACGATGTCACCATCACTCTCGGTGTTTTTTCTCTTTTTGGCAAAGAGATTGATCTCCCGATCATCGCCGCTTTTCTGGCGATTATCGGCTATTCTCTGAACGATACGATTATTGTTTATGACCGGATTCGTGAAAATATGGGGACGCTGTCAAAATCAAAATTTCCGGTGATCGTCAATCGCAGTATCAATGAAACGCTCTCCCGAACCATCCTGACCTCCGGTACGACACTTTTAGTAGTTCTCTCTCTGTTTGTACTCGGTGGCGGCGTGATTCATAACTTTGCCTTTGCTCTTCTGGTCGGTATTCTGATCGGAACCTATTCATCGATCTTTGTGGCGAGTCCGTTGTTGATATTCTGGGATGAGTACAAAACCGTTAAAGCTGCCAAGGGGAAAACAGTATGAAAAAAGAGTCTCTTTTTTTTCTGGGAGTCGCCCTGGTGATCGGTCTTCTGCTCGGTCTGATCATCGGTCATAAAAAATCCGGACCGAACTCTTCGACTCCGGTCGCCAATGTCGGGCAGACGGCACCTCCGGTCAATCCGGAGCAGAATATCCGGCGTTTAAAAGAGGTTGTGGCGACTGAGCCGCAAAACCGCAATGCCTGGGTGCAGCTCGGCAATACCTATTTTGATTCCAATCGTTTTCTTGAATCGATTGAAGCTTACGAAAAAGCGCTGGAGCTCGACGGCAACGATCCGAATGTCTTGACCGATCAGGGGGTCATGTTTCGTAGTCTCGGCTGGTTTGACAAGGCGGTTGAAAACTTTGAAAAGGCCCACGCCCTTGCGCCGAATCATCTGCAGAGTCTCTATAATTCCTACATTGTTTACCGGCACGATTTGAATGATTTTGCCAAGGCAAAAAAGGCAGCCCTTCGCCACCTCGATCTTCAGCCGAACAGTCAGGCCAGTGCGCAGTTGCGGGCCGATATCGAATTTATGAATGCACAGCCAGCTGCAAAGAAGAAATAAATGCGCTTGTATACAGGCCGATCAGATTACTTTGATCGGCCTGTCTCTTCTCTTATGCGACCTTTTGTATTGACATCGCTTTTGATTCGAATATTTTCTGTCGGGCTGATTCTTATTATCTGTGCCTGTCTGCCGCTGCAAAAGCCGCAGGCCGACTTTCAGCCTGCC
>DDWE01000114.1 GCA_002345625.1 Desulfuromonadaceae bacterium UBA2294 | reverse complement strand
CTTGTTGGCGGTGTCGCCGTTGGCGGCTATGCGATCGGCACCTACAGCGTCGCCATCCTGGCCAAGGAACACAACATCCCCTTTTATGTCGCAGCACCGATCTCAACCATCGATCTGACCCTGACCGACGGTTCGCTGATTCCGATTGAAGAACGTGGCCACGATGAAGTGACCCACTGCGGCGGCCGCCGCATCGCCCCGGAAGGGATCGCCGTGCGCAACCCGGCCTTTGATGTCACCCCGGCCCGCTACATCGCCGCCATCATCACCGAGCACGGACTCGCCCGCGGCGATTTCAACACCGATCTGGCCGCCCTGTGCGCCAAGAGGCCCGCATGACCCTTGACC
Organism: Desulfuromonadaceae bacterium UBA2294; assembly: GCA_002345625.1. Lineage (GTDB taxonomy): Bacteria > Desulfobacterota > Desulfuromonadia > Desulfuromonadales > UBA2294 > UBA2294. The sequence goes on along the minus strand of DDWE01000114.1, from coordinate 16,559 downwards.
AGCAACTGCAGGAAGCCTGCGCCGCCAATGATGACGGCGCCCTGAAAACTGTCGCCGCCAACCTCGGCTTTGCCGAACCGGCGAAAAGTGCCACCAATCTGCGTCTGCTGTTTGAATTCATCGGCGACTGCGCCCTGCTGTCGCTGATCGCCAACGATGCCCTGGCCACCGCCGATCCCGATCTGTGCCTGAACAATCTTGAGCGCCTGTTCGGCACCGTCGACAAAGCCGACCTGATCGCTGCTCTCAGTGATGAGCTGCGCCGTCAGCAACTGCTGACCGTGGTCGGCGCCTCGCCGTTTCTCACCGGGATCCTGTACCGCAAGGCAGTTTACTTTTCCGGCCTGATCACCCAGGGCGGAATCGACCAATCGTGCGATGAAGCGACCATGGAGCGTGAACTGCGCGCCCTGATCCCTGACGATGCCGACTACCCGACCCTGCAGCGCCTCCTGCGCCAGTTCAAGCGTCAGGAGATCCTGCGCATCGGCAGCCGCGATCTCTGCGGTCTGGCCACCCTGCAGGAGGTCACCGCCGAACTGGCTGACCTCGCCGCCGCCACCCTGCAGCGTGCCTACGAAGTCTGTAGCCAGCAACTGCAGGCCGAGTACGGCGTGCCGATGGCTGATGACGGCAACGGCAACCTGATTCCGACGACCTTCACCATCCTCGGCATGGGCAAACTCGGCGGCCGTGAGCTCAACTTCTCCTCCGATATCGACCTGATCTACTTCTACTCGTCGGAGAAAGGCGAGACCACGGGGATCACCACCCCGCGCGGGGACGTGATCAACCGCATCCCGGTACACAACTACTATCTCAAGCTCGGCGAGATGCTGACCAAGGCCATCGGCCAGGCGACGGAGGACGGTTTCGTCTTTCGCGTCGATCTGCGCCTGCGCCCGGAAGGGAACAGCGGCGAGATGGTGCTGCCGCTCGAAAGCGGCATCCTTTACTACGAAAGCTGGGGACAGAGCTGGGAGCGCGCCGCCCTGATCAAGGCGCGGCCGGTGGCCGGCGATATCGCCCTCGGCGAGGCGATGCTCAAGGAGCTGGAGCCGTTTATCTTCCGCCGCCACCTCGACTACGCCATGCTCGAAGACATCAAATCGATGAAGCAGAAGATCGACCACAACCTGGCCCGTGCCCGCGAGGGGGAGACCAATCTCAAGCTCGGCCGGGGGGGGATTCGTGAAATCGAGTTCTTCATCCAGGCGCTGCAACTGATCAACGCCGGCAAGAAATCGACCCTGCGCAGCAAATGTTCGCTGGTCGCCCTGAATCAGCTGCACGGCGAAGGGCTGGTTCGCGACGATGAGCTGCAAACCCTGCGTGAAGCCTACATCTTTTTGCGCACCATCGAGCACCGCATTCAAGTCTACCAGGAACAGCAGACCCACAACCTCCCGGCCCGACCCGAGCAGCTCAAGGCGTTGGCCCGGCGCAGCGGCTTTGCCGATACACCGGCATTCCTCACCGAACTTGAACGCCATCGCAGCGCAGTCTCGGCTATCTTTCGTCAGCTGTTCTACTCCAGCGACGAGGAGATCCAGAGTGAGGTGCGCGACGACGTCGCCTCGCTATTCGACCCGAGCGCCGACCCGGAGAAGGTCAAGGAACTACTGACCGAACGCGGCTTTTCCAACCCGATTGCCGCCTACGACAGCCTGCTGGTGCTGCGCAGTGGCGCACCGCATTCACACCTGACCCAGCGCGCCCGGCGTCACATGGAGCGCATCGCTCCGCTGCTGCTGCAGGAGGTCATCGACTCGCCGGAACCGGATATGGCGCTGACCAATGTCGAGCGCTTCTTCTCCGCCCTGCGCGCCCGCGGCACCTACTTCGCCCTGCTGGCCGAGAATCACCAGACCATGAAACTGCTGGTGTCGCTGTTCGGTACCAGCCAGTTTTTGACCCGGATCTTCATCAAACACCCGGAGATCCTCGACACTCTGGTCTCCGGTTCTTACGCGGTGCCGTTTAAAGATCTCGCCGCCATGCAGCGCGACCTCGCCGCCTTGCTGGTCGAAGCGACCGACTACGAGCGTGAACTCGAAGTGATCCGTCGCTTCCGTAACGAAGAGTTTCTGCGCATCGCGCTCAACGATATCTATGGGCACACGCCGCAAGGGCAAAAGACCTACCAGCTCTCCTGCCTCGCCGACTGCTGCCTGCTGGCGGCGATGGAGATCGCCCGCCACGAGCTGATCCCGCGTTTCGGCCTCCCCTTTACCACCGGTGCCGACGGAACACCGCAAGCGGCGGAGTTCTGCATCCTCGGCATGGGGAAGCTCGGCGGCATGGAGCTCAATTACCACTCCGACCTCGACCTGATCTTCGTCTACGAAGGGGAAGGGGAGACCCGGCCGGTAGAGGGGACCGACCCGGATCGTTTCCGCGCCCAGGGCAACGCCCAGTACTTCTCGCGCCTGGCGCAGCGGATCATTTCGGTGCTGACTCTGGTCACTCAGGACGGTGCCGTCTACCAGATCGACACCCGCCTGCGCCCATCCGGCAATCAGGGGCCTCTGGTCACCAGCCTCGCCGCCTTCAGCGACTACCATGAAACCTCGGCCCAGCTCTGGGAGCGTCAGGCGCTGATCAAGACCCGGGTGGTCAACCCCGGCAGCGCCCTGGCCACCACCCTTGCGCAGGTGATTGAGCACCGCACTTACGAGGTGCCGCTGCCGGAGAACACCGCCAGCGAAATTGCCCGGTTGCGCAGCCGGATGGAGAAAGAGATCGCCCGCGAGGGGCGCGACCATTTTAATATTAAAACCGGACGCGGCGGCATGGTCGATGTCGAGTTTATCGCCCAGTATCTGCAACTGCTGCACGGTGCCGGTCGCCCGGCCCTGCACCAGACCAATACGCTGCTCGCCTTGCAGAAACTGCTGCAGGAGGGTATCTTGGATGAAGAGGAGAGTCGCCTGCTCATTACCGGCTACAAGTTCCTGCGCCGGCTGGAGAACATGTTGCGCCTGATCCACGATCAGTCGATCAGTGAATTGCCCAACGATCCGGCTTACCTGAACAAGCTGGCCCGACGTCTGGACTACACGGCCAACGACCGAGCGGAGCACGACCAGCTGCTCGACGACTACAGCGCGATCACTGAAAACATTCGCGGCATCTTTTCCCGTCTTCTCCCCTCCCTGCCGGAGACGGAGACTGTTACACCATAAGGAACACACGCATATGTCCCTTCGTATCGCCGTCATCGATGACGACCGCAGCATTCGCCACTTTCTCGACGAGTACCTCAAACTCAAGGGATTGACCGTCGATATCTTTACCTCAGCAGAAGAAGTCCTGCCCAAACTCCAGTCGGGCAGTTACGATCTGGCCATTATGGATGTGGTCCTTCCCGGCATCTCCGGTCTGGAGGCCTGTCGACAGCTGCACAATGACGAAAGGACCAGGGACCTTCCGGTGATCCTGATGTCCGCCATCAATCGCACCCCGGAGCAGATCAACGCGGCGCGGGAGGAGTATGGTGCCGCTGACTACCTGCTCAAGCCATTCAGTCTTGATCGACTTTATTCCCGTATCGGCGAATTGACTCAGCGGGCGGCCCCGGACCGGAGCGAGTCGGCGAGCGGGCTGCCACGTCTGCAGGGGCATCTGGCGGATACCTCCTTCGCCCAGGTCCTGCACGATCTCTACGCCTTGCAAGCCACCGGCCTGCTGCACATCAGCCTGGAAGAACGCAAAAAGGTGGTCTATGTCCTTGACGGCTACCCGATTTTCGTCCGTTCCAATGTGGTGCGCGAATGCCTCGGCAACGTCCTGGTCAATCAGGGGATTATCAACGAGCGCGAATGTGAAAATTCATTGCGCGCCGTTCGCGAAACCGGACGGTTGCAGGGGACCGTTCTGATTGAAATGGGACTGATCACCCCGCAGCAACTCCACGACCTGTTGACGCTGCAGGCGAGCGAAAAATTACTCGAGATATTCGGCTGGGCGGATGGCGAATACCGGTTTGCCCCGGCCGCCGATATCAAGCAGAGCGTCACCCGGATTCGCATGTCGCCGGCCAATCTGATCTACAGCGGTCTGCGCACCTATTACAGCGAGGAACGTCTTGAGTCGGTCTTGCGTCCGCACCTCGACCGTTATCCCGCCCTGTCACAAAACCCTCATTTCCGCTTTCAGGATATTGAGCTCAACGCGCGTGAGGCACGGTTTATTGCCGACTTTCATGGCGCCCACACCTGTCGGACGCTTCTGGACCGGTTCCCCTTGTCGCGCTTCGAAAATATGCAACTGCTTGCGGCCCTGTTTTTGTCGCACCTGCTCGAAAGCCACGATGCCCAGCTGCCGGTCTCTCAGCGCTCCTCACTCTTTGCCGACCCGCCGGAAGTTCAGCAAAAGCGCGAAGCCTTCCTCAAGGATTATGCGCGGATGATGAAACAGGACTATTTCGCCCTGTTCGGTATTGAGGATAGTGCCGACCAGGAGACCCTGCGGCGCAGTTACGTCGGTCTGGCCAAAAAGTATCACCCCGACCGTTATCAGCAGGACAACTTCTCCCGGGATCTCAGGCAGAAGGTGAACGCTCTGTTCCAGCACATCAGCGAAGCCTACGAAATCCTCTCCCAGCCGGGCAAGCGCCAGCTCTATCTCCAGCAGCAGCATTCCGGCGGCAAAACGGTACAGGATCAAGCCGGCGCGATCATTCAGGCCGAAACGTTTTTCCAGCAGGGGCTGAGTTTGGTTCGTAAGGGTAACTTCACTGCAGCCCATGATGTGCTGGAAAAAGCCGTTGAGCTCTACGGCAACGAGGCCGAATACCTCTGCTACCTGGCTCTGGCCAAATTCCGCACCGACACAGGTGACGATGTGCGCAAAACCCAGGCCCAGGTGCTCATCACCCGTGCCCTTCAGATGAACAACAATCTCGACATCGCCCATCTGTTTCACGGCTACATGCTTAAAGATGCCGGCAAGGAGCGTGAAGCGGAAAAACGCTTTGAGCTGGCGATTCAGCGCAATCCGAATTGCACCGAAGCCCTGCGCGAACTACGCCTGATGCGGATGCGCCGAACCGACGAGGAGGGTGGCGTTCTGGGAAAATTATTCAAAAAGTAACCCTCTCCTGCTGTCCGCATGAATTATCCACGCTTTTTCCCCTAAGGGGCAGGTGAGCAGCAAAACGCCTAACCGTTTTCCCCCGTAATGTCATTTATCATTCATTTCGAGTCTCATGATGGGGGGACGGGCTGCGGATCGATCGTCTGCTGCGCGACCTGCACAAACAGACCTCTAGACTGAAGATGATGGCGGTTGACGCAAAAAAAGGCCCGTGAACGGGCCCTTTTTTTCTCATAATTGCTCGACAGTTTTAAAGATTGAGACTCTGCCGCAGTGATGGTGACAAGGCAAATTCGGCCAGGCCGGCACGAAACACCGCGTCGCTCATCCGACCGCGGATCGCCTCGAGATAGCGCTGAATCAGAAAGTTACGCAGATCGTCGCGCGAATCTCGTTTCAACCCGTGGAACACGACCCCGATCCGGAAACCCTCCACACCCTCCTCATGGCACGGTGCGGCAAAGATGACGCAGCCATCCATGCGCTTGCGCACACCCGAAACCTCCATCTGCACCATCACCTGTTCATCGCGGATCATCTCGTGTGGGCAGAAGAAGCGGCCGCCCATATCAGACAAGCTGCTGAGAGCCGTGGTGCAGACCCGTCCGCGGGCGCTGACCACGGCAGGAAGCTCCAGCGACATACGGATGTGCATACGTGGCGGGCGGTGAAAACGGTGCTCAAGGGTCTGCCAAAGCTGTTCGAACTCCAGAGGCAGGCTCAGTCGATCACTCCCCTGGTACTGCGAAGCCGTCAGCCAGATCACCTTCTGACCGGTTAGCGGTTCGCCAAGACCCTCTTCAGACAGGAGCAACACCTCGGCCGAATCTGGCGAACAGATTTCGAAACCCCAACTGCTCAGGAGCTCACTCAAAAAACAGCTGAACGCTTCCGAATGGGTACGTACCGCAATCTGTTTGTTCACTGCACCGCGATTTTTGTGTTTTGCCAGCAACGTGTCGTCCTCTTTCATTCATTTTTTTGCATATTAACAGCAGCCTGCAGTCAAGTACCAGTTAAAACATTTTCAGCGTTTTATCGAGCAAATGGCGCGGTTGCACATTACCGACCGCACTGATCAAGCTACGGCGCAGATCGGGAATTTCGGCACTGAGTTCGCGCACCAGATGCTTCATCCGCTGTCGCTGTTGATCGGCACTCTCCTGTACCGGACAGCCACAATCGATAATCGGATACCCCTGCTCCTGCGCAAACGCGGCAATCAAAGATTCCTCAACATAAGCCAGGGGACGGATGACTGTATGTCGACCATTATCTGCCAGTAATTTTGGGGTCATAGCCGCCAGTCGACCAACGTAAAACTGGTTAAGCAGCAAAGTTTCAATGATGTCATCAAGATGGTGGCCAAGGGCGATTTTATTGCAACCGAGTTCGTCGGCCAGACCATAAAGGACACCACGCCGCAGCCGGGCGCAAAAGGCGCAGTAAGACGAGCCGGGGCGCAGTTTGGCATCAATAATCTCGGCACAATTCGTCGTCTCCATCCGGTAGGCAAAGGCGTGATCGTGCAGATGAGCTTCGATGAGGTCACGTTGATAACCGGCGAACCCGGCGTCGACGTTGACCGCTACCAGTTCGTAACGCACCGGGGCCCGGCGCCGCAAAGCATCGAGGACATGCAGCAGGGTGTAGGAATCTTTGCCGCCTGAGACACCAATAGCGATACGGTCACCCGCCTCAATCAAATTAAAGTCGCCGATGGCGCGACCGGTCAGACGGCGGATTTTGTGAAACAGTGGCGAATTGATCGCGGACATCAAAAGCTCCCGGAAACGTTTCGAGCCGTTGTAGCCGATTTTGGCCTATCGGCGCAACCTTCTTTCGCTTCGGCAACACCGGCCATGACCATTTGCCACGCGCAACGAGCCATGCTAGATTTGTCAGGTATTTTATTCAGGACACCAGGCAAGGGGGGGGCGGTCTGTTATCGAAGGTTCGGTATCTCGCCGCTCAGCTTTTAGCCGTATCGCTCTGCCCGCATACTTGAATAACTATTTCGGAGGGGTCCATGAACGAACAGCGCCATTTCCAACGCATCCCGTTTAGCAGCAAATCCCTCATTCGCTGTCCGCATCAGGAACACGCCGGTGCCCTGCTCGACATCTCCCTGCGCGGCGCCCTGTTTCAGATCGACGCCGCCCCGGGAATCCCCACCGGCACAACCTGCGATCTGACCATCGAGTTTTACGGCTGTGATATCCGGTTGGAGTTTGCTGCTGAGCTGATCCATCACGAATCCGACCGCTACGGCTTTCGTCTCGGCGCCACAGACCTCGACAGCTTTACCCACCTGCGCCGCCTGCTGGAGTTGAACAGTGGCGATCCCGATGAAATCCACCGCGAGCTCTTCGACTGGCTGCAGCCAACCTGAGCCCCACTGAAAACAATAAAAGCAAAGGCCGCACGAAAAATATCCGTGCGGCCTTCGTCATTAGAATTTATGGAAAGCTGAATCTCTATGGCTGATCAAACGCCATCAGATGCAAGGCGCCCGAAGGTCAAGAAGTGAGGCGTAGCGGCAGCTACGTCGCAACGACGCGACCAAGGGGAACGCAGCAGATGGTGGTGTTTCATCAGCCCGAAGACCGTTACTTGATAACGCGCGCCGCTCCGGTCAGCACATCCGGCGGCACCGCGATCTTGAGCGCCGACGCTGTCTTTAAGTTAACCACCAGCGCCACCTTCTTCGGCAGGCGTACAGGCAGGGCAAACACCTTCTGGCCGTTGAGCACCTGGATGGCATGAACCCCGAGCAGTTGGCCCTGCTCCACCGGATCGGCTTCGAGATTGATCAGGGCGCCCTGCTCACCAAGCCCCGGAATCTGGGAGAAGACCGGCCAGCTGTTGCTCGCAGCAAAAGCCATCACTGCCGGCAGATTCATGCTGATCGCGACCCCTTCGGTTAGATAGAGGCTGTCAATTTTACCGACCAGACCCTCAAGCACCTTGTTCAAATCAGCGGAGCTTTTCACATCAGCCTTGACGACGGCAAAACCCGACTTGCCACCGAGATCCTCAAGCCGCTTCGCCTGCAGGCTCGCCCCCTCCTCCTGTGACGAGGAGAGAACTCCGACATTCTTGGCCGGAAACATCTTGGTGAAATGGAGCACCAGGGCATCCAGCGGCGTCGCACTACTGACCCCGCTGATCTCTCCGCCGGTGATATTCAGATCCTTGACCAGACCGAGGGCGACCGGATCGTACACATCTGCAAACAGCAGCGGAACCCCGTCGACTTCCTGTTTGGCAAAGAGACTGACCGGGGCGCCATAGGTAATGATCAGGTCGGCGCCGACACCGGCGGCCTTGCGCAGACTGTTGCCCCAGGACATCTTATCCGGGTTCGGCGTCTGCACATATATCTTCAGCTTGTCTTCACTCATGCCGGCGGTGCGCAAAATGGCGACAAACGCTTCATGCGCCGCCTTGTAGCGCGGCAGATCACCGGTCACAACTACTGCGACAAACTGTTCCTTGGCTTGTACCAATGCAGGGACCAGGAAACTGGCGCCCAACAGGAGAGTACAAAGTAGGATGATACCCCTCGTTCTATTCACCCAAATCCCTCTCGGAAAAAGCCTCATTTCAAACATCCTTTGCGGGGCATCACCAACTGTAGGCCAGTGAACCCGTCAGAGTCTGAGTTGTGCCATCGTAAATATCGCTGTTGCGAGCATTATAATCATCAAAAGCGTAAGTCAAACCGATTCGCCACTGATCGAGCGGTTCCCAGTCGATGCCAGCACTTATACCCTGCTGGCAGATATCAAGTCGGCTGATCGCCGACAAATCGTCGGAAGTGGCTATCAACCCATTCGGGAACGTCAGCGCCAGAAGTTCTGGTGTGAACTGCGCCGTCGACTGCAGATAGTAACCATCGGCGCGCAGACTCAAGTTATCCAGAATCTGAAGCACAGTATACAACGACAGCGTATGCGAGTTCATTAAATAATCGGCGTTGTTGGTAGGGATCACCGTACTAAGCGCGCCGAGTAAAACATCCTGACGAATCTTGCTACGAAGATAACCGTAGTTGACACCAGCGGTCAAATTGGCCAGTGGTGTCATCCAGAAGCCAAGGTCCCCACTTAACTGCTCGCGGCTGCGCTTGCCGGCCGTTCCGTCGGCCAGCGTCTGTTCATTGTTGCTGTCGCGCTGCGCCCGACCGGCGACGGTGGCGCCCCAATACGCCCGCGAGTTATAGTTGAGCCCGGCAAATCCCTCGTGACGATCCTTGTAAGAAGTGCCATAGGCCGGGTCAGACGAATGTGAATAACGGTACCAGGTGTTAAGTTTCAGCGCCTGGTTGCCAAGCGGACGCGCAGTCAGGTTGACGCGGAACTGGTCAATAACTTCCTGATCCGGCAGATTCCAACGGGTGTTAATTCCGCTATCCGTCCCAACGGGAGGCAAAGGTGCCGTCGAGCTGCTGAAAGGGGTCGGGGCGCCAGTCATTCCGCGGGTAACAACCTCGCGTTGTGCATCACCCTTTAGGGTCAGGATTTTATTCGGCCGCCAACTGGCTGCGGCTGCAACCTGATAGCGGTTGACATCCAGATTATCGCGGACCCGATACGAGACAGGAGGTCCCGTTGTGGGTCTCGAAGGAAATGAATCGCCGGTAGTCAACACATCGGCATTCTTCGTATCGATATCGAGCATCCGGTAGCGCAGATTAAAAGTCAAACTGGCAACCGGTGTGTACGATACATTGCCGGCCACTTTCTGGTAGGTGGTCTCGGCCTCAACGCCGTCGACACCGCCGGCGGTCGACGCAGCCAGATCCGACCGGTTTTGCCGCTGACCATAGGTATAGGCGGCGTCGGCGACAAAACCGCCGGTGAGAGAGGTGCGCGCCTTGACCGTGCTCTGGATCAGTCGCGACTCGGGATCCTCACTATGCTGCAAATTGGTTAAATCCATCGGGCCAAAACGGCTATGGCCATAATAGGAGTCGACCGGGATGGCATCCTTGACGGTGAAGAACCGCACCATCTGCTCGAAAACCAAGTCAAGATAACAGACATGGGCATCAATACTGGCGGTGAACTCGTCAGTCACCCGCTTGACATCGCGGGTCTTGCTCTGCACGTGGCAACTATTACAAGTAGCACCAGAGGGTGGGGTCGCATGGACACCGGTCTCGTGCCCCTCCTCGGCAAAGCGCAGCTGTTTCTTTCCCTGCTTGGTCTGCCGCCAATACTTCACCTGCACATGGCCAGGATAATCGCCGAGTTTGAACTTCGCCCTGGCTTCGTCGAACTGCAAGCGCAGACCGTAATCGGCATCGGGATTAGCATCGGAAAATGTCGCCCGCGTCTCGGAGATATCCGGAGTCACTAATCCCGTCGGGTCCGTCACGTAGTCATGATTGTAAACCGAGGTGACCCCGGCCGGTCTGTTGTAATCGATATGATCGAGGTTGTGCCAGAGCCGCTCGGTGCTGACATCAAACACCGCCGCGCCACCAATATCTAAATGGCCAACAAACTGATAGTCATTAACACCTTTATAATCACCTTCGAGGTACAGGTGTTTATGGTCGAAATTGCCGGTGAAATCGAGGTTGACCACTGGCGAGGAGCGCAGTTCGTCATACTCGCGGGCACTGCCGCCATTATCGTTCACCGAGACACCGCGGTAGCCGACCTCGAGCAGATGATCCATCGCCTTCTGCGACCCGGATTCCTCGGCTGCGACCGATGTTGCGAGCAGAGCGGCGAAGAGGCCGGCCAGACCACTGTAGACAAATTTTTTCAAGATCACGAAGACCTCCTGAAAACCGAAAGAGAGCAAAGCACTTCTAAATTAAAGGTCAGCACATCTCAGCGGATGAACGTCCCGCGGCCGTGTGGCGACGGAACATCGGTGCCGTGAATCGCCGCATGGCAATCAGTGCAACGGTTGAAAAACACCTGCTTCATTGACGTCGTTGAAAGCGTACCCCGAGCTGAGTAAGTGCCCGCACTATGTCCGGCATGGCACTGCAGACATAAAAACGGCATCCCCTGGTTGAGCAGCGGATTGTTCGGCGAACCGTGCGGATTGTGGCAGTTGGTGCAATCCTCGGTGACATCGGCATGTTCGTAGACAAACGGCCCCTGATACTCCATGTGACATCGGGTGCAGGTCGCCTTGATCGTCGCTTCGCGCAACAGACTGTTGTTCATGGTGCCGTGCGGATCGTGACAGGCGCTGCAGTCCATCTTATGCTCATTGACCGGGTGGTGCGACGACTGGGAAAACTGGCTGCGGATATTGGGATGGCAGGAGTAGCAGGTCTCGGCCATGTCGTGCCGGTCGAGTTTCTGTTGCACACCCGTGTGCAACTTATGGCAGTTGAAGCAGCTGACTTCACTGGTTGCATGCGTGCTGCTACCCCACAGGGCCAGGTTGGCCGAAGAGTTGGCCGAATGACACTTGAGGCAGGTCAGGCTCTGAGCCTGAGCCGGCAGTTCATCCAAGTCGATGAGTTTATCGTACTGGCACATTGGCTGGCCGTCTTCCCTGATTCTGAAGGCGGCCACCGCCAGGCTTCCCGGCCCGTGGCACGACTCGCAATTGACCAGAGGTAAGCCACTATCCGCATCAATCTGCTCACCATGCACTGAGTTGTCAAAATCGGTTTTCTTCTTGTCGTGGGCATGGCATTTGGCCAGACACTGGTCATTACCGACGTAATCGGCATCGAGCCGACCAACGATCATGCGCTCGTAGTCACGAATGGGTTGGACCGGCTTGTCTTTGCGCAGGCTCGGGGAACAGGCGACCAGAACCACGACGCCCGTCAACAAAAAAATGCTCCATCTCAAGGCACAACCTCCTGATTAATGAGGGAAATATTGCATAAACTACATACTTGAAAAACGGTTGAACTTTGAGCTTACATGCAAGAATCATGAAAATTAGGCCGTCGCAGCACATTAAGATAAAAACATTAACGATATCGGTGTCCTAGATGAATTGACGTCAAAACAGGGGAAACGGCGCTATCGCTCATACGGCCATTGACGGCCTGTTCCGGTGGAATTACGGACCCGAAGATGGGCAGAAGACAGAGATCAGGGACAGCGATATCCGACGCCGTGCACGGTGAGAATAACCTGCGGAACAGCCGGATCGGTTTCGATCTTCTTGCGCAACTGGGCTATATGCTGGTCAAGAGTGCGGGTGGTGCCGCAGTAGTCGACCCCCCAGGCGGCATTGAGCAGGTCGTTACGCGACAAAACTTCGCCGCGGCGAGTCTGAAAAATCTCCAGCAGCTTCAGCTCCCGGGCGGTCAACGGATAAACCCCGCCGCCACGCGTCAGCTCGTAACTGCGTCGGCTGATGCTGGCCGTACCGAGGGTGAAGACCTCCGGCAGCGCCGGAACCGGGGATGGCACCGGCTGGGAGCGACGCAGCACAGCGGAAATACGCGCCCGCAGTTCGTGCAACCCAAAGGGCTTGGTCACATAATCGTCAGCGCCAAGTTGCAGGCCGACGACCTTGTCGACCTCCTCCCCCTTGGCAGTGAGCATGATGATCGGCGTCCGCACATCATGCTTGCGGATTTCGCGACACACATCGTAACCGCTGCATTCGGGCATCATGACATCGAGCAGGATCAGATCGACACCCCCGGCGGCATAAGCAGCCAGAGCGGCGGCACCGTCAGCGGTGGCGACAACGGCATACCCTTCCCCTTCCAGCAGATCGACCAGCCCCTGACGCAGATTAGGATCATCTTCGGCAATCAGCACCCGTGTTGTCATGACAATCTCCCCATGGGCAGAATCAACTCAAAACAGCACCCTCCTCCACCCGGCTGTTCCAGACAGCACAACTCTCCACCCAACCCTTCTGCCAACTGGCGGGCGATGGACAGGCCGAGGCCAGCCCCCTGCTGTCGGGCGGTGAGGGAATCGTCGATACGATGAAATTTCTCGAACACCTTCTGCCGCTGCGCTACTGGAATACCGGGGCCTGAATCACAGACAGCCAGCCGCCAGATGGTCGTATCGCCATCCAGCCGGATCCTGACCACACCGCCACCGGAGGCGTATTTGAGAGCATTGTCGAGCAGGTTGAGGATGATCTGTTCGAGTGCGTCACGGTCACCGATCCACGACGCTGTCGATGGCGCTATCTCCCGCCGCAGGTGCATACCGGCCTCGGCAACCCGCACTGCCTGGCTGTCGAGCAGATCGTTCAGCACCGGAACCAGATCGAGGGTTTCGCGGGCGTACTCCCGCCGGCCCTGTTCGAGGCGGCTGAAATCGAGGATGTTGTTGACCAGACGGGTCAACCGCTGACTTTCACGGACAATGGTCTGCAGGTAGCGCTGACGCTTATCGACTGCCTCCACCCGCCCTTCATCGAGGAGTTCTGCGTACATGCGGATGGTGGTCAACGGCGTCTTCAGCTCATGGGAGACGCTGGCGACGAACGAGGTTTTTTGCCGGGCATCGCGCTGTTCGCGAAACGCCTGGCGCAGCAGCAGGGTGCCACCGAGCAGGATGGCGGCGACAAAGGTGCCGACCAGCAGTGAGGTGACGAGCAGAAAGCGGCTGGCCGCGCCGCCGGCGGCCGCGGACGGGTAGGCGACGACCTGCCAGTGCGGCAGGCGGGGAATAATGGCCGAGGCAAACGGACGGGTTTCGGGCGTGATCATCAGCGGTCCCGACTGATGAAACACGCTGCCGGCGCCATCAAGAAGAGCGCTGGTGCCGGCGCCAGAGGCTTCGGCCGGAAACGCCGCCAGCAGGCGACTGAGCAGAGCCATCATTTCGATCTCGACGCCGATGCGCTGCGCGCTCCCGGCCGGCCGGTACCAGCCGAGCAGATGCAGCTGATTGTCGGCAAACCAGGTTAACCAGCCCGACTCACCGGGGGATGCACTGACGTCGGCAATCCCACTGACACTGGCGCTACTCATCTCGGCTGCCGGCGCCGGAGCCTGCCTTGCTAAAGAACGCAGCTCCTGACGCTGGGCAAGGATGTTGTCTGCCGCCGCCGGTGCCGCCGGCAGATCGGCCACCGGCGCCTGCCAGTCGGCCTGCCCGGCAAACAGTGGCAGATAGCGGCGCACAAACTGCGCCTCTTCATCACTGGCCGGACGCTCGGGGTCGGGGAAGAGGAGCCCACGGCCGCGCTCCCAGACAAAGACGTTGCGTACCAGAGGGTTTTCGCGCTTCCAGTCATCGAGCGCAATCGCCACCTCCACCCCGCCGAACTGACGCAGGGTCGTCATCAGCCCCTCCTCCACCTCGGCGATGCCGAGATCGAGGTTGTCCGCAATCGCCTGAACCCGCTCCAGCGCCACCTGCCGCACACTGTCGTTACGTCGCGCCTCCTCGCTGCCAAGCAGACGCAGCGCGCCGATCCCGAGCAACAGCGTCGGGACCAGCAACAGCAACCAGGCGATCAGCAGGCGGTAGTTATACATTCGCTATCCAATGTTTGCAAAAGTCACAAGCGATTTGCCACCAAGGCACTAGGGGCCAAAAAAACCTTAAATACTTTGTCTGGACGCAGAGACGCTGAGGCGCGGAGAAACCCGTAAATTCATGTAAAGTCCTGTCGTGTCAGCCCCCATAAACGTTTTCTCTGCGCCTCAGCGTCTCTGCGTCGAATGCTTTACCAGTATTTCTTGGTGCCTTGGTAACCACGTTCAGTGCTTAGTAGTCCTTCTGTTGCTGGCGCACCTTATAACTCTCTGACCGCAGCTCTTTTTTAGCTGAACTCGGCATCGGCGCCGGGGCGGCGAAAACTTTCGCGTCCTCGTCCAGCGTCTGGGCTTTTTCAGCCAGATCAGTGAAACCAAGTGCCTCATTCTTCTGGCTCAACTCATCGCTGCTGCGCTTGAGTTCGGCCACTGCCTCGGCCGGCCGGCCGGCATTATACAGATCGAGAGCCTTGTCCTTGGCTACAGCTATTTCGTTCTCGACCACCGCTGCCTGCACCTCGCGACTGGCCGAGGCGCGAACCTCTTCCTGACGCTTCGAGAAAGCGACCTGAATGGTAGCTTCCGACTTTTCACTGCGGCGGGTCAAGGCGTTCTCGTAAGAACAGCGGGCATGCGCCAGATCTTTTTTATCGCCGGCAGTGCCGGGATCGACCTGAACTTCGACCAGCACGTATTTCTCCTGCCCACCGTAAAGCTGGTTGAGGTGAATTTCAACCTTGTTGTCGCGAATACGCCCTTCACGGCCGATAATGCGCAGTGGCCGCACCCCACGCGGGCAGTCGACCTCAATGATCACCTTGCGGGCAACGACACTAAGGACATCGCCAAGCTCGGCGGCAAAGATACGCGGCAGATCCTGGCTCGCCTCGACAAAGTAGTGGTTGCCATCGCTACGCTCGGCGAGCTGCGACATCAAATCTTCGTTGAAATCGTTGCCGATACCGATGGTGGTGACCGAGATCCCCTCCTTGTTCAGGGCGGCGCCGAGGCGGGCAAGATCGGCGGCGGAACTCGGGCCAACGTTGGCCAGACCATCAGAGAGCAGAACCACCCGGTGCCCGTAGGCGCCGTCAAGGTGCTTGCGGATCTCCGCTGCCCCCTGACTGACTGCGCCATAAAGGGCGGTATTACCTCCCGGCCGGATCGCGCGAATACGCGATTCAATCCACTCCGTATTGGCGGCACTTTGCGGCGGAACCAGGGTTTCGACATTGTGATCGTAAACCACCAGAGAGAAGAGATCGTGCGTGCCGAGGCGGCGCAGGGCAGTGATCGCAGCTTCACGCGCTTTCTCAATCTTATCACCGCTCATGGAACCGGAACGGTCGAGGACCAGCGTCAAATTGACCGGCGGCCGCTCGGTCTCGCGCGGGGCATCAGGGACATCGAGATTAATGCGAATAATCGTCGTTTCGATCTGACCGGCAGGCAGCACGGTGCGATCAAGCTGCAGATCGCAGCCGACCAGCGGCTTGGCAATCGCCGGGCCGGCCAGAAGCAATAGGGCGCAGCTCAGCAGCAGACAGAACAGGTTCCGGTTTGTTTTCATGGCATTCCTCCTTGACCAGGTTGCGGGCTCACACAGCCGGCACATCCGACTTTGTGACGTCATCAGACCACAAAGCCCGTTTCCGAGTCGTCACCGGGAGGTCAAAAGATTGTAAAAGAATTGTCATGGTATGGCGCTACATTACCTCAAAATGGCGCAAAAGTGATGCCTGCTTTTGCTTGCAACCAAAAGCAAAACCCGGGGGTGCCCGTCTTCGCCAGGGCTACGCCGAGACAAGCGCGGCCCCCGCCGCCGCCTTACTCTTTTGTGTCATGCGACAAAAGAGTAGGCAGAAAAGCGCTTGACCTGGCGGTCGGCACTTTCCGTAACGGATCGGGATGCAATGATCAACACTGCCAAGTGTTCCGGTCGCGGTATCAAGCACCGGATGCTTTTGCGACCTTTCGACGCGGTCACGCAGGGTCATAAGAGGCAACGGTTGGG
>DDWE01000097.1:16316-19036 GCA_002345625.1 Desulfuromonadaceae bacterium UBA2294 | reverse complement strand
GCCTTAAACTAGCGCCATTCGGGACTGCCATATAAAATGATCCCTTTAAAGTAAGTCAGGAATTCCGGAGACACCATACTTAATTTATGGAAGAGATGAGGTTACTACATTGGGTATGCCCTCCATCGGACAGGTCAGAAAAGTCGTTTTTGGTTGAAAACCCCCAAAAAGGGTATTATCATCCCCTTCATGGGTATGAAGGCTGAAATAAAATCAGGATTGAGCGACGCGCTGTTTTCGAAGACGCAACAGCAGGTGTTGGGGCTGATTTTCGGTAATCCCGACCGGAGCTATTATATCAACGAAATTGTCCGTTTTGCCGGGGTTGGTAGCGGCACGGTGCAGCGTGAACTGGAGCGTCTGTTTCGGGTCGGTTTGTTGACGGTCGCTCGGGTTGGCAACCAGAAACATTATCAGGCCAATCGCGAAGCACCGATCTTTCAGGAACTGCGTGGCATTGTGCTGAAGACCTTTGGTGTGGCGGATACGCTGCGTCAGGCACTGGAGCTCCTTTCCGACCGGATACAGGTTGCCTTTATCTATGGTTCGGTAGCGAGCCGAACCGACAGCGCGAGCAGTGACATTGACGTGATGATTGTTTCGAATGCGCTGGGTTATGCCGAGGTGATCACGGCATTGGGCGAAGCCGAGACCAGACTGGGCAGGAGAATCAGCCCAACGCTCTATAGCTCAGCTGAACTTTCACGCAAGCTGGCTGACAACAACGGCTTTTTGCAACGTGTGGTGCAACAGGATAAAATATTCCTGATCGGATCGGCCGATGACCTCCCCTAATCTTGATAACCTGGCGCAGACCGGTCAACTCAAATTGGAGTCCGCTGACCAACGGGAATTTAATGGTCTAGTGCACTCTGCGCGTGTCCGTCTGGCAGACGCAGAAAAACCGGCGCTTTCCATCGAAAGCCAGTTTGATCTGGCCTACAACGCAGCTCATGCCTTTGCATTGGCAGCGCTGCGCTGGAACGGTTACCGCTGCGACAATCGCTATCTGGTGTTTCAATGTCTGCCGCATACGCTGGGGGTTGGTCCCGAAGTCTGGCGCGTTCTGGCGCTTTGTCATCAACGGCGTAATCAGGCAGAATATGAAGGGCTTCTCGATATTTCAGAGCGGCTGGTTGCTGATCTAATTACTGCTGCTCGGGTGTTGCAGGAGAAGGTCGCTGCTTTGGCTGATCTTGCATGACTGGGTATTTTTAAAAGTAACGACTGTTTTGCGAGGACAGTGAGATCCAACTCGCAACCGTAAAGGATAGGACGTTATGTACAACTTTCCCGATGAACGTGGCCACTTCGGCGAGTTTGGCGGCCGATACGTCGCCGAAACGCTGATGCCGGCGCTTTTGGAGCTTGAAACCGCCTACAAAGAGGCGATGGCCGATCCGACCTTTCTCGCCGAGTTCGACCATTACCTGAAACACTATGTTGGCCGACCGAGTCCGCTGTATTGTGCCAAGCGCCTGAGTGACCATCTCGGTGGCGCCCGTATCTACCTGAAGCGCGAAGACCTCAACCATACCGGCGCGCATAAGGTTAATAACACCGTCGGTCAGGCGCTTTTAGCCAGACGGATGGGGAAGAAGAAGGTCATCGCCGAGACCGGCGCCGGCCNNCGGCGACGGTGGCGGCGCTGTTCGGTATGTCGTGCGAGGTGTTCATGGGGACCGAGGATATCCGGCGCCAGTCGATGAACGTGTTTCGTATGAAACTGCTCGGCGCCAAGGTGCACGGCGTGACCAGCGGCACCGCGACCTTGAAGGACGCCATGAACGATGCCCTGCGTCATTGGGTGACCCATGTGCGCGATACTTTCTACGTCATCGGCACCGTTGCCGGACCGCACCCTTATCCGCAGATGGTGCGTGATTTTCAGTCGGTGATCGGCCGCGAAGCGCGGGAGCAGATGCTTGAGGCCGTTGGTTGCCTGCCCGATGCGGCGGTCGCCTGCGTCGGCGGCGGCTCCAACGCCATGGGGTTGTTCTATCCGTTTGTCGAGGATAAGGCGGTACGCCTGATCGGCGTTGAGGCCTCGGGCCTCGGCATCGCCAGCGGCAAACATGCGGCGAGCATCTCCGCCGGCAGCGTCGGTGTGCTGCATGGCAACAAGACCTATCTGCTGCAGGATGGAGACGGCCAGATCCAGCACGCCCATTCGATTTCTGCCGGCCTTGATTACCCCGGCGTTGGGCCGGAGCACGCCCATCTGCACGATATCGGCCGCGCCGAGTACGCAGCGATCAGCGACGACGAGGCGCTGGCCGCCTTCAAGATGCTGACCGAGATGGAGGGGATCATCCCGGCTCTGGAGAGTTCGCACGCCATTGCCGAGGTGATCAAGATGGCGCCACAGATGAACAAAGACCAGATCATCCTCGTCTGTCTGTCCGGGCGTGGTGATAAGGATATGCATACGGTGGCGGAAGCCATGGGTATTGAACTTTAAATCGAGTGGCCAGTTATCAGGCATCAGGCATCAGGATAAGCTTTTTGAGGCTTTAAACCTGAAACCCGAGCCCTGACTCCTGAGTCCTTTTTCCCGAAGGAAAATCATGAAATTCGCAGAGCTCAACCTCCCCGAAGAAGTGTTGCAGGGGATTACCAAAACCGGTTTCACCGATCTGACTCCGGTGCAGGAGGAGTCGATTCCTCTGGCGCTGGCCGGGCACGACGTCGCCGCCCAGGCACAGACCGGTACCGGCAAA
>DDWE01000097.1:0-16271 GCA_002345625.1 Desulfuromonadaceae bacterium UBA2294 | reverse complement strand
ATCCTGGCCCCGACCCGCGAGCTGGTGGTGCAGATCGTCGCTGACGCCGCAAGCCTTGGCGCTTCCTGTCCGTTTAAGGTGCAGGCGATCTTCGGCGGGGTCGATTACGAAAAGCAGCGCACCGCTCTGCGGGATGGGGTTGATGTGATCGTCGCCACACCGGGGCGGCTCATCGACTACATGAAGCAGAATGTCTTTTCGCTCAAGCAGGTCGAGTCACTGGTCATCGACGAGGCCGATCGCATGTTCGACATGGGCTTCATCAAGGATCTGCGCTACATCCTGCGCAAGCTGCCGGCAGTCGAGGATCGGCAGAACATGCTCTTCTCGGCCACATTGTCGCCGCGGGTGATGGAGCTGGCTTACGAGTTTATGAACCTGGTCGAGCGTGTCCGTATCGAGCCGGAGCAGGTCACTGCCGAGCGGGTTCAACAGGTGCTGTACCATGCCAGTCGGCGTGAGAAGTTTCCGCTACTGCTCGGCCTGATGAAAAAAGAAGAGAACGCCGAGCGGGTGATGATCTTCGTCAACACCAAGCGCGAAGCCGAGCACCTGACCGACCGGCTGAAAGTCAACGAACACAAGGCGGCCGTCATCTCCGGCGACATTCCGCAGAACAAGCGGATGCGCATCCTCGCCGATTTCAAGGAGGGGAAGCTCCGCTTTCTGGTGGCGACCGATGTCGCCTCGCGCGGTCTGCACATCGACGCCGTGACGCATGTCATCAACTATGACCTGCCGCAGGACGCTGAAGATTATGTGCACCGCATCGGGCGCACCGCCCGTGCCGGCGCACTCGGTAAGGCAATCAGCTTTGCCGATGAGGATCTGGTCTTTCACCTGCCTGATATCGAGGAATACATCGGCCGCAAGATCCCGAGTGTTTTCCCGGAAGAAGAAGATTTCTGCCGTGATTACAAACGCGGTATCCCGCATAAGAAAACCCCGCCGGCGCCGGAAAAGCGCGGGGGGACTCCCGGCGGTGGTCGTCCGCGTCGGCCGCGCTCCGGTCGGGGCAAGCCGGGTGCACGTTAATTGATGGCCGCCGTCCATCTTGAGGGATTGACTGCCTGCCGCCGCTGTCAGCGGCTGGTCGATTATATCGCCGCTTTGCCGCCGAGCCGCGGGCGCACGCGGGCCGATTATCACAACGGTCCGGTCCCCGGTTTCGGAGACATTCAGGCACGGGTCGCCATTGTCGGTCTGGCTCCGGGCGCACACGGGGCTAATCGTACCGGTCGCCCCTTTACTGGCGACGGCGCCGGCGATTTCATGTATCCGCTCCTGCATGCCGCCGGCTTCAGCAACCAGCCGACAGCAACAGACGCGACCGACAGCTTGATGCTGCATGATCTTTATATTGCCAACGCGGTGCGCTGCGTGCCTCCGGCGAACAAGCCGCTACCGGCCGAGTTTACCGCCTGTCGGCCGTGGTTACAGCAGGAACTGGCCGCTTTGCCGCGGTTGCAGGTAATCATTGCCCTTGGCCGCGGCTCCTTCGACAGCTGCCTGCGACACTTTCAGGCAACAGGCCAGATTGAACGGATCGCTGATTATGCGTTCGCGCACGGCGCTCATTATCGCCTGCCGTCCGGTTTGCATCTGGTCGCCTGTTACCACACCAGTCGTTACAATGTGCAGACCCGGCGGATGACGGCAACGATGTTCAATGAACTGTTGGCGCAGGTGAAGGGGTTGGTCTCAACTGAGACCTGATCCGACCGATCGCCCGGATGAGTGAAATCAACTGATTCGGCACTCATGTGATGATTCAGTTGATTGTTCAGCCAAGTTTTAATAAACTGGCCCAGTTTTAGCCAGATTAGAAATAGGAATCCGATGAGTCGTATTGCAGAGACCATGAATGCGTTGAAGCAGAAAAGGACCAAAGCTTTGGTGCCGTTTCTGACCGCCGGCGACCCCGATCTGGCGACAACCGAGGCGTTGATTCATGTGCTGGTTGAGTCCGGCGCCGA
The DNA here is from genome assembly GCA_002345625.1 of Desulfuromonadaceae bacterium UBA2294. Lineage (GTDB taxonomy): Bacteria > Desulfobacterota > Desulfuromonadia > Desulfuromonadales > UBA2294 > UBA2294. Next base: position 14,295 of record DDWE01000097.1, on the reverse strand, counting down.
CATCATTGAGCTCGGGATTCCGTTCTCCGATCCTATGGCTGATGGTCCGACGATCCAACTCGCCTCGGAGCGGGCGCTGGCTGCTGGAACTACGCTTAAGGGCGTGCTGGAACTGGTGGCACGGGTCAGGCGCCGCACCAATGTACCGATCGTGCTGATGGGGTATTACAATCCGGTGCTGTGTTACGGGACGACGGCCTTTGCCGCCGATGCCGCCGCTGCCGGGGTCGATGGGGTGCTTCTGGTCGATCTGCCGCCGGAAGAGGCGCAGGAGTTGCAGCCGCATCTGCGTCGCAACGGTCTTGATCTGATCACCCTGTTGGCGCCGACGACTCCACCGGAACGGATGCGCGCACTGGCCGGTGCGGCTGAAGGGTATCTCTACTACGTGTCGATGACCGGAGTGACTGGCAGCCAACAGGTCAACCCGGCGGCGATTGCCGATGCCGTGCGTGATATTCAGGCGCACTGTCAGGTGCCGGTGGCTGTCGGTTTCGGGATTACCACCCCGGTCGACGCCAAAGCGGTGGCCGGGTTTGCCGATGCGGTTGTCGTCGGCAGTGCCCTGGTGAATATTATTGCTGCCGCTGGCAGAAGTCCGGAGCTTTTGAATGAAGTCCGGGCGTTCATGACGGCCCTTAGTGAAGGGGTGCGGACTGCCGAATGAGGCGGTCAGTACACATGGTGCCATGAAAATTCGCGTTCTAGGATGTTTCGGTTCCCGGGTCCCAGGTCGATCGACCAGTTGCCTGCTCGTCGATGACAAGCTGTTGCTTGATGCCGGGTCTCTTGCGTCAACGCTGAACCAGGCGGAACAGGTGTCCCTCGATGATATCCTGATCACCCATGCGCACATTGATCATATCATCGACCTGGCGTTTCTGGCTGATAACGTGCTCACCAGTCGCAAGACGCCGGTCCGGATCTGGGCGGCAGAACCGGTGCTGGACGCAATTCGAAAGCATCTGTTCAATAACGTGACCTGGCCAGATTTTAGCCTGATTCCAACTCCGGAGAATCCAGTGATCAATCTGCTGCCGCTGCCGGCAGGGAAACAGGCCGAAATCGCCGGCTATCAGGTCAAGTGGGAAGAGACGAACCACACCATCTATACCACTGCTTACTGCGTCGAGCGTGAGGGTCATGCGCTCTTTTACTCGTCGGATACCACGACAACGACGGCAATCTGGGAAATGACCCGCAAATGTGAAAATCTGAAGATTGCCTTTATTGAAGCGTCGTTCCCCAATCGGATGGAGCATCTGGCAAAGATCAGCGGTCATCTGACGCCGGAAATGCTTAAGGTGGAACTGGAAAAGTTTGGCGATCGGGATATACCGATCAAGGTTTTTCATATGAAGCCGCAGTTTCTGGAAGAGCTCCGGGCGGAACTGGCCGCCATCGGTGACGACCGGCTGCAGGTTCTCGACGGTGGTGAAGTCTTCACCTTTTGATACTGCTGTCTTTCTCTTAACGAGGTCACAAAACTATGCCTTGGTTTAAAAAAACAAAAGCGCCGATGAGCGTTCCCGAAAAAAAGAACGTGCAGATGCCGGAAGGGATCTGGACGAAGTGTAAAAATTGTAACGAGATCATTTATACCAAGGAGATTGAGCGCAACCTCAATGTCTGCCCGAAGTGCGATTATCATTTTCGCATCAGTGCCCGCGAGCGGATCGAACTGGTAATCGATCCCGGTACCTTTGTCGAGATGGATGCCGAGATGATGCCGGTCGACTTCCTCGAATTCAAGGATTCGAAGCCGTACAAGGAGCGGATCAAGGCGACGGTGAAGAAGCTCGGTGGCGGCGATGCTGTCAAGTGTGGCGAGGGCGAGATCAATGGTCTGTCGGTGGCCTTGGCCGTCTTCGATTTCGCTTACATGGGCGGCAGTATGGGTTCGGCGGTCGGCGAGAAGATTACCCGGGTCATTGAGCGCGGCCTGGAGAAGAAATCGCCGGTGCTGATCTTCTCCTCCTCCGGCGGGGCCCGCATGCAGGAAAGTATCCTCTCGTTGATGCAGATGGCCAAAACCAGTGCGGCACTGGCCAAACTGAAGGCGGCCGGCATCCCCTTTATCTCGGTCCTCACCGATCCGACCACCGGCGGCGTCACCGCCAGCTTCGCCATGCTCGGTGATCTTAACATTGCCGAGCCGCGCGCCCTGATCGGCTTTGCCGGTCCACGCGTCATTGAACAGACGATCCGCCAGACTCTCCCCGAGGGGTTTCAGCGCTCGGAGTATCTGCTTGAACACGGCATGGTCGATATGATCATCCGTCGTCAGGAGATGAAGGAGAAGCTCGGCCAGATCCTGCGGGTCTTCACCAAGAACTGATTCATGGCCGACCGGGCGAGTCTCGACTACCTTTACAGCTTGCAGACCTTTGGCATCAAGCTCGGACTGGACAATATCCGGACGCTTCTGGAGCGCCTCGGACATCCGGAGCAGGACTATCCGTGTGTTCTGGTCGCCGGCACCAATGGCAAAGGCTCGACGTCGGCCACTCTGGCGACGATCACGACGGTGTCCGGCTTGCGCACCGGCCTTTACACCTCCCCGCACTTACACTGTTTCAGTGAGCGGGTACAGATTGATGGCGTTGCCATTACCCTCGATGCTGTCGATCAGTTGGTCGATGAGTTGCGGATCGTCGGGCAGGGTTTGCCGTTAACCTTTTTCGAATTTACAACGGCCCTTGCTCTGGAGCACTTCCGCCGGCAGCAGGTTGCCCTGGCGGTGCTCGAAGTCGGCATGGGCGGGCGTCTCGATGCGACTAACGCCGTCTTCCCCTGCCTGAGTGTCATTACCCCGATTGCCCGTGATCATGAAGCCTGGCTTGGTGAAACCCTGACCGCGATTGCCGGCGAGAAGGCCGGTATTTTGCGTCCCGGGGTGCCGGCCGTGATTTCACGGCAGGAACCGGAAGCCGAAACGGCCCTGCTGGCCGCTGCGTCATCGATTGCTGCGCCCCGCTATCAGGGCGGCGTCGATTTTTCTTTGAAAGCTGGTGTTGCCGGGACGTGTGCCTATCGGGGGCTCGATACCACCCTGGATAATCTCCATCCGGCACTGTCTGGCCGTCACCAACTGGTCAACATGGAGACAGCGCTGGCGGCGGCTGAGCTTTTGCGTCGGCAAGGTCTTCCCCTCCCTGATTCCGCACTGAGTCGTGGGGTCGCGACGGTGCACTGGCCGGGGCGCCTCGAGTGGCGTACTCACTGCCTGCTCCTTGATGGTGCCCACAATGGTGCCGGTGCGAGTACTTTGGCTGATTATCTTGCTGATGCCGGTATCAAACGTGTGCATTGGGTGGTCGGCGTGAAGCAAGGTAAGGACCTGACGGCGATTCTGGCGCCTGTGCTGCCGTTTACGGTCGCCGCCTACTGTGTTGCGCCGCCCATCGAAGCGGCGGTGCCCCCGGAAGAAATTGCCGCTGCGGTTCTGGAATCTGGTGTTCCGGCGCGTGTATGGCCGACACCATTGGCGGCTCTGGCAGCCGCTCGCTCCGCCTGTGGAGAAGGTGAAATCGTTTTGGTCGCCGGTTCCCTGTTTTTGGTTGCGGCTATACCTGCCCTGGCCGGGCTTGAGGAGTCAGCTGTTGTCTCTTAAACATTCATTTTTTCTTCTCCTTATCCTGTTTTGTCTGCTACTGCCGTTTTCGGCCGGGGCGGTTGACAGTTCGTTACTCGGCAGTGAAGAGATCAAACTTTCAGCCGACAGTCTTGTCTTTGATAAAGAGAAAAGCCAGTACAGCGCCCAAGGCAGTGTTGATGTTGTCAGGGGCGAGCTACGGTTGACGACAGATGAAGCGATCTTTGACGAATCAAGCGGTGATATCTTCTGCACGGGGGATGTCCGGCTGGTCTCTCCCACCGGGACGATGAATGCGCGGGCTCTTCGCTATAATTTCACCGACGGAACCGGTGTGCTCTCCGATGGCCGACTGGCCCTTAATGAACCCTCCATGTTCCTCGCCGGGGAGAAAATTGAGCGTTTCAGCGAAAACAAATATCGAATACTTAACGGGAACCTGACCACCTGCAGTGGCGATGTGCCCGCATGGAAAATCTCGGCCAGCGAGCTGAATATCGAGCTCGGCGCCTTTGCACAGGCCAAACACGCTATTTTCTCCCTGCACGACGTGCCGGTTCTGTACCTCCCCTATGTTGCTTACCCGGCGAAGACCCAACGCAGTTCGGGGTTCTTGCTGCCGGAAGTCGGATTCTCCGATCGTTTTGGCACCGAAGTTGTCGTCCCCTGGTATCAGGTGATTGATGACAACCAGGATGCGACGCTGACCCTCGATTACATGGCCGATTTCGGTCTCGGCACCGGGGCCGAGTATCGCTACCTTTTTGGGCGCGGTCGTCCCGGGGCTCTTAGCGGTAACTATGTCACCGGCTTTAAAGATGAAACATCGCGCTATCTCATCGCCTGGCAGCACGATGGCTACCTGCCGGGAGATGTCCGTCTGGTCGTCGATGCCGAACATGTCAGTAAATCCGATTATTACAGCCTGTTCGGAAATACTGCCGACGTATATACCACCTCCTACATCGTCTCTGACGCCTATCTGAGCCGTTCCTGGGACAATATCAATCTCACCGGGCTGACCCGGTACACAAGAGCACTCTATACCGAAAACAACACGGTTTTGCAGACCCTTCCGGAAGTGCGCCTTGCCGTGATGCCGACCCGTCTTGCCGATTCACCGCTCCTTTATTCGCTAAAAGCGGAATCGACCTATTTCTGGCGCCGGCAGGGGGAGAAGGGGGAACGGCTAAGATTCCTCCCCTCACTGCAGACCGATCTTCTTTCAACCCGGGCGTTGGCGGTGCTGCCCAGTGTCGCCTGGCATGAACAGATTTACTGGGTGGGGGGGGAGCCGGTTTATGCTGGTCGTCCAGAACTCGCGATTACCGCCGGAACACATATCGGAAAGGTTTTTGGTTCAATCGACGCACCAAGCGCCTTGCGCCATGTCATTGAGCCCCAGATCGGCTATCGGTTTGCACCCGGGGTTGATATCGCTTCTGTGCCACAATTTGACCAGTTTGATGAGTTTTCCCCCGCCAATCTCCTGCATGCCCAGCTTGATAATCGATTGACTTTGCGGCAGTCTGATGCCGACGGGCGTTCGGTGTATCGTGATGTCCTCTACCTGAGTTTGGGGGTCGATTATGACCTTTACGAAGAACGGCGGCAGCTGGTTATTCCCGGTGACCGACATCAGCCCTGGTCGCCGTTGCAGGTCGAAGCGATCATTCGGCCTCTGAATGATCTTTATCTCCGTAGCCGCGGAGAGTTCGCCCTTCAGCAGCAACCGGGGCTGATGGAATCCCTCGCCGTCTGGGGGGGGTACAATGATCGCCCTGGCAACGGACTGCTGCTCAATTACAGCTACCAGCGCAATGCTTTTGAGTATGTCTCTGCCGGGGTCGATATTGCGCTACTCGATCCGCTCTATCTTGGGAATGAGGTTCGGTTCGACCTGGTCAGCCGGCACAATCTCGAGAATCGGACGTTTCTCGAATATCGTGGCAGTTGCTGGAGCTTGGCTGTGAGCTGGTTGGATCGGCTGGACGAGCAGAAGTTTTATGTCACCTTCTCCTTAAGCGGCCTGACCGGAAAGACGATGCGACAGAGAAGCGCGGCGGTCACTGACTGGCTTTGAGGTAGAAACCTCCTTCTGCTGCATTCACACTTGTCCGCGTCGTTGTGACGCAACGGGTGTCTTTACTTCCGGTTGATAGGCACCCGGGATTAAAGGGCTTGTGCTTGATCTCGACTTTTATACAGAAAGGGCAGCGGTTTTCCGCTGCCCTTTTTTTGTCTGATGATTTGAAGTTCGGTCAGTCGATCAGGTTACCGCGGATCCCGACGCAGATGGTCTTGATCGGAATCTCGCGACCACTGGCGGCCATGGCCTGGCGGGCCATCTGCAGCAGGCCGCCGCAGCAGGGGACTTCCATATGGGCAATGGTCAGACTCCTGATCTGGCTCTGGCTGATCATGGCCGTCAGCTTGGCGACGTAGGGGGCAGTGTCGTCGAGTTTTGGGCAGGCGATGAGCAACGCCTTGCCTTTGAGGATGTCGCGGTGGAACTCCGGGTAGGCGAAAGGGGCACAGTCTGCTGCCAAAAGGACATCGGCGCCCTGCAGAAATGGTGCGGTCGGCGGCACCAGATGCAACTGCACCGGCCACTGACGCAGTTCGGTCGGTCGTTGGCCGCTGTCATCTGTTTTTACCGCTGATGCACCGTCAAGGTTCATCAGTCGTGCCGACGGGCAACCGCCACCAGCCGGTTTGGTGAAATCAGCAATCTTTGCCGACGGACAGCCGCCGCCATGATGGCCATGTCCGTGACTGTGACCGTGGTGTCCGGCTGCCGGCATCGCCGGTTTGGCGGGCTCGTTTTTGCGTAGATGTTGCTCAACGGCCTCCTCGTCGAATTCGTCAGCCTCACGGCGCTCGACGTGGATCGCATCCTGAGGGCAGTGGCCAAGGCAGGCGCCGAGGCCGTCGCAGAGATTGTCGGAAATCAGTTTGGCTTTGCCGTTAATGATTTTGATCGCCCCCTCGGCGCAGGCTGGGACACAGAGGCCGCAACCGTTACATTTATCTTCGTCGATCATCACAATTTCACGGATCATAGTTCGTTCTCCTTTTATAGATCGTATATGTCGTTGGTCAGAGTCAGTGTTGAGCAAGAGAATATACAGATTGTGGGTAAGGTTCTTTGACCGGTGTCAAAGATGGCCGTTTTTTTTGTGAGGATCGTCGGGTGTGACCAATCGTCGCGGACAGGGACACCGCCGGTTTCAGGAGCTTGATCATTCAAAAGAAATAGTGCCAGAGCAGATCAAGCCTGCCGCGCAGCAGCAAGTGACGGCCGGAGAAACTCATGATGGTGCGCACCCGCTGCCGGTAGTCAGCGCGGTAACAGTGGATCGGGCAGTGTTTGCAGGCCGGTTTCGGCTCAAAAGGGCAGCGGCGGCGGCGTTCAATGGCATAAGCTAGAAAGGCGCGGCAGTCGGTGCAGACCGAGAAACGACCGGTGGTCAGTATCCCATCGGCGTCATCGCTGACCGCAACGCCGCTTTTTTCGCCGGCATGGTTGACCTGGCAATAGACGGCGGTGAAACGCACCAGGACTTGCATATCCTTGCGTTCGCGACGAGTTAACGGCTTGGCGGGTACAGGTTNNAGATTCTAGGTCAGACAGCGGGGGTGAGCCTTGATGCAGGTCAAGAAGTTGTTAAAGGCCTTCGACACATCGGCTGACCGATTCTTTATCGCTCCCGCGTGCTCTCGGCCAATTCTTGCAACCGCTCGCGGTCGAGCAGGGTGATGGTCCTGCCATCGACAGCGATGACCTCCTCATCGCAGAGCTTGCGCAGGGTGCGGGACAAGGTTTCGCTGACAGTGCCAAGCTGCGAGGCGAGGGCCGACTTGGTCGTCGGCAGCACGACGCTGCGCTGATTTTTAGCAGCGAGGGTCAGCAGGTATCCGGACAGCCGTGCCGGGACATCCTGAAAGGTAAGCTGCTCAACCTGGCTGGCAAATTGGCGCAGATAGCGGGAGAGACCGGCGATCATGTTGATAGCAACCTGGCCATGCTCGCGCAACAGGCTGAGGAACTCGGTCTTCGGAAAGAAGAGCAGCCGGGTCGGCATCAGTGGTTCGGCATAGGCAGGGTAGTTGCCATCGCCGAAGATCGCTGCTTCGGCAAAAGTGCCTCCGGGTTGGACAATGTGCAGGATGCGCTCCTTGCCGTCGGCGGAGAGTTTGTACACCTTGACCCGGCCGCTGGCGACAATAAAAAATCCGATAGCGCGCTCTCCTTCCGAGAAGAGCAGTTCGCCACGTTCAGTGTTTCGCTGGCGGACGATATCGGAGAGCAGGGCGAGATCGTCATCGGTGATGCCGGCAAACAGCGGGCAGTTGTGCAAATCAGCGAGTAAGGACATGACGATTTCGTTTCGGTTAAAGACGGATGATCAGGCCGCCGACATAGCGTGGATCGAGGCGGCGGGGGTCGACGGAGCAAAACTCGACTTCCAGGCGGTCGAGACATTGGCTGGCAAAGGCGCCGCCGCCACTCGAAAGGGCTTCCATGCGCTCGACGGTTTCACTTCTTAGCGCACTGTCGATGCGACCACTGCGACTGATTTTGCCATGCAGCCCGGCAAGTTCCAGCGCCGGAATCGGTTCGGGGTTAAAGTTGCGGCCAAGGACGCGGTTAGCCAACGCGGTAAGGAACAGGGTCGAGAGCGTGATTTCGGTTTTTGCAGGCACGCAGCCGGTCGGGCCCGGACTGGTGGTGTCAGGCAATGAAAAGGGTGGCCGTTTTGCAAATAGCTGTACAAGCCCATTGAGCTCATCGAGCCGGGCAGCGGCGCGCCGGTAGTCGGCGAGGCTGGAAAAGTCGCGCTCGCCCGTTGTTTGCGGGTTTTCCAAGCCGCTGAAATAGAGCGGGTGCGGCCGGCGCTGCAGGGCGGCGAGCAGGGCGCGGTCGGCCGGTTCGAACCAGGGGCCGATAACACTCCGGGCCAGCTTTGCCGCCTGGCGTTGGAGCTGCAAGGTCAGGCTGTAGCCAAGACGGAACAGGTGCTCAAAATAGGTATTGATAAAAACGTCACGCGGGTTCTCATCTGTGCCGTCGCAGCGGTATTCAAGCCCGAGGTTCAATGTGGAGTAGAGCCGGGTCAGGGCAAGGGTCATCGCCTTGGGCTCACCGATTTCGACCTGGTCGGCAATTAGCACCTTGTTGGCGAGGTAGGCGAGTTCCCAGTTGTCGGCTTCATTCAGCCCGGTGGCCAGAACCGTTTTGAGCAGCCCCACTGGGGCAGAGGTTGTCAGCATGAAGGTTGGCGCGGCCAGTTCCGGGTGGGTGCCGGCCATCGGTCTTTTACGCTCATCCACTGAAAAGCTGGTCGGATCGGTCCATGTATGGATCGTGCGGGCTTCATCCGGCGGCGGGAAGCCCATGTCGAGAAGCCGGTCACCCCGCTGCGTGTAGACGCTCTCTTCGAGCATCGACAAGGTTTCGGCCCGGGCCGCCTTCATCAAATAAGTATAAAATCCGGCGTCGTAGTTGAACAGGATATTGATCAGCCGGCCGAAGGTCTTGGCCGCTCGCTCGCTGTTCCAGGAGAGGTTGTAGCCGCCATTGCGCGAAAGCGCGGCTTCAAGTTCACTTTCGTCGTCATCATAAGCCTCCGGTCCGCTGAGAATGGTCACGTGCCGGTGGATCAACAGGACGAGGACTTCAAAGTCCATCTCACGGATGGTGTTCAGGATCGCTTCATCATCGTCCACTTCCAGCAGCGCTTCCAGCCAGAGAATCGCTGACTCCCCGTCGAATTGGGCCTGTTTCCAGCTGTCGAGATCGATACAGGCGGTGAACTGGTCCGGTTTCAGCATCGGCAGCAGTTCTTCGATAGCCTCCTGACCAACCTCTTTGAACAGGAAAAAAATTTCTTCGGCCGGTAATCTGGCGATCAGCTCGCGGCCATCATTCGCTTCGACCAACAGACGGAAGCGCTGGAAATTATCGGCATTACAGATGATGGTCAGGCGCTCATTTTCGGACAGGGCATTGAACTCTTTGCCTGATATCGTCCGCGGCTGGCGGAGCAGGGTGAGGTGTTGCACGGTTTTTTCACGGGGGAGCTCGATGCGGGTCATGGCCAATCTCCTTGGGTCAACTGTTGCGCACTCTAAAGCACTGACACTGTGTGGTCAACAGAAAGCCCTGTGTGATCAAGATTAGCACAACGGGATACTGGAAGGTTTTGGCTTGAAAAGATGCGGGTCGTTATCCTCTGGCAAGGATAACGACCCGCGGTACGTCGACAGGAGGCAAAGCGCTATCGACAGTTTTATGTGGAACTGCTTAGAACGCTAGAGTGACTGCGCCACCGGCGGTGAACTCTTCACGGATGCGGCCGAGCGGGATGCGCTTGGCGCGCTCACTCAGAGGTGCCGAGTAGAGGGCAGAGGCGCCGATGCTGATCTGGTCGGTGATGGCGTAATCGGCGCCAACCGAAAGGTCGAGATTGTGCAACCACTCCTGCTTGGTGCCGTAGCCGTTCGGATCATCGAAGAAGTAACCGGCGGTAGCGCCAAGGCTGACCGACAGGGCATCGTTGAGATCGATGCCATGGCTGAGGCCGAAGGTGACAAAGGTGGTGTCGAACTCATCATAGTCGTAGTAAGCGGTCAAGGTCGGGCTTAAGGGGACATTAAGGGTGAGGCCGAGATAGGCTTCATTGGTGTCGGTAGCGGCATCGACATCATAGAGGATGTTGCCGACGCTGACCGAGACCATCTCACCGAGATCGGTCGAGTAGTCGAGGACCACATCGACTTCGTTCAACTCGCCGGTGTTCTCGCTCATGTTTCCCCAAAAACTGACAGTGAATCCGCCGAAGGACAGGTCCGTGCCACCCTGAACAACGAATTTATCATCCGGGCTAAGGTCGAAACCGCGCCAGACATATTTGCTGTAGGCACCAACATAGGCGTCTCCGCTCACTTCGATCTGGGCGGCAACAGCGGTGCTGGCGAGGGTGCCGGCGAATACAGTCGCGGCGAGCAGGGTCAGGATAATCTTCTTCATGTCGCAATCTCCTTTAATTGGTTTTGAGTTCCGGGCGGCAAACCTGCCGCCCGGTTGTTTAAATATAACGGTCTATGGTCAGGTATTGATTTTCTGGAAATCAGGATAAGCTTCCATACCGATTTCGGTAACGTCGAGGCCTTTGTACTCTTCTTCTTCACCGCAGCGGATGCCGATGGTGTATTTCAGCACCAGCCAGGTGAGGCTGGACGTGACGACCACGAATGCGCCGATGGCGGCAACGCCGATCAACTGGGTCACGAAGCTGGCATCAGCGTTGGTGATCGGAACCGCCAGGGTGCCCCAGATACCGCAGACCAGGTGGACCGAAAGGGCACCGACGACGTCATCGACCTTCAGTTTGTCGAAGAACGGGACTGCAAGAACAGCCAGAACGCCGCCGACGGCGCCGATCAGGGTCGCTGCACCAAGGGACGGGGTGTCGGGGCCGGCGGTGATGGCGACCAGACCGGCCAGGGCGCCGTTCAGAGCCATGGTGACGTCAACTTTTTTGTACAGAACCTGGACCAGAATCATCGCTGCGATCATGCCGCCGCAGGCGGCCATGTTGGTGTTGACCATGACGTTCGACATGGCGATGGCGCTGCCGGCGTCGCCAAGAGCGAGAACCGAGCCGCCGTTGAAGCCGTACCAACCCATCCAGAGGATGAAGGTACCGAGGGTCGCCAGCGGAATGTTGGAGCCCGGCATCGGGTTGACGCGGCCGTCTTTGCTGTACTTGCCTTTACGGGCGCCGAGGATGATGGCGCCGGTCAGAGCCGCCCAGCCGCCGACGGAGTGAACCAGGGTCGAACCGGCAAAGTCGAGAAAACCCATCTCTGCCAGCCAGCCGCCGCCCCAGGCCCATGAACCCTGGATCGGGTAGATGAAGCCGGTCAGGACGATGCAGAAGGCCATGAACGACCAGAGCTTGATTCGCTCGGCAACGCAGCCGGAGACGACGGAACAGGCTGCACCGCAGAAGACCATCTGGAAGAACCAGTCGGAAGCAGCGGCGTAGCCGGCTGAGTAGTCGCCAGCGGTGGCAGCCGCGTCATCGGCGCCCCAGAGGCCGAAGGAGCCCATGTATCCACCGTCGACACCGGCGTACATCAGGTTGTAGCCGACCAGGTAGAAGAGGATGCCGGCAATACCGAACAGGGCGATGTTCTTCAGGCAGATGGTGGCGACGTTCTTCTGCCGGACCAGACCCGATTCGAGCATGCCAAAGCCGGCGGCCATCCACATGACCAGGATGCCCATGACCAGAAACGAAAAGGTGTTGAGGACGTAGGTGATTTCCGAAACCGGTGCGTCTTCAGCGAAAGCGGCGACCGGCAGCGCGACGGCGAACAGGGTGGCCATCAGGGTAAAGAAGCTCTTTTTCATTGTCTTGATCTCCTTGTTGTTGATCTATTTGGTTCGCAGCGGATGCCTAGAGCGAATCGGAACCGGTTTCACCGGTGCGGATCCGGATCGCCTGCTCTACATTGGTCACAAAAATCTTGCCGTCGCCGATGCGTCCGGTTCGGGCATTCTCCTGCATGGCGCCGACAACGGCCGGCACTTGATCATCGGCGACCACAACGGTCACTTTGATCTTCGGCAGAAACTCTACCTGGTACTCCGCACCGCGGTAGGTCTCGTTCTGCCCTTTCTGGCGACCGAAGCCACGTACTTCGCTGATGGTCATGCCAACAACACCGAGATCGGTAATGGCGTTCTTGACATCATCGAGTTTGAACGGTTTGATGATGCATTCAATCTTCTTCATCCGGGTTCTCCTTTCGAAGTTGCATTAAAAAAGGCGCCAATCCTTTTTCGCTACTTGAAGGGAGCGAAAAAGGACGGGCGCCGTTGCCTGTCGTTTACGGTCGGGACGACTTTGTCCCGGGTTTGTTTATTCGGCTGCCAGCCTTTGGTTGCCGATGTCTACTCTTATAGCATGGGGCGTGCCAACTTATATAACTCTAGTAATTACGGTATTTTGAATAGTTGACGGGATGACGTATGCTTAAAAATCAGTCAGCTATTTCACGTGCTGAACGGTTTTGTGGCACTGCCAGCACCGGCAGAATGATGCGGAATGTCGCCCCACCATCGGCATTCTCTTCAAGTAGAAGGCGTCCACTATGTTCGCTGATAATGTTATGGCAGATGTAGAGACCAAGCCCGGTCCCTTTGCCGTCTGCACGACTGGTGAAGAACGGTTCGAAGATCTGCTCTCGGATCGCGGCCGGGATTCCCGGGCCATTGTCGGCGATGCTCATTTCGACCGCACCGTTGTGCCAGCGTGAAATAATACGAATGCGCCCCTGCTGGCCGATTGCCTGCCCGGAATTCATCAACAGGTTGATCAGCACCTGCTTAAGCTTGTCGGCATCGGCCAATACTTCGGGCAGCTCGTCGGCACACTCTTCTTCAATGGTGATGGAGTTGCGTCGCAACTCGAAGCGGATCAGGCGCAGGACATCGCGGATGACACCGTTCAGGTCGGTCGGACGTAGAATCGTCTCATTGCTGCGGGCAAAGGAGAGCAGACTGCCGGTCAGGGACTTCAGTCGTTCGGTTTCGCTAGCGATCTGTTCAACCAGCTCACGATTAAGTACCGGCAGTCCCTCTTCACGTAACAGCAGTTCAGCGGCATAGCCGATGACGCTGAGCGGGTTGTTGATTTCGTGGGCAACGCCGGCTGACATGCGCCCGACTTCGGCCAGTTTCTCCGAGCGGATGGTCTGATCGAGCAGGCGCTTAAACTCGGTGACATCCTCAACCAGGACCACGACACCGGTGACTTTGTCACCGTCGCGCAGCGGGGCCAGGCGCCGCTTCTGGGTGCGCTCTTTGCCATTCATGGTCCGGTGCGTCAGTTGCAGCTTTTCTGACTGTCCGCTCTCCAGAACATTGCGGACCCGCTCCATGATCCCTTCTCGTACCAGATTCGGGAAGCGGGTAATCAGTTTGTTGCCGACTGCATCCGCAGCCAGTACTCCGCTCATCTCCTCCATCCTCCGGTTCCACGAGGTGATGACCAGTTTGCGATCGACAGTGTAGATGCCGAGATTGACGCTGCGCAGGATGCGTTCGTTCAGCTGGTGTAGCTCCTGATAGCGCTGAGACATGCGGTGCAGCCGATCGTAGAGGCGGGCATTTTCAATGGCGATGGCGGCCTGACTAGCCAGGGTTGAGAGCAGGTCAATCTGGGTGGCATCAAAAGCTCCGGGCTCCGGACTTTCGACGTTAAAGACTCCGATCACCTTGTCGCGGCCAAGTAGAGGGACTGCAAGCTCGCTGCGCGCCCCTTCTATGCCGGGGATATAATCCGGAGCGCCATGCAGATCACTAACCAGAAGGGTCTTGCCACTGGCTGCAACCCGTCCGATGATCCCCTGTCCCACCGGGATCTCCATATCGGCCGCTTCTGCCGAGTAGCCGTAACCGGCGGCGGTGACCAGAACCTGCCGTTCATCGTCAATCAGGCGTATGATAGCGTTTTCGAAACGGAAAATCTGCCGCGCCGCATCGAGGATGCGGTCAAAGAGCTCATTCAGGTCGGTTGTCTGCGACAGCCGCTGGCCGACACTGATCAAAAGCCGCAGGGTTTTTTCCGTACTCTGTTTCGACACGCCGATTCCCTTTAATTTTTAAACTTCATTGACTCACGCAA
>DDWE01000151.1 GCA_002345625.1 Desulfuromonadaceae bacterium UBA2294 | reverse complement strand
AGGGTTTTTCTACAGCCTCGTTAGTTGTAAAAATGATTTCAGCTACTTAATAGGGAACTTTTGTTTTTGGCGAAGAACTCGCAGAATGCGAATCGTGGATCCATCAACAAGATAAGATACGATCATTGAAACTTCAGGAATAATGAGCAATCTGCCTCGAATTCCATCCCGTTGAACGCCCGTTAAAGGTTGTTCAATTAAGTTTTCTACTTTAGCTTCAATGATTTCATCTGTTTTTTCAGCAGCATCTGGGTTGAAGACATAAAGAAACTCGAAAATTTTCTCACGATCATTTAAGGATTCTTCTTCCCAAAAAATCATTGGCGATCCCGATTGCGAACCTTGGCTTTACGTTCAGCCATTTGTGTTTTTGCAGAGTCATTGTCGACGAACACAGACTTGCCGGAATCAAGTTTGTCGAACGCAAGGTTCACTTGTTCGGTAAGCCAAGTATTATGAGACAAGGCCTTGCGTTGTTGCTCGGCAAGCTGCTCAGTTAGTTCACGGCAAGCGTCGCTGAGGGTGCGACCTTGGCTTTCAGCCATTTGCTGGGCCAAGCGTTTTGTTTCATCGTCAACACGAAATTGAATTCTAGTATCCATAGGTTGCTCCCGCAATTAGTGTGTGCACAAATGTTAGCACTAGCGTCACTGGAGGGCAACTAACAATTTAGTCAACCGGACGGAATGGGCGAACTGCTTTTCCAAAAAGCAAAGCCAAATTGCGGTGGTGACCAAAACTTCGCGTCGCCGCCGCTTATCGCGAACCATTATGTGTATCAACAAGAAGAGGCTTTAGTGGACAAAAAATATTGTGGCTCATGCTTATGCGGTTCTGTTCAATTTGAAATCGAGGGAAGCTTTGATTCTTTCTACCTCTGTCACTGCAAGCATTGCCAAAAAGATACTGGCTCGGCTCATGCGGCTAACTTGTTTTCTGAATCAGCAATTCTAACCTGGCGAAAAGGGAAAGAGTGCGTCAAGACCTACAATTTACCCAACACTCTACATTCAAAAAGCTTTTGCATAAATTGCGGATCAGCATTACCGAACCAGTCAGAAAAATTGGATTTTATTGTCGTGCCAGCCGGAAGCTTAGACTCAACACTAAACATACGTCCAAACGCACACCTATTTGTAAGCAGTAAAGCGAGTTGGGAGCATGATTTGGGCTGTATTCCAAGTTTTGAAAAGCTACCTGTTCAAAACGATAAAAACTCATAACAAACCAATCAACCGGCCGCAAAATGCTTCTGCACTAAATTGAAAAGCAAAACCAAATTGCGGTGGTGGCCGAAACTTCACGTCGCCGTCGATTATCAAGAACCATTGAGGCTGTAGGAAAACCTCTAGGGTATTAAAAATTCCCCTTCAGCCGTTTTTGCACCCGTGACCGCAGCGTCACAATCCCCTGATCCGGCGGCGCCATTCAGACGGCCGTTGCTCAGGTTCCTGCTTTTGTGCAAGACAAACCAACCCACAGGTTTCCCCCTCTGAATCGAGCAAACGCGTCCAGGTAAAAGCGACTGTAATATTCTGTCCGCTCTTGTTCAGGTAGACTCGCTCGCGAAAATGACCCGTCGAACGGGTCACCTGGTCAAGCCAGTGCGCGGCATCACCCTGTGCATCTTTAAGTATCAGGCGAACCTCCTGGCCTTCGAGATCGGCAGATGTGTAGCCCAGCAGAGTGCAGGTTGCTTTATTGACCCGTTCAATCCGGCCATCGAGGCCAACGACCACCAGTGACTCATGCATGGAATCGAAGATGTTATCGAGATAATCGCGCGAGACCGTGGTCGATCTCAGGGTGCGGACCATGTGATTAAAGGATTGAATCAATTCACCGATCTCACCAGGGGCATCCTTGAAATCAATTTCGCGCGAACGGCCCTTGGCCATTTCATTGACCGTTTGCACCAGTTGCGACAACGGGCGAGAGACACGTCCGCCCAGCAGGTACGCGACTCCTGATCCGACCAGCAAAAAAACCGCGCCGACACCGGCCAGCAGATAGCCAAGCAGATGGGGTCCGGAGACAAACTCATCATAGGGCAAAACGGCCGCGACACTGATACCCAAAAAAGAAGTTTTTGCAGCGACGTAGAAGGCTTCATCGCCATTGGCATCAGCAAGGATCTGGGGTTCTGAGCTTAAATCGGGGGGTAGTTGTTGAACGACAACCGTGCCACCCTCTCCCGACGAGGCCCCGGCAACTTTCAACAGACGGTCTTTAGCCGAGATGATCGCGAGAAAACCGGTGTCACCGACCTTGACCTTATCCAGATGACGGGAGACCGACTGCAGTGGCACTTCGGCACGCAGACAGCCGACAAAGACATCGCCGAAATAACGCTTGATCCCCAGAGTAAAAATAAACGCATCCCGGTCGGGATTGAGCACCACCGATACGATGCCGGGCATTTTGCGGGCATTGAGGAATTCAGGGTCTTTGGTATAGTCGCTGATCTCATTGGAGACCCCACCGTGAGCGAGTCTGAGTTCTTCGACCCCGAGCGCATTGATAAAGGAAATATCGGGAAAAGCATCCTGATGTTCGGCGAGATGATTGGCAATCGGTGGCAAGCGGTAGGTAACCGGATAATCGACGATCACCCGTGATTCAGCGATTTCAGACAACAACCTCTTTTTGTCCTGTATTCCATGATCAACTTCAGCGGCGGCAAAGACCGTTAATTGCCGCATGTTGGCCAATTGAATCGACTTAAGATGACTGACCATCAGGTAGATTGACAACCCGCCGAGCGAGAGCAGAATGGCTCCGGTCGAAACGGTAAAAAGCGTCAGAAATCGTGCTTGTAACGAGCTGCTACGCATATTGAATATCCCTGAGCTTTCCCGCGTCAGTTCCCTGCCGGTTGCACACCAAACGTGCGCATAATATCAGCGGATTCCTGGCTGGACAAAAACTCGACAAAACGTTGGCCAGGAGCAGAAAGCGGCCCTTTCCAGATCAGAGCGAACGGGCTCTGCAACGGGTAGGTCCCATCAGAGGTTAACGTCGTATCTGCAGAGTATCCATTGAAACGCAGAGCGCGCATCGAGGGTCCTTTAACCATGGATATCGGACCGTAACCGATCGTGAACGGATTATCAGCCAGAGCATTCATCGCCTCCGGGGTACTGTAAAAAATCGGTCCGGGGGATTTTTCAATCGTTGCAAAACCTTCTATCTGACGATCAAGCACCAGGCGGGAGGAGTCGCCCTCCTCCCGATTGACCAGGTAAATCTTGTGCTCAGGCCCACCGACCTCGGACCAGTTGGTGATTTTGCCACTGAAGATATCGAGCGCCTGTTGAGCGGTTAACCCCTCAATGCCGGCGACGCTCTGGTTGACGATAAACACGACTGGCGAGTAGGCAAAAAGATGGTATGACAAGTTAAACTGTTGTTCATTTTTGGTTAACGGGCGCGCAATCCGACCGATCACATCGGCACCGGATGCAACCGCACGGACACCACCACTGCTGCCGATGCTGGGAGGGATGGTTACCTTGACCTTTGGATGATGCGATTCAAAAGCATCGGCCAGGGCTTGCAGGAGGAGTTGGCTGTCGCCGGTACCGACAACAGTCAACTCTGTCGCATAAGCGCAGAGGGGATTAAAGAGCAGAGCCATCAGCAGTACGGCAACCGAGAGGAAGTGCCTTGTCTCATTCAGCCGATACATTATCATCATGTCTCCATCTATTCCGGCAGCTTAAGAAAAACAAGCAACGCCCCTTCCCCGCCCTGCGTCGCCGGCGCCAGACTCCACTCAAGCACCTGTCGCCGACCCGGCCCATCGAGATAGGCCTCAACCTGCGGCCGCAACACCGGCCCGGCCTCCGAGCTCTTGCCGCGCCCGGTGATTATCCGCACCACCTGACAACCATGAAAAATCGCATTGTCGAGAAACCAGGTCACCTTGGCAAGGGCCTGGGCAGCGGTCATGCCGTGCAGGTCGAGCTCAGCCTCTGGATGGGGCTGACTGCGCTTTAAACGGCGCAGACGCTCACGGTCGGCAGCGGTGGCGGTGTTGATGGCCGCCCCCGATACTGACGGCTCTTCAGGAGCATCTACGGTAAGCGAACGGCGCGGACGTGGCAACGCATCCCCTGCCCCCTCCTGCTGGCGCACACCGAGCTGGCGCATGGCATCGGCAAAGGAGAGCTCCGGCTCAACGGACGCAGGTTCCTTGTCGACAACAGGAGCTTTTGCCGGCTTGTCGGCCGGCGCTGACGGCTTTGCAGCCGGCACAGACGCAGACAACCCCTTCAGTGCCGCGAAGGGGTTGTTGAAATTCTTATCCGGAGCCTTTTTGTCGCGCTTGGCCATGATCTGCTTAACGCCGGACGATGGTCCGCCGACGACCGGTCATCGCTTTGGTCTGCTGCTTGATCATGGTGCCGGGCTTTTCGAGATGAAATTGCAGCCAGAGATCGCCGTAAGCCTTCATCTTCATCTTGTTGCCGGTCTTCAGCAATTCCAGATTAGCTTCAAGATTGTCGTGGCCGCCGAGCTTCTTGATCCCCTTTTCGAGCACGGCGATCGCCTTCTCGTGCTCACCGACCTTCTCCAGACAGTAGGCATACAGATCCCAGAGAACCGGCTCTTTCTTGTTGACCAGAACCGCCTTGTCGAAGGTGTCGATCATCATCTTGGTTTTGTTTTTGTGCATGTAGCAGATGCCGAGCATCCCCATGCCGACCCAGTGGCGGGAGAAGCCCTGTTTGAGCTCTTCAAAGGCCTTGGCGAAGTCACGCTTGAGGTAGTAGATGGTGCCGATCTGCGAATGGATCTGACCGGTCATGTAGAGCTGCCACTTGCCGATCGGCAGGGCACTCTCCAGAGTCTTGATCGCTTTCTCGACCCGGTTGGCCATCATGTCGCGCTGAACGACCTCCATCAGGGCGTTGATCTTTTTCGAGAAATGACGAAAGGCGAGGAAATAGATGGCGGCAAACAGCACAGAACCGATCAGCACCGAGTAGATGATGGCAAGTTTGGCAAACAGGGTCAGCGCAACACCGACGAGCACACTGACGAGCAGAGCAATGGCAATGGTTAACATGGTTAAAAAGTCATCCTTTGTACGTGTGATTTGGTGCGCGAGTTTAGCAACCTCACCGGCAAAAGTCAAAGGCTATACAGGGCGAAAATACGCTCATGTCACCCGACAGCAAAAGAACCGGGTCAAGCACCTATTTATGGTAAAGATCAATTCAAAAAGAAAGGGTTCAGACTGGTAAAACACAAGGTGTTTATTGCAGGGGATTGGTGTTTGAAACCGAATCGAGGGCCCTAAGACATCGGGCCCGGTCAGTTGCAGCGCCACCGCTACGAAGCCAAGTCAACCGGCAAACGAAGTGTCCCGCGCTTGTCACGCCATAGCTCAACAAGCGACGGCGGACCAGGGGAAGGCCTTTTTTGCTTACTTTTTGTGGCCGCATGGACAAAAAGTGAGTCGCCTGGCGGGGCGAGTCCCGCCGGTTTCAACCTTACAATCCATAAAAAAACAGGGCGGCCCAAACGGACCGCCCTGAATAACGTGTTCTTTAGTGAGACAGATCAGACGATCGGCCCGGCCTGGGTGAAATCGAAGTCGTCGCCGTCTTTCATGTACTTCTTGAAGTTCTCGATAAACATCCCGGCCAGTTTGTGCGCCGTTTTGTCGAACTCGACCGCATTGGCCCAGGCGTTGCGCGGGTTGAGCAGACCACTGTCGACCCCCGGCAGGGCTTTCGGGATATTGAGGCGGAACCAGCGGGTCTGATCAAACTCGGCCTTCTCGATGGAACCATCAAGAATAGCATTGACGCAGGCACGAGTCGCCTTGATGCTCATGCGCTTGCCGACGCCGTAGCCGCCACCGGCCCAGCCGGTGTTGACCAGATAAGCATTGACGCCGTGCTCGGTCATCTTCTCGCCGAGGAGCTTGGCGTAGGCGGTGGGATGCAGGGGCAAAAAGGCCTCGCCGAAGCAGGCGGAGAAGGTCGCCTGGGGCTCGGTGACGCCGCGCTCGGTCCCGGCGACCTTGGCCGTGTAGCCGGAGAGGAAGTAGTACATCGCCTGCTCGCGGGTCAGTTTACTGACCGGGGGGAGAACGCCGAAGGCGTCGCAGGTGAGGAAGATGATGTTTTTCGGGTGACCGGCCTTGAGGGTCGGCTCATGGTTGTCGATGTGCTCGATCGGGTAGGATACCCGGGTGTTCTCGGTCTTGCTGCGATCGTCGAAGTCGATGATGCCGTCATCGTTGGCAACCACGTTCTCGAGCAGGGCATCACGACGGATGGCGCCGAAAATTTCCGGCTCGCTGTCGGCAGACAGGTTGATGCATTTGGCGTAGCAGCCACCTTCGAAGTTGAAGATGCCGTCGTCGTCCCAACCATGCTCATCGTCACCGATCAGTTTGCGCGAAGCATCGGTGGAGAGGGTGGTCTTGCCGGTGCCGGAGAGGCCGAAGAACAGGGCGACGTCGCCGTCCTTGCCGACGTTGGCGCTGCAGTGCATGGAGAGAATTCCCTGCAGCGGCAGCCAGTAGTTCATCATGGTGAAGATGCCTTTTTTCATCTCACCGCCGTACCAGGTGCCGCCGATGATCGCCACGTTCTTCTCGACGTTGAAGGCGACAAACACTTCCGAGTTCAGGCCGTGCTTCTCCCAGTTCTTGTTGACCAGGTTGCTGGCGTTGTAGACGGTGAAGTTCGGCGCAAAGGCAGCCATATCCTCGGTGCCCGGGCGGATAAACATATTCTTGACAAAATGTGCCTGCCAGGCGAATTCGGTGACAAAACGGACCGACTTGCGGGTCTTTTCGTTAGCGCCACTAAAACCGTCGGTGACGTAAAGATCCTTGCCGTCGAGGTAGTCGAGGACTTCGGCGTGCAGTTCGTCGAACACTTCCGGCGCCATGGCGACGTTGACCTTGCCCCAGGCGATGTTCTTGAACGACGGCAGCTGATGGACGAAATATTTGTCCTTGGGGGAACGGCCGGTGAACTTGCCGGTGTCGACCATCATCGTCCCGTTCTGGGAGACGCGGCCCTCGGCATTCTTCTCTTCATGCGCGAACAGTTCATCGAAACCGAGATTGTGATAGACCTTGCCGATGCTTTTCAGACCCAGGGTTTTGGCATCCACCAGTATTCTCCTCTTCCTTTTGTCTGACTCTATTGAAATGACATTATGTGACCGTCAAGCAGGCTTGTACAGCCGTTTGACGGCGGAGACCGGTACGATCCCGGCTCCGTTGCCGGTAGCTGCGAGCGATTCCCCGCCGCGGTGGGACTCTAACAAATTTATCAAAAATAAAAAAGAAAAATCTCCCTGAAATCCGCCGCAAACCGCGGTTGTTTGACCACATCGAACCGGCACGAGGTCAATGCGGCAGTCGCAGATGCTGCACCACCCGATCGATCCTGAGCGCAGTGAGGTCATCCGGTGGCTGCGGATTCTCAATAAACTGTGTGTTTCCAGCTTGATAAAGAGGGATGCGGGTCTGCGGAGTTGTCAACCGAAACGGCTCACCACAACCACCGGGACAAGCACCGGTGCGTCCCGGCGGACGAAACGGGCAGTTGCGACTCGAGGTCACCATGGCATAAGGCAGATGCAGGGTTCCGGTCAGAGGGGACGGTAACGGAGCGATCCCTTGCAACAGGTTGTCGAGCTCGATACGGCGCACACCATGCTCGGCGAGATAGGCGACCGCCTCCTGCTGATACCAGCGCCCCTGGCGGAAATAGTCGTGTTCCGCCGGGTTCAGCTCCAGGTCAAGAATCCGCGGGCCGCGTTTTTGCCCGGAGAGGACGCGACCGAGTACCAGCTCAACCGAGGATGACATGTCACGCACCAGACGCAGGGCGCCGAGGTCGGAGACCAGGATTTCATCACCACTGTGCAGCTCGGGCAACAACGCAGTCAGCGCCTCGCGCAGTCGCGGCAAAAAAGGTTCATACACAACCGGAGTGACGACCGTAGCGGGAAGCCCGGCATGACGGGCGGTCTGCAGAAAACGGCGTAAGGCGGTCAGGGGGGGGAAGTGCCAGGGACAGAACTCGGCACCATAGTAGAGGCGTTGCCACTCTCCCGGCGGGACAGAGTCCGGGGTGAGAAGAAAAACGGCGCGCTGCGGCTCAGCCACGCTGGGTGGAGGTCCGCACATGCAGGGTCAGTTCATCCCCCGGATGCAGAACATGCTGCGCCGAAAGATTGTTCCAGTCTCGAATGGCGGCGGTGGCGACCGAAAACTGCTGGCCGATCCCCCACAGGGTGTCGCCCGGCTGGACCCGATAGATGATTTTATGGGTACCCTCTTTGGCGGCCGACGGTTTCGCGACACTCTTTTTCGCCGTTTTGGCAGACTTAGACGACACCAGCAACTTCTGGCCGGGGCGGATGATATTACTCCAGCCCAACCGGTTCCAGACCCGCAACTGCTGCTCACTGACTCCGAACCGTTGCGAAATCGACCAGAGGCTGTCGCCGTTGCGGACCGTGTAGACCTGACGACGGCTGCGAACAAAATCGTCCTTGAGCTCATCAATCGGCCGATGGGTGTAGCCTTTTTTCAGCGGCAGGACCAGATCGGTGCCGATACGAAGGGAACGCGGGTTGCGGATGGAGTTGAGGCTGACGATATCGGCGACCCGGATATTGTGCTTCTGGGCGATGGCCAGCAAGGTGTCTCCGGAACGGATCCGGTAGTGCATGTAGTTGGCACGATCGGCCTTGGCCAGCTGTGCATACTGATCGAGAAACGATTCGGACGTGCCGGCCGGAATCCGCAGCCGATAGGCATCGACCCCGGGTGGCGTACACCAGCGCTTGAGCTCGGGGTTGAGTTCCTTGATCTCTTCGTAGGTGGCGCCGGTCAGGCGGGCGACGATATCGAGATCGGTGACACTGGGGATGACAACCGTTTCGTAGTCATACGGCTGCTGGTAGGCCAGATCGGTAAAACCGTAGCTTTCCGGGTCACGGGCGATGGTCAGGGCGGCCATCAGTTTCGGCACATAATCGCGGGTCTCGGCACGCAGATGCTTGGTCCGGCTCAAGACCCAGAAATCGGTCGATTTGGTCTTGCGTACCGCACTGCGAACCTTCCCCGGGCCGGCATTGTAGGCGGCGACCGCCAGATACCACTCCCCATTAAACTGGGTATTGAGGTCCTTCAGATAACGGGCCGCTGCGCGGGACGATTTATCAAAATCGCGACGTTCGTCATACCACCAGTCGGTCTTCATTTTCATCATCCGACCGGTCCCCTGAATAAACTGCCAGGGGCCGACAGCGTGGGCCCAGCTGTAGGCCTTAACATTAAAGCCCGACTCCACCATGGCCAGATAAGCAAGGTCGCGCGGCAAGCCCTCCTCGGCAAAAATCTCGCGCATCTGTGGCAGGTAGCGGGTGGAGCGCTCCAGCCAGCGGGCAAAGACCTGACGACCACGACCGGTGTAGTAATCGATAAAATACTGCACCTTGGCATTGTAAACTACCGGGAAATCATCGGAGACACCGATACTGCGGGAGGTCTGCCCTTCGTCTTCAGGAGCCAATTCACCGGTGACACTCAACAGAAGGTTGTCATCAAGGGTCTCGGCATCAAGAAATTCGGTCTCCGCCATCTCGGTCAGCAGACTGAAATCGGCAGCATCTTCTTCATCGGCGACCAGACCGACGACAAGATCATCGGCTGACAAAAGAGCAACCAGAGCCGGAGAGAACCCATTCAGGACCACGTCAGCAACGGGCGGCGCAGGCACCGGTTCGACGACCACCGGCGCCGGAGGCGGGGTGGTGAGACAACCGGCAAAAAACAGCGGGAGTAACAACAAGCAGAATAGTTTGCGCAAAATGACCTCCATCACGCCGGACAGGCTAATGGAAAAACGCCTCTGGGTCAAGGAGTTCCGCTTCATCCGGCCAGAAACGCAGGGCCATTTCTTGCATGAGCGGGGTAAAGGAGGAGCGGCTTAAGGCACTGACCGGAACTGCGGAAAAACGCCGGCAGTAATGTCCGACCTCTTCCGCCGGGACCTGATCGACCTTGTTGAACACCAACAGGCGCGGGATGCGCCCGAGCTCAAGATCTTCCAGAATCTGTTCGACGGCGGCGATCTGCTGTTCAAAGCGGGGATTGGACAGATCGACCACATGCAGCAGCAGATCGGCGTCCTCGAGCTCCTCCAGGGTCGCCTTGAAGGCGCCGAACAGGCTCTTTGGCAGTTTACGGATAAACCCGACGGTGTCGGTGATAATCACCTCGCGCTCCATGGGGAAGCGCAAGCGCCGGGTTGAGGTATCGAGGGTGGCAAAGAGCAGGTTTTCGGTAAAGACCTGGCTCTGGGTCAGGGCGTTGAGCAGGGTCGATTTACCGGCGTTGGTGTAGCCGACGATGGAGACGATGGGGATGCGCCCGCGCACCCGTTTGCCGCGGCGCTGCCGGCGACCACGGGCCAACTGATCGAGCTGCCGCTCCAGACGGGTGATGCGGTCGCGGATGCGGCGGCGATCGGTTTCGAGCTTGGTCTCGCCGGGACCGCGGCCACCGATACCACCGGCCAGGCGCGACAAGGCGGTGCCGCGTCCGGAAAGGCGCGGCAGGATGTATTTGAGCTGCGCCAGTTCGACCTGAACCTTGCCGTCGAGGGTATGGGCACGACGGGCAAAGATATCGAGAATCAGCTGGCTGCGGTCGATGACCTTGAGTTCAGTCAGATCACTGATGGCGCTGACCTGCATCGGCGTTAGATCCTGATCAAAGACCAGCAGTGACACCCCCTTATGCAGGGCGTTGATCACCACATCCTTGAGCAGGCCTTCGCCGATCAAGGTCTTCGGGTTGATGCGTCGTGGCCGCTGGAACACCCGATCGACAACAACCACATCAGCGGTGCGGGCCAGCTCATTCAGTTCGTCGAGGGAATTTTCGAGCTCATGACGGGGTTCCTGGCTGACCGAGATCAACACCGCCCGTTCGCGGCCATCGGAGAGATCGATGGTCTCGGCCCGCTTACGCTCGATCTCCGCTTCAAGATCGGGCAAAAAACGCCCCAGATTCAACGACAGAGCGTGCACCGATGGAATATGGACGGTTTCGGTGCTGCGCCCTTCCGGGTTATCAGGCAGCAGATGGGCATAATCGACCGCACCCGGCAGACCGTCATCACCGACGGCAATCGCCGCCATGAGGTCGAAGCGTAGCAGGGCAAGATCGGTCAGATCGTCCTGACTAAGCGGCTCCCCCTTGAGATGAGTATGGATGCAGCGCAGACCGCGCAGACCGCTGCGGCCAAGACGAAAACGGGACAGGTCGGGGATGTAGATACTGCGATCGTCACCGACAATGACGCGGATGACCACACCACCGCGATCGACAATCAGCGCAACCTGGCGGCGCAGCTCACGGGAGATTTCACAGAGGCTGCGCGCAACCTCGGGCGAGATCAGGGCATCGGCCGGCAGGCGGCGACTCGACAACCGCTCCAGGGCCTTGATCTGGTTGGCCTTGAGGCCGGAGATATTACCGAGTACGTCGCTCAAATTTTACCGTGGGGTTCAGGTTTAAAAAATCGAGAGAAGCCTTTAATGGGACGCAGATCAAATCGGATCAACTCTGATAGTGAATCAAACCCTCTATGTGGCGATTTGTTTGATCTGCGTTCATCAGATTTGATCCGCGTCCCATTAAAGAGCCTGGACTTGTTTGACAAAAAAGGCAGGAGCCCGGTATGGGCCCCTGCCGGGTAAAACGGTACGGCCTGACAACGATCAGACATTGACAATGGTGCTGAAGCCGCCATCGACATAATGGACTTCGCCGGTGACGCCACTGGCAAGGTCAGACAGGAAGTAGACCGCCGAACGGCCGACATCGTCCTGATCGACGGCGCGGCGCAGCGGGGCGAAGACCTCCATATACTTGATCTTCTCTTTGAGGCCGGCCACACCGGAGGCGGCCAGAGTCTTGATCGGGCCGGCAGAGATGGCATTGACGCGGATCCCCTTTTCGCCGAGTTCGGCGGCCAGGTAGCGGGTGCTCGCCTCAAGGGCTGCCTTGGCGACGCCCATGACATTGTAGTTCGGCACCGCACGCACCGACCCGAGATAGGTCAAGGTGACGATACTGCCGCCGTCGGTCATCAGCGGGGCGGCATAACGGCTGACCGCAACCAGAGAGTAGGCGCTGATGTCCATCGCCAGAGAGAAACCCTCGCGGCTGGTCTGGCTGAACGGGCGCTTGAGATCATCGCGGTTGGCAAAGGCCACCGAATGAACAACAAAGTCGATCTTGCCCCAGGCCTTTTCAACCTCTTTAAAGGTCTGTTCAATGTTGGCATCACTGCCGACATCGCAGGGGAGGATCAGTTCGGAACCGAGGCTCTCGGCCAGGGGGCGTACCCGCTTCTCCAGCGCCTCGTTCAGATAGGTAAAAGCCAGGGTCGCGCCGTGGGCCTTCAACTGCTGGGCAATCCCCCAGGCAATACTCATATCATTCGCGACACCGAGAATAATGCCACGCTTGCCATCCATCAAACCCATTGGAAAACTCCTCATTATGTCTGTCTGTTTAAAATCAGGGTCTTTTACCAGATCACGCCGGTCGAATCAAGAATTTTGCCGGCACGTCTTTGTTCTATCAGTTGGTCTTCGCTTTCTCAGCCATCTCCTGCACGATCGCGACAATCGCCGCTGCCTCACGATAGCCAGGGAGAATCCGGCCATCCGGCAGGATCAACGCCGGCGTGCCGGTCACACCGATATCACCAGCGACGGCAATCGTCTGATCGACAACGCCCGTGTCACAGGTGGTCGCCGGCAGCGGCTTACCCGCGAAGCTGGCTTCAAGCAACTCCAGGGAGTGGGCACAGACGATGGTTTTAGCTTTGGCGTAGGCATCCTTGTGCATCGGCAGCGGGAACAGTTTGATCAAAAAGGCGATCTGTGGATCGTTGGCCACCACCTGTGCCATTTCGACATGCAATTTTTTACACCACGGACAGTCCGGGTCGGTAAAGACAATAATTTTCCATTGTGCATCCTGCTTGCCCAGCAACAGGGCGTCATCGAGAGGGATGCGAGCCAGGTCGGCAAAGCTGACCACCTTTTCCGGTTCGGCCTGGGGAGCCTTGTCAACGGCGATATTGCGTCCATCAGCAATACTGAACACATTGCCGGCAAATACATATTTCTTTGAAAAGTCGACATACAATGGCGCTTTTTGCCCTTTATTCTCCAGCTCGACGACATAAAGTCCGGGGACTTCGGCAAAATCGACCGAAAGGACCTTTTCGGAGCGGGAGAAGATCTTTTTTGCTTCTTCCATAGTCATGCTGTGGCAGCTGCGACACTCGCCGGCACCACACCCTTCCTGCCCAAAAGAAAAGGCCAGGTTAGCAAACAGAAGAAAAATCAGCAGAAACAAGAGGCTACGCATGCGTCATAATCCTTTCACTCGATAAAAAAGATGCCGACCATCATACTCTCTGGCCGGCAACGATGCAAGACCCACAGTCCTGCGTTCGCGACTGACCGGTTCTGGTTGACAAGCAAGAGCTTCATCGGCAGACTCTGTTTTCATTTCCCCCGGTCAGAAAGTATACAAATGGATGGACTCAACCTTGCCGCCATCGCCGTTGCCCTGGCCATGGATGCCTTTGCCGTCGCCCTCGGGGTCGGCGTCAGCGTTGCCCCCCTCACCCGCCGCCATGTGTTTCGGCTCAGTTTTCATTTCGGCCTGTTTCAGGCCTTGATGCCGATTATCGGCTGGCTCGCCGGGCGCAGCATCCATCAATACATTGTCGACTACGACCACTGGATCGCCTTCACCCTTTTGGCGATGATCGGAGGGCACATGATTCATGCCGCCCTGCATCCCGATCATGAAAAACCGGTCAGTGGCGACCCGACCCGCGGTTTCACCCTGGTCCTGCTTTCCGTCGCCACCAGCATTGATGCACTGGCCGTCGGCCTGTCGCTGGCCATGCTGGAGACCAGTGTCTGGTTTCCGGCCTTGATCATCGGCCTGGTCGCAGGCGCATTCACCCTTGTCGGCCTGTTCCTGGGCCGGCGCATCAATGATGCGTGGGGAGCAAGGGTCGAACTTCTCGGCGGTGGTATTCTCATCCTCATCGGGGTGCGGATTGTCGTTGATCATCTCTTCGGTTAGCCGACCGGCTCCGACAACCGGCTACGGCCTGAAGCACTGGTTATCAACTTCAGGAGAAGATCAGGAACAACAACGGCAGGAGAAACGCGGTGACCAGACCGTTCAGGCCGATGGCAAGGCCGGCGACAGCGCCGGAGAGCCGATCGACTTCGAGCATGCGCGCCGTACCGATGCCGTGCGCCGCGGTCCCGACGGCAAGACCGGCCGCCGCTGGTGAGCGGATGCCGATCAGGCGACAGAATTCCGGTCCGCACATGGCCCCAAGGCAACCGGTCAGCACCACAATCGGGGCGGTCAGTTCGGGTAGGCCGCCGATCTTTTCGGCGATACCGATGGCGATGGGGGTCGTCACCGACTTGGGGGCCATGGACAGCACCACCGTCTTGCTGGCGCCGAGGAGCCAGGCGAGCCCACTGGCGGTGACAATCGAGGTCAGGGCTCCGGCGAGCACCCCGGCCAGAATCGGCCCGCGCCGGGCATAAATCTCGGCGCGCCGGTTGTACAACGGCAGAGCCAGAGCAACCACCGACGGCCCGAGGAGAAACAGGATAAAACGGCCCCCCTTCTGGTAATCGGCAACGGGGATCTTAAAGGCGAGCAGCAGGGCGATAATTACCGCGATGGAGACCGCCACCGGCGTCAACAACGGCGTACGCAGCCGCTGGTAAAGCAACTGCGCCCCCAGGTAGACGCAGAGGGTCAGCGCAATGCCGAACAGGGGCTGAGCCGTCAATTCACTCCACATGACGCCCCTTTCGGGCCGCCAGGGCCTGCTCGATATGACCGGTGACGGCCATGACGGCAAAGGTGCTCAAAATCAGGGCGACCGAGATCGGCAGCCACTCCTTGCTGATCAGCTCGAAGTAGACCATGACCCCGACCCCGGCCGGCACGAAAAACAGCGCCATGTGCGCCAGCAGAAGATCGACCGCCTCTTCGATCCAGATCGGTTTGACCCAACCTGAAAGCAGGGCGCACAACAGCAGCCCCATGCCGAGGACACTGCCGGGGATCGGCAGGTCGAAACGGGCCGAGAGCCCCTCACCGAACAGTTGCATCAGCAACAGTATGGCCATACCTCGTAGCATCATCCACACCCTGCTCAGTGCCCGAGTTCGGCCTTGAGGCCATCGACCACCGCCGCCACTTCACTGCGGATATCTTCGGCCGCCGGAGAATGCTCACGCAGCAGAAACTCCTGAAAGGCTTGCAGCGCCTCTTCCATCTCTTCGCGGTCGAGGTGAATATTCCCCAGGGTCAGGTAGGCATAATCGAAACCGGGATCGAGCTCGAGGGCCCGGCGGCAATTCTCTTCAGCCGCATCAAGATCTTCGGTATCGTAATACATTTCGGCCAGGTTGTAGTAGGCCTGCGGATCTTCCGGGTCGAGTTCGATCACGCGCTGAAACAGGCCCAGGGCCTGCTCCGGCTCACCGCTGGCAAACAGGGCGTCGCCGAGAGAGTTGCAGGCAAACGTCGAGTCGGGCGCCAGCTGCAGCGCCTTTTCATAGCATTCGATCGCCTGGTCAATCTTCTCCTGACTGAAATGGACCAGGCCGATACTGACCCAGGCATCGGATTGATCGACGAAAGTCTCGGTAATCCGGGTGTAGGCCGCCAGAGCCTCATCGGCATGATGCATCTCAAACAGCACATCACCCAGAGCATAGGCTGAATCGATATCCTCGGGATCAAGGGCAATCGCCCTTCGGTAGGCCGCCGCCGCACCCGACATGTCACCGCTCTCCTCCAGCACCTCACCGAGAAGGCTCTCAATTTCGGCCGTCGGCTCGCCCGATTTGGCGGCATCGCGGACCAGACGCAAGGCGGCTTTTGCATCGCCATTTTCGAGCTGTTCACGCGCCTGTTGCAGCAGTTCACTTCGTGTCATGGTTTGACTCTCCTTTAACTGACAAACGAGTCCGGCATCGGGCCGGCGAGCTCTTCGAGGGCATCAAGAATACCAAACGGGGTCGACGGAATCCGCAGGCAGGGGACCGACAGTTTCCGTTCAAGATCGGCAAGGGACAGATCATCAAGAAAAACCTCGGCACCGTCCCGGAGGACGACATCCGGCACCAACAGTGCGATACCGAGATCACACCCCTGCAACCGGGCCAGCACATCCTGACCGGTGAGCAGGCCGGTGACCGACACCTCGCCGCCAAAGAAACGGTTCTTGACCGGGTAGAGGTTGACGGTACAGCCGGTGCGTTCCTGCAGCGCGGCAAGGAATTGTGCCAGTTCCGGCGCAAAGGAGGTTCCGGTAAAGGTTGCAACCCGCAACGGCCGGGAGAAGGTCGCCGCCTCATCCAGGGCCATCTCTGCCTGCATGCGAAAATAGGCCACCTGACCGACGCCGTTCTCTATTTGCGGCAGATCTTCGTAGTCTTCAACCGGCGGGATATCGACCCCGGCCTTGAGGTAAAGCTCGTCGGCGGCAAACAGAAACCGCGATCCGAGCTCCGACAAGGCGCGTTGCTGCCAGTGCTGAATCTGTGTCAGGCAGGCGGTGGCCTCGTCCTGCGTCGGCGTCCGCAGGGCCGGCAGACGTTGCCGGTGCCCGGTCAGCCCGACCGGTACCACCGCCAGGGAACGCACCATCGGTGCCAGGGCGTAAAGGTCGGCCACCGTCTGCTCAAGAGCATCACCATCATTCAGCCCCGGGCAGAGGACAATCTGCGTATGGAGTTCGATACCATGTGCCGTCAACTGCTGTAACAACGGCAGGATCGGCGGTGCCTGACGCCCGAGCAGCCGCGTACGCAGAGGCTCGTTTGTGGCATGAACCGAGATATACAGGGGCGTCAGCTTCCGGGCGATGATGCGGTCAATATCCTTTGCATCGATATTGCTCAGGGTGACATAGGCTCCGTAAAGATAGGAAAAGCGGTAATCTTCGTCCTTGATATAGAGCGACGGCCGCATGCCACGCGGCAGTTGATGCACAAAGCAGAACAGGCACTGGTTGCCACACTGACGCGGATCGGGGTGCTGCACGGCGAGCCCAAGATCGTCATCGGCCTCTTTCTCGATCTCCAGTTGCCAAAGGTCACCGTCGGCTTTTTCGACCAACAGAACCAGATCCTCGAGCCGCTCGGCGAGCAGCAGATCGAGAAAATCGTCCAGCGGCTGGCCGTTGACACTGACAAGTCGATCTCCGGGCTGCAGATCGAGTTCGCTGGCGATCCCGGCGTCTCTGACCTCGGTGATGGTAAGCATGGTCCCTTGCTGTTCAGTCAAAAGCGGCCTTAAGCCGACCTAACGAAAACGCAAAATCCCCGCAGCAGGACGACCTGAGCAGCGGGGATTTGCTCGACATGAGGGGTTAAAGGGTCAGTCTCGCCCACCGTGCAGACGGAACGCGCCGTCTTTAGAGGTGATGGAGCTGACCGCGTGCTTGTAGAGCAGGATGTCGCTGTCGCCATCAACCAGAATACAGAAGCTGTCGAACGACTTGATATATCCTTCAAGCTTTTCGCCTGACATCATGACGATACTGACTTTCACCCGCTCTTTGCGGGCCTGATTCAGGAATTGGTCCTGAATATTAAACGGTGTCTTACCCATATCCACTCCCTTTCTTCATTCGAAAGCATTTTATGGCGTTCAAAATATTATCAGTTTCTCGTAAGGAATCAAATGAAATTATTGCTGTTTCTTTCCGAAACCAGGTCATCTGCCGCCGCGCGTAACGTCTGGTCTCGGTCTGGATCCGGGCGATGGCACCGGCACGATCGAGTTCGCCGGCCAGATACTGCAGCACTTCACGGTAACCGATGGTTTTCAACGCTTTGTGCTGCGGATTGAACCCGGCCGCCAGCAAGGCGGCAACCTCATCAATCAACCCATCGGCAAACATCGCCTCAACCCGCTGGTTAATCCGCTCATCGAGCTCGGTACGGGGCAGATCGAGGTAAATTTTCAGCAGCCGATAGGGCTCTTCGGCAAAACCGTGCTGATTCTGCCATGTAGACAGGGGCTGGCCACTGCTTTCGAACACCTCGAGGGCGCGTATCACCCGCACCAGGTTGCGCGGATGGATGGTCGCAGCCTGTAACGGATCGATCTGTTGCAGACGACGGTACAAGGTCCCCTCGCCCTGCTCTGCTTCATCCTGGTACAGACGCTGACGCAACGGTTCATCCGCCGGCGGGGCATCGATGAGCCCGGCAGTCAGGGCGCGGATATAAAGACCGGTACCGCCGACCACCAGCGGCAGCGCGCCACGATCGTGGATCTGACCGATCAGGCGCTGGCCGTGCGCGACGAAATCGGCCGCGGTAAAGTTGCTGTCGGGATCGACGACGTCGATCAGATGATGGGGGATGCGGCGCTGTTCATCAGCCGTCGGCTTGGCAGTGCCGATGTCCATACCCCGGTACACCTGGCGCGAATCGGCGGAGACGACCTCGGCCGGAAACAGCTCGGCAACCCGGCACGCCAGCGCCGTCTTGCCGACCGCCGTCGGTCCGCACAGGACAACGACCGGGATCTTTGCGACAGAGGATGTCACCACATCACCCACGCCGGAACAGTCGGCCGACCTCGGCCAGGGTAAAGCGATGGAGCACCGGACGCCCATGCGGGCAATGACCACCAAAATCGACCTGATCGAGATCGGCCAGCAGCGCGCGCATCTGCGACAGCCCGAGGGCCTGGTTGGCACGAACGGCGCCGTGACAGGCCATGGTCATCAACAGGTGATCGAAGTGCTCCGCCAGCAGACTGCTGGAGCCCAGGGAATCGAGCTCGGCGCAGACATCGCGCAGCAACAACTCGGCTGCGGATTCGGAGAGCAGCTGCGGCACTCCTTTGAGAACAAAGGCATTCCCACCGAAGGGCTCGACATCAAAACCGAATCGGGACAGTTCATCGCGCTGCTGGGCGAGCTGGGCGGCGGCCCGAAAATCGAGCTCAAGCACAACCGGAAACAACAGCCCCTGACGCACGATGCCATTACCGTAAAATTGCCGCCGCAGCCGCTCGTAGCCGATCCGTTCATGAGCGGCGTGCTGATCGATCAGCAACAGGTCATCCCCCTCCTGACACAGCAGGTAGCTGTTATGGTATTGACCCAGAACCGTCATGGCCGCAAAGCGACCCGCCGAAACCGGCGACGTCATCGGTGCGTCAGCGGCCACGTAGTCCGGGACAGATTCAGCCAGGCGGGGCAAGGATGACAGCGCTGGCAGCTCCGACGGAGCGCTGGCAGGGGTCGGCGGCAGCAGTGCCGTGCGACCGCTGTCAACCGGATATGACACCGGTGAACGCATTGCACTGGAGACCGGCTCAAAAGAGCCGGTCGGCTCGGCAACGGTATGGATCCGACGTAAAGCATCGCGCAAGGAGGCGGTGATAAAATCATGCACTGCGCGCTGATCTCGAAAGCGCACTTCGTACTTCGAGGGGTGGACGTTGACATCGACCATCTCCGGCGGCAGATCGAGGAACAGGACCACCACCGGGTAACGCCCCTTGGCCAGCAGGCTGCGATAACCATCCATGATCGCGTGCTGGACCATGCGATCGCGGACGTAGCGGCCGTTGATATAAGCGTAGATGGCACCACTGGTCGACCGGTTCAGAGTTGGGGCACCGATCAGGCCGTGCAGGGAAAAAGGCTCCGCCTCGCAAGTCAGAGGGAGCAAATCGGCGGCCGTTGGGCGTCCGAGCAGGGAGCCGGCCCGTTCGACCAGACGCTCGACCCGGAAAGCATCAAGCAGCACGCGTCCATTGTGACTGAAGCGAAAGCGGATATCAGGGCGTGCCATGGCCTGACGGGTCACAACCTCACCGATATGGCCGACTTCGGTCTGCTCGCTGCGTAAAAACTTGCGCCGGGCCGGGGTGTTATAAAACAGGTTACGGACCTCGATCCGGGTTCCGATCGGGATACCGACCCCTTCAGCCTTCTCGACCGTACCGCCGGCGAGACGGATGCGCCACCCTTCTTCGGAAGCGGCATCACGGGTTTCAAGGATAAAGCGCGAGACGGCAGCGATCGATGGCAGGGCTTCGCCACGAAAGCCGAGAGTGGTGAGACGAAACAGGTCGGCATCATCGATGATCTTGCTGGTCGCGTGTCGCTCCAGGGCCAGGAAAGCATCTTCGCGCCCCATACCACAGCCATTATCCTGAATCTGGATCCGGGTACGCCCACCGGCTTCGATATCGATCAGAATTTCATCGGCACCGGCATCAATGGCATTCTCCAGCAACTCCTTGACCACGGAGGCCGGGCGCTCCACCACCTCGCCGGCAGCGATCTTGTTGCACAGACTTTCCGGAAGAATACGAACCTGAGGTGCCATAAACGCCTTGTCAGCTTCCGGGCCAGATAAAAACTTAAGACCCGGGAATGCAAACGGCCGGTCATGCCGGCCGTGCGGGTGTCACTGTAGGGTGCAATCTATTTGAGTTCGAGCCGATCGAGCATACTCTCGATTTCATCCAGCCCCTCGAAGCTTTCATACTCCTCCGACGCAGTTTCGGTGGCGGGGACCTCTTCCGTCTCGACTTCGGTAGCGGCTTCATCAACCACCGGGGTCTCCGGCAGGTCCTGAAACGCTTCGGGTAAGCTGCTTGCCGGACGCTGTAGCAGACCGAGGTCACCGGCAACGCTGTGAACAATCTTTGGCCCGACGGCATGGACCTTGAGCATGAAAGACTCAAACAGGCAGTTATCGCAGATGGTGTTGATCAACCGCGGCACACCACCGGCAAAACGATGGATGGCGTCGATGGCTTCGTTATCGAACAAATCGACCTTACCGCCGGCGATCGCCAATCGATGATGGATATAGGCGGTCGTTGTCTCGACCGTCATCGATTTCAGCTGATATTTGACCGCAACGCGCTGCGCGAGGGGCTCGTCGAGCTTCAGGCAATCTTCAAGCTCCGTCAGACCGAAAAAGATAATATTCAGCAGCTTTTTACCGGGGATTTCGAGATTGAGCAGACCACGAAACTCTTCCATCAGTTCACGGCTTTGCAGCATCTGTGCTTCATCGATGAGGATGACGGCACGACGCCCCTGCTCATCGATCTCCAGCAGCCGCTCGTAGAGTTGTTTCAGCACCGACAGACGGTCCGAGGCCGGTTCGTGCACGCCGAGCTGCATGGCAATGCGGGTCAGGATCCATTCCGGGTTGATACTGGAATGAACCATCACCAGCATCGACGACTCGTAGTTCGCCTCGTCGAGGGTATCAAGCATGCGACGGGCCAGGGTTGTTTTGCCGGCCCCAACCCCTCCGACCAGAACCGCCAGGCCTTTATTGGAGTTGACCGCATACATCAGCCGGACCAGAGCTTGACTGTGCTGGTCACTGTCGTAGTAAAAGCGCGCGTCCGGTGCGTTCGAAAACGGCTCACGCTCTAAGGAAAAGTACTCGACGTAACTCA
This sequence comes from Desulfuromonadaceae bacterium UBA2294, assembly GCA_002345625.1. Classification (GTDB taxonomy): domain Bacteria; phylum Desulfobacterota; class Desulfuromonadia; order Desulfuromonadales; family UBA2294; genus UBA2294. Next base: position 982 of record DDWE01000151.1, on the reverse strand, counting down.
TTGCCCCTCACCGTTGTTTGCGTTATCAAATATAGGAGACCCGGTCTTTCCGGCCTCCCGACGCCCCGCCGGCTGGCGATGCCTTTTTCCCCTGCAGCGCGACCATCCGCTCGGAAACATCGCGGTAGGAGGCATCGAACAACGCCACTTCTTCGTAAACACTCAATGCCTCGGTACGCTTGTCGGCATTTTCGTAAAACAGACCGAGCTCGAACTGCAGAGCCACCTTGACCGTCACCTCAAGGTCCGGTTGTTCAAGAACGGCCCAAAAAACCTGCTCGGCCTCATCCAAATTGGAGCTTTCAGCCAGGCAGATTGCTTTGAGCACCAGACTGTCGACCAAACGGGCCGGATTGCGCATCGCCTTGTCAAATTCAGCAATGGCGTCGTCAATCAACCCCATCTCTTTATAGGCAATACCGAGGTTGTAATGCGACTCGGCATCCTCGAGGCTGACGACTGTTTCGACCTCGGCGGCAGCTGTTGCAAAATCGGTGTTCAGATCGAAACTGCTCGATTCGTCTTCGGGCACCTCTTCAGTTGCAGCCATGACTTCAGCCGCAAGGTCGATAAAATCATCAACCGGTGATGCCGTTGCCGAGGAGCGCTTGCGAGCGATCTCATCGAGTTTGTTGCGCACCTTTTCATTCTCCGGCACCAGTTCCAACAGCTCGGAGCATGATCGTTCAGCATCGTCGAGAAGTCCCTGTTGCAGGTAAAATTCGATCTCCTCCAGGGCGGTAAAGACGTCACGGCCGTCACCGATCTCCTGGATATCGTCCTCACTGATCTCGAGCACCGCCTCTTCTTCAGGCTCGTCGATTTCAAGTTCGATCTCCAGGTCAAAACCGGTGTCAGTGACCAGTAAGGCCTCCTCGACCTCCTCGATCTCTTCGACCTCGTCAAGCTCCACAAACTCCTCGAGCTCTTCAACTTCCTCGAGCTCTTCTATTTCCTCGAGTTCTTCGACCTCCTCAAGTTC